>CABZOW010000007.1 GCA_902527525.1 uncultured Alphaproteobacteria bacterium | reverse complement strand
TAAAATTTACATTTAAATAATTAAATAATTTGTCACGGCTAAAGATCCTTGGTTCAATAATAAATTAATATATTATTTAAATTATGAATGAGGGTGTATTGGATAGACTTTTTTCTCTTGAATTTTTAGGGACTTGGCTAATCACTTTATTAATAATAGTTTTTATAGTTTACGCATCTTATAAAATTTTTAATATTATTTTTAGATCAGAGATATATTTTAAAAAATCTGCAATAAGTTATTTTCTGATCGCAATATTTATATTTGGTTTTGCAATATATTTTTACAACTGATTATTAAAATTCTAAGCTATTGAAAATGCCTTAATTTTTTCGAAAGGCATGTGATCAGCAATATCACTTTCTCCATAATAAACATCCTCAACTATCCCTTCCTCGTTAATTAGAACATCAACTGGAACAATATCTACATACCCTTTAAACTGAACAGGTAAATAACCTTTTATTCCTGCTAAAAAGAATTTATGAACTTTAAAGATAAAAGCTGAGAAGAGTTTTCCATAAGATCTCTCAACATCATATTTTTTAAAATACTCGAAACTTTCATCTGCAAGAACAGTGAATGGCAAGTTATGTCTATCCATATTTTTCTTTAAAAAATCAACTGGTGCATGAAAGATCCCGACTATTGTAAAGTTTTTACCAAATTCTTCATATTTTTTTACAAACTCATTAATTCTTAAATTGCAAACTGCACAGGATGCATGTCTGTAAAAAGTCAATAAAACTTTTTTTCCTTTAATGCTTGAAAGTTTGAAGGTATTTCCATCAGGATCAGGTAATTCTATTTCTTCTATTTTATCTCCTTTATTTATTTTCATGTATTTACTCCTTTCATCTAGTAATTGATATTAATATATAAGATAAACTATAATTTTAATTTATTTACATGCATAAAATTCAATTTAATCATGAAATTAAGTGTTTAATTAAAATGATATTGGGATGTAATATTGGAATATTAATTATAAAATTTTGTTCAAAATCAAGGAGGATTTCTAAATGAGTATAGCAAGAATAACCACAGTAAAAATGGATTCAAAGGAAGCTGCAGATGATCAAACACAAGGATACGTTCAGAATGCTCCATCTGAATTTCCACAAGCGAGTCAGTTAATTGGTATTAGAATTGATGATGTAACCTTAATGGCAGTCACAATTTACCCAAATACCGAAACCATGAAAGCAGCAGATGCAGCAAGGGAAAAAAGATTAAATACTAATGTAGATAATAGGGTTTCAGTCGAAACATTAGTAGGTGATGTCACTCTCGATCATCATAATCATTAAAGTGAGATGTTACTTAACAGAATAAAAGCCTGTAGTTCTCCTACAGGCTTTACAAATTATTAGACACCCCATCTCATAGCCGCAGTGTGAACAGAGGAGTCCCAATGCTTAACAAGCTCTTCATCAAGTTTAGTAAGGGTAATTGAAGATCCTTGCATTTCAAGAGATGTGCAATAATTTCCAACCAAAGACCTTGAAATCTTTATATTTTTTTTATCTAACATATTTTTAGCATTATCATAAATTAGGTATAACTCTGTTAGAGGAGTTCCACCCATACCATTCACAAATAATAGTATTTCTTCGTTAGCCTCAGGTTTTAAATCCTCATTAATTGCTTCCAATAATTCATTTGTAATTTCTTGAGCAGATTTCATTTTATCTCTTCTTCTTCCAGGCTCACCATGAATTCCAACACCAAATTCCATTTCATCATCACCAATATCAAAGTTTGGTTTTCCTGCTGCTGGAACTGTACAACTTGAAAAGGCAACTCCCATAGATCCTGAATTTTTATTCACCTTATCTCCTAAAGCTTTACACTCATGTAAGCTACCTCCATGCTCTGCTAAAGAACCAACTATTTTTTCAACAACAACAGTAGCAGCAACACCTCTTCTACCAGTTGTAAATGAAGAGTCTTCAACAGCAACATCATCATTTGTTAATACAGACTCATTGGGGCCTTGCATCATCTCAGCGGCCATTTGAAAATTCATAACATCACCCGAGTAATTTTTAACAATAAAAAGGACACCTGCACCACTATCTACTTTTTCGGCAGCAGCTAACATTTGATCTGGTGTCGGTGAAGAAAAAACAAATCCTGGGCATGCTGCATCTAGCATTCCATATCCAACTAATCCCCCATGCATAGGCTCGTGACCGCTGCCTCCTCCACTTATCAAGGCAACTTTTCCCTCTTTTGTGGGAGTAGCTCTGGTTATAAAATTTGGATCGTAATGACAACTAACAATGTCTTGGTGTGCAGCACCAAAACCTTGTAGGCTCTCCTTTAAAAAGTCATCTGCTGAATTCATAAATTTTTTCATAGTTTCCTCCTAACTATTTATAACTGACTCACAGACAGTCTTTATCATTAATTGCGAAGACCGAGCGCCAGGATCAATATGGCCCTTTGCTCGCTCTCCTAAAAAAGAAGCTCTACCTTTTGTAGCCAAGAGATCTTTCGTTGAAAACATCCCTTTTTCCGCTACTTCTACGGCCTCTTTTAGTATTTCTTTAAGATCTTTGTCGTCCTCAACACCTTTTTTGAGGCAATTAGAGACAGGTATTAAAACATCCATCATTGTTTTTTCTCCCACATCAGCTTTACCTCTTTGTTTGACTGCTTCCACACCCTCTGCAAAAATTTCTATAGCTTTTTTATAATTAACACCTTCATCAATAGCATTACCTTTAGCCATAGTCATAAATAACGTTCCAAATAATGCTCCTGATGAACCACCTATGCCAGAAAGGACCTTCATTGCAATTTGATTTAATGCTTTAGACATTATTAGATCTTTTATAGTTGGTTCTAATTCTATAACGAGTTTTATTCCTCTTTGTACATTAAAAATATGATCACCGTCGCCTATTTCTTGATCTAACTTTTCAATTTCAGAAGAATTATCATTGATGACAACCTGTATTTTCTTTGCTGTTTCGATAAGGAAATCAACACTCATTGTACACTCACTCCTTTGTCATCAAAAAATAGAACTTTACTATTATCAATGGCAAACTTTATTTCATCTCCACGTACTCCTTGAAATAGTCCTTGATATAAAGATAAAATTTCTAATCCCTTATATTCTAACTCCACTACTGTTTCAGCTCCTAAAGACTCAATTGTTTTAATGGAACCGATAAGCTCTCCTTGACCTAATTTAATATGCTCAGGTCTTAATCCTAATTGACTAGCCTGATTTGGTGACGAGGTATTAATTGAAGTTTTATCTAAAATATTAATCTTAGGGGATCCTAGTCTATTTGCTACATAAATAGAATTAGGATTATTATATATTTCTTCAGGTGTTCCTATCTGAGCTATCTTTCCATTTTCCAAAACACCAATTTGATCAGCCATAGTTGTAGCTTCAGCTTGATCGTGAGTTACATAAAGTATAGTTGAGCCTAAGTTTAACTGAATTTTCTTTAATTCTACCCTTAAGCTTTCACGAAGTTTTGCATCTAGAGAAGATAGTGGTTCATCCATTAAATAAATGCTTGGATTTCTAACCAAAGCTCTACCAATAGCAACTCTTTGCATTTCGCCACCCGATAACTCTGTTGCTTTGTTGTTTAATTTTCCAGAAATCTTTAACATTTCCGCTATTTTTGTGACTTTTTCATTAATTTCAGACTCAGGGACTTTTCTCAAAGGAGATCGAAGTGGGAAAGCTAAATTATCATATACTTTGTAATGTGGGTATAAGGAATACTGTTGAAAGACAAACGCTGTGTCCCTTGCAGCTGGCTGAGCCTCAGAGACATCCTCATCATCAAAAAAAAATTTTTCCTTTATCTATTTTTTCAAGACCTGCAATTGATCTAAGCGTTGTTGTCTTCCCCGCACCTGTTGGTCCGAGTAAAATAAAAAACTCGCCATCTTTTACTGTAAAGCTTATGTCATCTAAAGCCTTGATTGTTTTATCGTATATTTTTGTAATATTTTGTAATTCTACTTTAGACATTAACTCATAAACTCACTTTGAAGTGCCATATCATTTGATCCATCAAAAATTATTTGATTATTATTGAGTGTATCAAATTGAATTTGCTCGTTAATTTTAACTTGTGTGTCGCTATCTACTCTTATCTTTATATTTCCTAGTTGAGTTTCAACAGTAAGTATTTTTCTAGAACCTAAATACTCAACACCAAAGATATTTCCTTTTACTCCATTTTCGGATACTAACCTTAAATTTTCTGGTCTTACTCCTAAAAAATTCTCATTTGAATTTGTACCCTCTCTTTGTTCAGGTATTTTTAAAGAAGAATCTAGTAATTTAATACTTGATTGATTTGGAGTAATTTTTTCTTTAATTGGTATAAAATTCATACCCGGTGATCCAATAAAATTTGCTACAAATTTAGTTTTTGGCTTATTATAAATAATTTTTGGAGAGTCAGCTTGTAAAACCTCTCCTTCATTCATTACAGCTATTCTATCTGCCATTGACATAGCTTCTTGTTGATCGTGTGTTACATAAACGGTAGTAGCGTCTATTTCATCATGAAGTTTACGTAATTCTAAACACATTAATTCTCTAAATTCAGCGTCAAGTGTGCCTAAAGGCTCATCCATTAAAAATGCTTTAGGTCTTCGAACAAGCGCTCTTCCTAAAGCAACTCTTTGACGATCTCCTCCAGCTAATGAAGATACTTTTGATTTTAATAAATGATCAATTCTTAGAAGTTTTGCGGCTTCCATAACTTTTGAATCAACTTCAGTTTTTGAAAACTTTTGCATTTTTAGAGGAAATGCTAGGTTATTTTTGACGTTCATGTGTGGATATAAAGCAAAAAGCTGAAAAACAAAGGCTATATCACGTTGAGAGGCTCTCAAATAACCTACATCCTCTCTATCAAGTAATATATTTCCTGAGGTTGGTAGTTCTAATCCTGCTATCATCCTTAGAGTTGTTGTTTTCCCACAACCTGAGGGACCTAATAGCACAAAGAATTCTTTATTTTCTATTACAAGATTAGAGTTTTTTACCGCAACAAAGTCACCGAAAGATTTATGTAAATTTTTAATTTCTATCTCTGCCATGGTTAATCTGGAAAATGACTTGTAATAACAAATCCAATGGTCCCAATAAGAATTACAATAAAGGAATAGGTATACATCCACATTGCAAAAGGTTGCATTAACATAAATACACCCACCAAAATCAAAACAGTTGATGCATTTTCCCAAATAGATCTTCTAAATATTCTTCTTAATAAACTTTTTTTCTCACTCATTATTTTCTTACCGCTCCAAATGTTATACCTCTGAGTAAATGTTTTCTTAGCACCACAGTAAATATCATTACAGGTATTAAAAACAAAGTTGTGCCTGCTCCAATAGCGGGCCAGTCTAAACCTCCTTCTCCTATTATAGTAGGAATGAATGGTGGAGCTGTTTGGGCATTAAATTGTGTAAGTAAAACGGCAAATGCATATTCATTCCAAGAAAAAATCATACAAAAAATAGCTGTTGCGGCAATACCTGTGGTTGCCTGTGGAAGCACTACCTTAAAAAATGCCTGCATTCGAGAATATCCATCAATCATGGCTGCCTCTTCATACTCTCTTGGTATTTCATCCATGAAACCTTTTAATAACCATACTGATAAACTTAAGTTTACGACCGTATATAAAATTATCATTCCTACATGGGTATCTCCTAAACCAAGTTTCCTATACATTATGAAAATTGGAACAGCCACAGCTATGGGAGGAAACATTCTTGTCGACAAAATAAAAAATAATAAGTCATCCTTTAAAGGAACTCTAAATCTTGACAATGCATATGCTGCAAGGGAACCTAAAAATACAGAAAAGAATGTAGCTCCAAATCCGATAATCAAAGAATTAGAATATCTTGGTAAGAATTTAGAAGGACCTGTTATTACCATCTCTCTACTTCTGACTAATTCCTCGTACCAGGTATCAGGCGGCGGAAGAGAGTCTAAATAATCCTTCGGTTGTCTTGAACGGTTTGTAAAAAGATTAACATAGCCCTCTAATGATGGCTCAAAAAAAACCTCAGGAGGATATGAGATAGCACTATCAACACTTTTAAAGCTTGTTGCTACCATCCAGGAGATTGGAATAAGTGTAACAACCATATACACAATAATAATTGTGGCTGCTAATTTTCTTGAAAATCCGCTGGCTTCTGAGGGTGATCTTGAAGTATCCATCATCTATCCTTAATTTTATTCATCACTTTCACATAGACGTTTCCAAAACCAAATATTGTTACAAACAATATAACCGCAAATGCTGAGCTATATCCCGTCTTCCATTTCTCAAATGCTTCTCGTTTTAAATTTATTGATGCCAACTCTGTTGCCGATCCAGGACCACCAGAAGTGAGTTCAGCTACTAAATCGAACATTTTGAAATTTTCAATACCTCTAAAAAGAAGGGCAAGTAATAAAAAAGGGAGAACAGAAGGTAAGGTGATATGAATAAATTGCTGCCATTTGCTAGCCCTATCGACTTCTGCAGCTTCATAAAGGTAGTTAGGAATTGACCTTAAACCGGCAAGACAAATAAGCATCGTAAAAGGTGTCCACATCCATGTATCAACAATGACAATAGACCATGGAGCCAACGTACTTGAGCCAATCATATCAAAAATACCAAAATCGTAGAAAAAGTTCACGACGTAATTAAATAATCCAACTTGTGGGTTATACAAGTACGTCCAAAATACTCCAACAACTGCAGGTGATAACATCATAGGTAAAACTATAAGTGTTGTTAGTAGTTCATTACCTTTAAATTTTTTATTTAGAAGTAATGCTAATCCTAAACCAATCAACGCTTGTAAAACTAATGTCCAACAGACAAAATGGGCAGTTATTTGCATCTTTTCCCAAATCTCTTCTTTTCCTAGAATTTTTTTGTAATTTTTTAATCCAACAAATTTTACTTCTCTTCCAATCTTGTTAGCGTAGAAGTTTGTAAAAGACATTCTTATGGCATAGATGAGTGGATATATGTTAATAGCAAGAAGTAAAATTAATGTCGGTGCTATAAAAATCCAAGCAATAGCCTTATCGGACAATCCCTTAAACTTTTTAACAGCACTTTTCATATTTCTAATTTAGGTATGGGTGAAAGGGTGGGAATTAACCCACCCTAAAAAATATATTTACTGATTAAATTTTACCGTCGTCTTCGAAGACTTCAGTCCAATCATCAATAATTTTGTCAAGTGCTTCTTTTGCAGAGCCTTTTCCATTCACAACGTAGTCATGAATTCTCTCCTGCATAGGTAGCATCAACTCAACAAATGTTGGTTCTTGCCAAAAGTCTTTGACTATGCCCATAGAGTCAAGAAAGCCTTGAGCGTACACAGCTGAGTCAACGAAATCAGGGGATCCTAAAACATCCATATGACATGAATATCCGCCTAAATCCCACCATTTTTGTTGAATATCAGGTTTTGCAAACCACTTCATATATTCCAATGCTAAATCTTGTTTGTCAGAGTATTTTACAACTGAAATACCCTGCCCTCCAAGTGTAGCTGCGCATACATTTTGACATGGGTTTGCAAAGAAACCAGAAACTCTTCCATCGCTGTCTTCTTTAGAAACACCAGGCCAGAAAGCATACCAGTTCATTTGGAATGCGACTTGTCCTGATTTATACGCGTCAAGATTTGCTACCATGTAGGCGTCCGAATGTCCTGGAGGCGCACAATCTTCGTACATTTTTCTATAAAATTCAACAGCCTCAACTGATGCATCAGAGTTAAAATAGCCATCCATATCATAAGCTTTGTCTGGATTTTCGTACTGCATACCCCAAGCATACATAGCTGCTGTGACACCCATGGTGATACCTTCAGAGCCACGCTCTGTGTTGATTGCAGCACCATATCTTACCTGACCGTCAATTTCTCTTCCTTGGAAGAATGTACACATATCATAAAGTTCATCCCAGGTCTTTGGAACACCTAGGTCATAACCGTGTTTACCTTTGAACTCTGCTTGTAGTTCTGGTCTATCAAACCAATCTTTTCTGTAAGCCCAAGCTAGAGCATCACCCATTGCTGGTAAGGCATAATAGTTTGGTGAGCCTTTAGGCCATGTGGAATATGCGTAAACAGTTGCAGGGTTAAAATCATCCATTGAAATACCATTAGCATCAAAGAATTCATTTAACTTCACATAGTGACCATATTCAGCACCTTGTCCAATCCATTGAGAGTCTCCGATTAACAAATCAAATGTTTTACCTTGGTTATTTAATTCGTTTAACATTCTCTCTGCAAAATTTGGCCATGGCACAAATTCGAAGTTCATTTCTACACCTGTCTCTGCAGTAAACTCTTTACTTAATTCTTGAAGTGCATTAGCTGGATCCCAAGCGGCCCAACCAAGAGTCAATGACTCTGATTTTGCATTTAAAGAAAAAAGTAAGGCAAAAACAGGAACTAGAAATACAGATAGTATTTTCTTCATGTTATTTCCTCCTCAGTTCAATAACTAATATTTTAATTATACTAATTTTTTAATTAATGATAAATGCTGAATTTACATGAGTTTTAAGCTATTTAAAAAAACAATATACTGTAATAATATGATCTGGGGGATAGGTGAATGACGGGAATTAAAGGTCCAGCTATATTTTTAGCTCAATTTGCAGGAGACGAAGCACCTTTCAATAGTTTAGAGAATATTTCTAAGTGGGCTAGTGATTTGGGTTATATTGGAGTCCAAATACCTAGTTGGGATAACAGATTATTTGATTTAAAAAAAGCATCCGAAAGTAAAGATTACTGCGATGAGGTTAGAGGCATATTATCAAACTTTAATTTGACATTGACTGAATTGTCAACACACCTTCAAGGCCAGCTTGTAGCTGTTCACCCAACTTATGATACTGCTTTTGATGGGTTTGCTGCTGCTGAAGTAAGAGGAAACCCTCAAGAAAGACAAAAATGGGCAGTCGACCAACTCATGATGGCTGCCAAAGCTTCAAAAAATTTGGGACTGACTGATCATGTTACTTTTTCAGGTGCTTTAGCTTGGCCTTATGTCTATCCATGGCCTCAAAGACCTGCTGGATTAATTGAAACAGCTTTTGATGAGCTTGCAAGCAGATGGACTCCTATATTAAATCAATTTGAGGAATGTGGAATTAATTTATGTTATGAGATTCATCCTGGTGAAGATTTACATGATGGAATTACTTTTGAAATGTTTTTAGAGCGTGTAGGAAATCATAATCGATGCAACATGTTGTATGATCCTAGTCATTACGTGCTTCAACATTTAGACTATTTACAAAATATAGACATTTATCATGAGAAAATAAAAATGTTTCATGTCAAAGATGCAGAGCTTAATCCCACTGGAAGACAAGGTGTATACAGTGGTTTTCAACCGTGGAAAGATAGAGCGGGTCGTTTTAGATCATTAGGGGATGGGCAGGTAGATTTTAAATCTATTTTTTCAAAATTAACTACCTACGGATTTGAAGGATGGGCTGTTTTAGAGTGGGAATGTGCTCTCAAACATCCAGAGGATGGTGCCAGAGAGGGCTCTCAATTTATTAAAGATCATATTATTAGAGTAACCGAAAAAGCTTTTGATGATTTTGCTGGCTCAGGAACAGATGAGGCAGCTAACAAAAAAATGCTTGGAATTGAATAAAAAATGGCACAAAAAATAAGACTTGGAATGGTGGGTGGTGGTCAAGGAGCCTTCATTGGGGCTGTTCACAGAATTGCTTCAAGAATTGATGATAGATATGAACTTTTAGCTGGAGCATTTTCCTCAAATGCAGAAAAAGCTATCGCTTCTGGTCAAGAAATTGGAATTGATGACGACAGAAATTATAAAAATTTTAATGAAATGATTGAGGCAGAGAGTTCTAGAGAAGATAAAATTGATGCTGTTGCCATCGTTACTCCTAACCATATGCATCACCCTATTGCTTTGGCTTTCATGAACAAAGGATTTAACATTATTTGTGATAAGCCCCTAGCGATGAACCTTAGACAATGTGAGGAGCTTGTTCAAAGCAAACAAGATAATGATGTATTATTCGCTTTGACTCACAATTACACTGGTTACCCAATGATACGCAATGCCAGAGCATTATGTCATAACGGAGATCTTGGTAAAATAAGAGTTATTCAAGCTGAGTATGCTCAAGATTGGTTAACAGAAGATTTAGAAAACAAAACACAGAATGACGGAAACAAACAAGCATCTTGGAGAACTGATCCTAGTCAATCAGGGGCTGGGGGATGCATTGGTGATATAGGCACTCATGCTTACAATTTAATTAGATATGTTACTGGTCTTAATACACAAGAGATCTCAGCTGAATTAACTTCTTTTGTTTCTGGAAGAATTTTAGATGATAATGCGCAAATTTCTCTTCGTTTTAAAGAAGGTGCTAAAGGAACGATATGGTCCTCTCAAATAGCACCAGGTAATGAAAATCATTTGCAAATAAGAATTTATGGTGAAAAAGCAGGACTTGAATGGTGCCAGGAAGATCCTAACTATCTTTATTTTACAAAATATGGAGAACCTAAACAAAAAATTACAAGAGGTGGAGCGGGAGCACTCAATGTATCTAATGAAGTAACTCGTATTCCTCCTGGACATCCTGAAGGATATTTAGAGGGATTTGCTAACATTTATACTGATGTTGCGAACGCGTTAATAGATAAGAAAAATGGTACTTTTAACGCCGATAATCATCAATTCCCAAGTGTAGAAGATGGTCTTGAGGGTATAAAATTTATTGAGAAATCATTGGCATCAAGTTCAGCAAATTCCAGTTGGATATTCTTTTAGAAACAATAGTATAAATTTGTGAAATATATTTTTTTAATCTTTTTTTTCTTTTCAACAAATATGTTTGCAAATGATTTTGAAATCTCTTTTAATTGGGATGGCTTAAAGTTATGTACAACAGGTAATCCAAATATAGTTGATAACCCGAATTTCAATTTAAGCGGTGTTCCCGAGGGAACTAAATGGATAAATTTTAAAATGACTGACTTAGATGTGCCCTCTTATAATCATGGAGGTGGTTGGGTAGAATACAAAGGAAAAAATTTAATTGAGTCTGGTGCTTTTAAATACAAGTCACCATGCCCACCTAATGGTAAACATAAATATCAGTGGACTGCTGTAGCTAAAGAAAAAAAAGGAACTTTTGGTAAAACGCTAGGTAAAGCTAGTGAAACTAAAATTTATCCTTAATTCCAATTTAAAGACTTTCTAATATTCCAATATTCTAGAGTATCTAAAGAGAAAGACTCTAAATTAGGTAATTTAATATCTTTTTTACGAAGACATTTTAAATTATTTTCAAGTTGACTTATTGTTGAAGCACCTGTGAGACAAATTTTTACAAATGGTAATTGATAAACCCACAAGTAAGATAATTCCTCTAAACTTAAATCAACACTTTTTGCTATAGAGGTTAATTCAATTAATTCATTTTGATGAAATTTTTTATTAGCATTAGTAAGTCTTCCATTTGAAAAAACTTCTTTTGCTATTATATTAATTTTATTTTCTGAAGCATTTTCTAAAATTGCTGTGCAAGATTGATCAAAAATATTAATAGTTGTTTGAAGAAAAGAGAATAATTGAGCCTTTTCATTAATTTTCAAAAATTTTTCAATTGTTTTTTCCTGATCTGGTCCACTAGTAGAAATTCCAATTTCAATTCCTTTTTTTTTCATCTCCTCAAGTTCTTTTAATACTGTTGGGTCATCTAAAACAGGACTATCACTGGTCACAGAATGAATTTGATATAGATCTATGCTTTTTCCCAAATTTAATCTTGTTTCAATCCATTGCTCTTTTAAAAATTTTAAAGAATGATCTTTTCTCTCATGGGTTTTAGCATCCACCTCCCAATTAGCTAGATATTCATAGCCCCATTTGGAACCAACAAATCCATCAAACTGTGATTGTTTTCTAATCCAGTTTGATAAAAATTGTTCTGACTCTCCGTACACTCTTGCTACATCAAAATATTTTATTCTGTTGCTATAAGCATAGTCTAATACATCATGGCATTGTGATTGCATATTTTCTTTCGTTTTATTAGGACCAAGATCACCATCATGACCTATATTTATGTAACCAGGCCTGCCTAAAGAGGCCAAACCAAGACCAATTTTATTGTCTAATTTAAACAAGTAAATATTTACTGATTTCTGATTTTATTAAAGATGGATCTGTTAAATGAATTGTTTGAAAACCTAATTCTTTAGCAGCTTCAATATTTTCTTCACGATCATCTATAAAAAGAGTTTCCGAACTGACTAAATCAAACCTTGAAATTGCTAGTTCGTATATTTTTGGGTCAGGCTTTACTAAAAATTCTCTTCCTGAAATAATTTTACCATCAAATTCTTTTAAAAAAGGATATTGGTCTTCCATCCCCTCATAGGTCTCGTCTGACCAATTAGACAATACATAACATGGGTGTCCTAGAGATTTAATCTTTTTAAATATATCAATAGAATCTTGGTAGGAACCATTAACCATATTTCTATGGTTTGGGTAATAGAGTTTTATCTCTTTCTCATAGTCTGGAAACTTTTGAACAGCCTCGGAAACAGCAATATCTATTTGAACGCCGGCATCACACCTCGTATCAAGATGAGGAAATGCTATTTCATTAATGAAATAATTAAGTTTATTATTATCAGGTATTATTTTTTTAAAAACATGGTGTGGGCTCCAATCAAAAAACACGTTACCCAAGTCAAATAAAAATTTATTTACTTTCATAGATTTACTCAACAAATGAGTTGATTAAATTTTCAAGATATTCTTGTCTACCAGATTTAGGATCTGGATTAATATTTTCCTTTATGACTTTATTATGAATATCCTCCAATGATAATTTATTCATCAGTTCAGAATTATCATTCCAGGACTCATATCTTTGTTTTAAAAAAGATTCATAGCTTCCATCGTTTATCATTTTTTCAACAGCAATAAGTGTTCTAGCACATGTATCCATGGAGCCAATGTGAGCATAAAAAAGATCTTCTGGGTCAATAGATTGTCTTCTAATCTTAGCGTCCATGTTAAGTCCTCCAGATGAAAAGCCACCATTTTTGAAAATATAATAAAAAGGTAAAACAAGTTCTTCCACATTGTTTGGGAATTGATCTGTATCCCAACCAACTAAATAATCACCTCTATTAATATCAATACTCCCAAGAATGTTATTGGAAAGAGCGTAGGCTATCTCATGTTCAAATGAATGTTTTGCCAAAATAGCGTGATTTTGCTCTATATTTAGTTTGAATTCTTTCTCCAGACCGTATTTTTGAAGGAACGCAAAAACATTTGCAGAGTCAAAATCATACTGGTGTTTAGTTGGTTCATGAGGTTTAGGTTCAATCAAAAGTAAACCTTCAAAACCAATTTTATGCTTATGTTCAGCTACCATATTCAAAAATCTACCTAGCTGATCATATTCTTGTTTCATATTCGTATTGAGAATTGTTTCATAACCCTCTCTACCTCCCCACAAAACATAGTTTTGACCCCCAAGAAATTGTGTATTTTCTAAACACATCTTCACTTGAGCAGCAGCATATTGAAAAACTTCAGGATCAGGATTGGTAGCAGCTCCTGACATATACCTTCGATGACTAAAAAGATTAGCAGTTCCCCAAAGAAGTTTAACTTTACTAGTTTCTAATTTTTTTGAAATTTCATCAACTATGATCTTTTGTAGCTTCTCTGTTTCTGAAAAATTATTTCCTTCAGGAGCTACGTCGACATCGTGAAAACAAAAAAAAGGAATTCCTAATTTTTCAAAAAAACTAAAAGCATTATTTAGTTTATCTTTTGCTTGCTCTAATTTATCCCCGGACTCCATCCATGGACGAAGAAAAGTCTGTCCTCCAAAAGGATCTCCACCTGGCCAGTTAAATGTATGCCAGTAACATACTGCCATACGTAGATGGTCTTCAAGAGTTTTTCCTAAGATTTTTCTATCTGCTTGATAATATTTAAAGGAAAGAGAGTTTTTTGAGTCTTTGCCTTCGAATTTAATTGGAGGTATATCTTGGAAATAGTCAGACATTAATCATAATAAAACATTGGAGCTTTTTTAAACTCTTGCCATGCATGAGGATCATGCCCAGTGACGACAGTAGCGTTTTTGTCTTTGGCAACTTTTTTAAGTTTCTTTACTGACTCAACAACGTCTACAGCTGAGCAAACAAGACCAGGTAGTGTTAAATTGTTCCAATGATCCATTGTGTAAGCCGCATCAATAGTTAGCAACACGTAACCAGAATTTGGTAAATTTACTAAAAAAGACTGATGGCCCGGTGCATGCCCTGGAGTAAAGATTACAATAATTGATCCATCACCATATAAATCAAAAAAATCATCATTTCTGTCTCTTAAAAATTTCCAATTAATTCCAGGTTTATCAAAATCTTTTCTAATGTAAGCAGGTTTAGAGAACCAATCTGGATTAAAAGCATAATCATACTCCTTTTGTTGAACTAAGTGTGTTGCATTAGGAAATCTTCCAACACCGCCTGAGTGATCAAGGTGAAGGTGAGAATGCAAAACATATCTGATGCCTGCTGGATTAACTCCTATGGAATTAAGCTGATCAATGCAATTTTCAGTTTTTCCCATTATTGGATCGTATGCAGCTACAACGGAACCCCAATGAGCATGTTTGTCTTCACTGACTTCTTTTGCATTTCCCCCATCAATTACCACATCCCCTTTTGGATGCCTTATCAAAAACCATGGGACTGGAATTTCAAAATCCTCATTAGATTGGTTCATCTTAATATATTTCATTTTAGTTTTTAGTGTTCCGGTCTGAAACATATAGAGTCTCATATCAGTAGAGACTTGAGAGTTGGTTAAGTGGCTATATTCTTTTTTTGAGTCTTCAATTGCCTCTTTGATGGAATATTCTTTAACTTTTTGATCAGTTTGTTTATTTGTAATAATTTTATCAAATTGATCTAAATCAGATTTTTTGTAAATTTCGCTAAATTTTTTTTCCATCTACTTAAATTCTATCTCAATAAATTTATAAATAAAATCATTGTTATTATAAACATTATGGTTAATTCCCTTTTCTCTAAAGTAAGATCCACCTTTTGCTAGTTTCGAAATCGTTTCCTCTCCATCATGATTTACAATTTTAAGTTCCCCATCTAATAAGGGCACTACTACATAATCGTATTCATGAATGTGCTTACCAGTTGAATCCCCAACTTCGAAAGACCATTCTGTGACTCTAGTTTTGTTGTTATCTATCATAACATTGGCTTTAGCCATGGCGTTAGATGTTTCTACAAGGTACGCTCTCAGCTTTTTCAGCTTTAAGAGCTTCGGCAGCTTTTGTTGCTTTTTCAACTGAGTCAAAAACAAGTTCAGGAAAAAGAACAAAAGGTTTTGCTCTATCAGCGCTGAGCTGCCCAACACACCAGGTCTTACCGGGCTCGACACACATAACCATATATGTTCCAGGAATAGGGCCATAATGTCTGTTATTCAAAGCAAAGAGGCACTCTGCCATATCATTTAATTTATCGACATCTAAATTTTGAAGTGCTTTTTTTTCTAAATCATTTAATGGAGTGTCTAGAGCACCAAGTGTTTCTTTTCCCCATGGGATCTCCTGCATATTTTGTTTTTTCATAGTTTAAGGTAAAGGTCCGTCCTTTAAAAAACCTTTGAGAGTATTTTCCATAATTCTAGAGACATTATTATTATAATTATTATGTGAAAGACTTCCGCACCAAGCCAAAGACCCTGGCGCAAACATTGCCCCATTATTGGGTGTTTTATAGTAAATCATATCAGCTCTGACCATTGGATTTTCATGACCACCGCCATAGTAACCCCGAACAGCAAAGTGTATTTCCTCATTTACTTGCAACATCATATTAGAGTGGTCTTGTGAACGAGCCAAATAATAAGCATTATGTGGAGTTCCAAACTCTAAGTCGTACCTGTCTAACTCCAAACCGGCAGCTCCTCCGCCAACTAAACCAAAATCACCAATCACCTCATCCGCTCCTATCCCTTCAAAAATCCATGAGCATTCTGGCTTAAAACTATCTTCCTCTCTTTTGTAATATGAGGAAACATCAAATCCATAAGATGTAAAAGTCAACCCACAAACTTTTGAAGGTATTCTTCCTCGAGCTCTCCACATACCACCATATTTACCATCAAAAGCATTGTTATATTCGCCTGGGTTAGAAGTCCATGCTCTTGTGCCAGCTTCACCTTTTCGAACTTCTGTGATATTAGGGTTGTCAGGATGATATTCACTAATCCAATAAAATCCATCAGAACCTAAATAGAAACATCTACCGCCTTGCATTTGATAGGATTCTAATGCATCCATATATTTTTCAGATGAATACTCTGGGTGACTTCCTGTCATTACAACTTTATATCGATTTAACAAGTTTATGCCCTCGTGTTCCAAATCTTCATCTGTGAGAACATCGAAATCGAAACCTTTTTCTTCAAGCCAATCAGTAAGATGTAAGTCAGCATTAAGTTGCCATAAAGAGGGAGAAAGCCAATGTCTGTATTTAGGTCTCATATTAAGGATTGGTCTAAGCCTCGATGATATAGATACTCCGTGTCCATCTGAGTGAAGTGAATAGGTTGATAGTCCGTATTCTCTGTGTTCATTTAAATATAAATCTGCAGGCTCAAGTACAGGAACTTTACCTGCTAGTAATTGTGCTACTACAGAGTTGGTTCCAAGATTATCGTTGGAGTATGCCATGTAACTATTGGTAGGCAGTAGGAATAAAGTTTTTGCAGTTGCTGTTCCTTTGGGAGGTTTAACACAAAAAGGGATATAGTCTTCATTTTCTGATTCCTCTCTTCCATCTACTCTTAGTCTTGCAGCATATACACCACTTTTTAATCCTTCAGGTACTTTTAGAGTAAAATCTACATCCCATCTCGCATCGTCTATATCATCATCGTGAAAATGAATTGCGCCATACTCTTCAGGTTTATGATGGAAAACCATTTCATCTGCTGTCCAGTTATGTCCAGTCATACCTCTGTTTGGCATATTAATTATAAATCCATGATGGTTATTTGGCGATGTATCAACGATCTTTGTTGAGGCAATACTTTTACCAATATTTGCGTGAAAATCCCAAGCCCCGACAACTGTTGACCTGACAGTCGTATTACACTCATCATAACTTGAAGCAAGTGTTTCTATTTCAGCTTTCGATAAGGCAATATTAGACAATCTAGGTCTATCTATCTTGCCGTTAAAAGTCTTTGTTTGCTCAGGTAGTTCAATTGGAGAAGTTACTTCTTTAAAATGTCCGCCAGAAATATGTCGACCTGATCTATTGTTGAGAGTTGTGGCAGCAAGTAGAAGAGGAGCATCATTAGCAGCAGGTAAAACTGAGCTAGTAGTTTCGATAATTGCTGAAGTTTCTTCGATTGGATTCAAAATAGCCATGCCCAAACCACCATTAGTAGATGTAACTCTCGGTTCTTGGTGAAGAGTTAACCTTCTTGATTGAGCATCAAATGTTGCGATGACTAGATACCAAACCTTTCTCAAAAGCTTTTTTTCTGAAGAGACAGTAACAACCTGAGACCCATCACCAATTTCTACAGACAAACAACCTTCATCATTAACGAAAAGACCATAACCTTTTTTTTCTTCCTCATTAAATTTAGTGAAAATTCCTTGTCTACCTTTGTCTGGAGTAGTTGGGAAAATGTAAGCCTGCATCGTAAAGCTCTCTAAATTTAAATTATCGTGTTGAGGCATTATGATATATGATCCACCATGTATTCTCTGGTTTTTACCTTGATAAGTTCCGTTACAAGTAGCGTCAATTTCAGCTTCTTTATATCCTGGGCCTTCTGGATTTGTATCACCATGTATGAGGCGGACTAATTGAACTTCATAACTATCATTGTATTCAGCATTAATATAAAATTTTACCTCCTCACCAGGGTGAGCTGAGTACTTGTCGCTATATCCTGTAATTTTTAACATTATTCTTCCCCGCTATACTCCTCAAGTAATCTATTAATTCTTTTTAAAAAAATTGCATGTTCACATGCTTCTTCTGATGAGTAAGAGTCTTCAGTAATTTCAACTGGCTCACCTCTTACGCCTGTTGTTATACCAACCCTATAATCTTCATGTCTTCTTAAACAAACTGTTACAAAGCCATTTTCTTTACTACCCCTTCTTAACTTATCTAAAAGTGTCTGAAGATCTTGGCTATGCTGAATGATACCGTGATCTCGAGTTGCAGCCCTTCCTATTGGGGTTGCTCTGTGCTCTTCAATTAAAGATTTTAATTTTTGAGGATCTCTCAACATTTTCAAAATATATTTCTTTGTAATGAAATCGTCAGTGTGCTTATGCCCTTTATTTAATTGGACGTTTGAGGGGTTCTTGTAGCTGTAATCAGACATAACTCTATTTTAGATATTCTTCACCTTTCACACAGTTTTTTGTTCCAAATAATGAAACACAATACGAAAAATTCATATTCCTCCTCAATTTTATACACTTTAGCATCATAATGCATAAACGGAAAGTATTACAGTTGCCACAGCCATACCGATTAAAATAAGTGGCCAACCATATCCACCTCCCATTCTGTCAATATAGTTTCCTTGTTCCTCTACATCGTCAGGTGCCAAAAATTCATCACCATTTAGTATCGGTTTCTTCGGCAAAGTCGATAAGTCCATTTTATTCGCTAAAAACCAAATTAAAAATATACCTGCTACCCACCAAATTATTTGGTAGGCCCACAGTGAAGGGACCCCCATCACCCAATTATCATAACTTTGATCAGCGTTGCCAAATATTAAATTTCCAAAAATCAAACCTGGGCCAATAGAAAAGAATGCCCAAATTAAAAAGAAAACATAAGCGAGAGATTTTATTTTTTTTCGTGATGGGTGAATGCCCATATGCTGATTTAAAAAACTGTGAAATGACTCTCGGTGGTCTTTATCTGTATCGTTGCTTGAAAATATTGAAGATAAGAAGCATACAATCACATTAAAAAATAAACCCCACAAGCCAGAATAAATCGTGAGTGGCCATCGACCCCACGGAAGAGAATTACCTGTCAGTTTATGACCAAAAGTTTCAGCTAATGTTACAAATCCTAATCCAGTGATGAGTCCAAGTATTGCTCCACCTCTGGTAATCCATTTGAACCAAAGCATTCCAAGTAGAACAGGAAACAATTGAAAACCAAAGGCAATTGCTAATCCACCTAATAATACAAGAGAAGTTTCAAAAAAAGTTGCAAGGTACAGTGAAGCTAAACTTAATAATAACATCGCTAACCTAGCAACTAATAATTCTCTTTTCCATGAGGGGTTGTTATCAATGTACGGTCTGTAAAGATCTCTTGCTACCATGCTACCAGAAGTCATTAAAAAAGCAGATAATGTGGATTGAAGAGCAGCGATTATAGCTATTGCTAAAAATCCAACTATGATTGGTGAAAGATCACTAAAGCTCTCAATAAACACATAAATCAAAGATGATATATTTTGTAAACTTAGCTCTGGAAATATTTGGTTTATCGCAAAACCATTTGAATTAACAATACTGTTAGCTCCAAGAAGATGAGCCCCTACTCCTAATAAAGGAGCGAATATAAATAAAAATATTCCAACTACAGCACCTGACCCCCAAACTTGATAAAAGTAAAATGACCTAGGAGATTTTACTGAATAACTCCACATAGAAAAGGTGGGAGAAAGCACAATACCCATATAGGAGAGAGTAAAGGACAAAATCATAACTGCTGTCCACGGTCCTCCCAATGGGTTGTTTTTTCCAATACCTGCAACCCACTGAATCACACCAGGGACGTTGAAATATCCTGAAATATCACCTCCTCCGTAACCTCCAGTATTTCCCCAAGCTCCAAATGAAATAAAGCTATTCGCCATAGATAGTTCTTCAAAAAAACTTAAACCTCCTAGATAATTAAATACACCAACACCCAGCGCTAAGAAGAAAACAAAAAATAACCAAGATTGAACAACGCTCACACTTACCATGGGTTTAAACCCACCAGATACTATATAAAATAAGACAACAGCAGTCAGCGCCCACATGGCAGAGTCTCTAGATATTTCTCCACCGCTAATAAACTCAACAACATTGCCTGTGGATCCAATAATTATTCCCAGAAAAGGAACAGCGAAAAATAATCCGATTATTAAGACTACAATTCTTAGAGTATTGCTTTGATAATATTTGTAATACATTTCTCCAGGGGTGATAAGATTAAATTTTCTGCTTAACATCCACTGCCTTTTAAAAAACAATATACTTCCAAGAGGTATTGTTATTACAATTGCAGCGGTAGCAAGAAAAGAGTACCCATCTGCATAAATTAGGGATGGGAAAGATATGATAGTTATCCCTGCAAATGTAGTCACAGTTGCTGAGAAAAAGAATACCCAAGGAGATACGCTTCTGTCTGCTAAATAATAAGCTTCAGGAGTTTTATTTTTTCTTAGAGTTCTGGCTCCCCAAAAAAGACAAAAACTTATATAAAGAACGAGAAAGAAAAAAAACCAATAAAGATTAGCGACCATAACTCGTTATTGAATTAAGAGTTGTAATCAGTCTTTTCCTTGATAATTTTGAGTGCCTCTAATAAATATACTCTAAAGACTTCATGGTTTTCACTCATTGGAAAATGACCAATATCTCTCATTTCAATATAAACTCCTCCCTTAATTTGTCTGGCAGTATCTTCTGTTGCTTCAGGAGGGGTAAGATAATCATAGGTTCCAGTCAACATGATTACTGGACACTTGTGACCATCTATATTTTGTAGTTCATCTCTTAAATCGTGATCAACTGAGTAAAAATGAAGATCTCCTTTAAAAGCCTCTGATCCTTGAGTGTAATAATGCCAAGTTAACCACCTGTCCATATCTGGTGATTGAGGTGCCATTAAATCCCAAACTCCACTGCCACACACTTGAGCTGCATTGGCATGAGGATGCCTCCACCAATCAATATAAAAACCTGGGGAGTAATGAGCAGCCTCGACAGGAATTACAGCTTTAAACTTATTTGGATATTTCAAAGCTAGTTGAAGAGCCACATTTCCTCCAAAAGAAGAGCCCATAAATATAGGGTTTTCAAGGTCTAAGGCCTTGCAAAGTTCCACAATAAAATTGCAATAATGCTCTGCTGTTAATTTGTATTCCTCTTTCCACCATTCTGTATTATGAGGTGGATCAGATTTACCATGTCTTGGAAGGTCGTATGCAATAACTTGGTAATTTTGAGTTATTTCTTCATCCTCAAGCAATCCTCTCCATTGATGATTGTGGCACCCAGCAGTATGCTGACATACCAATGGAATACCTTTTCCATTTGAAAGATAAAAGACTTTGTATTGTTGTCCATCTACCTCGATGGTGACGTATCTACCTATTGGGTCATGATGTTTTACTGCCATAAATTTTTCCTTTCAATTTTTTTAATCATACTGGAACTCCTGACTGTCTTAACAATTCAAATTGAACAGTAAAGTTTCTAAGGTTTTGCATTAAGACTAAATGATTTCCCTCAATTTTAAGGTCTTCTCTAAATGAAGCTGCGTAGATACCATGAAACATAGGTTTTGGAACTGGCTTTGCAAACTCCCTCCATGTTTGCTCTGATGCCCTCAGCGCAAAGTCATAAGGGTCTAAACCTCCTGGATTAGTATTAATATTTTTTACCTTTCCGTCGTGCATCTCGATAATCACTTTTACACTGCCCATGTCGAAGAGGAATGAACAAGTGTAATATTTTGCCATAGCTTTTATAGTTTCATCTTTTTCAGTCAGCTCTTTGTATTTTTTTGCCCAAGAATTTAAATCTATACTCATGAATTATACCTATTTCTTTTTCCTAGGTGTTTTTGTAGCTTGTTCATCAAATCTCATGTGCTTATCCTTCTTAGGATCATCATAATCACCAAGAATATTTCTTATATTACTTGCCTCACCAGGTGACATACCAATTTCTTTTAAGAGACTATCTAAGAATGGTTGTTGCGCTCTGTATCTAAGAGCAGAATTTACAACGTTATCTGCTAAAGATCCTTTCTTTGAATATCCACCTGAGGATGCAGATGGATTATCAGCGTTGCCACTTCCTTCAGCTCCATTCCCCTGACTAAAACCAGGTAAACCATTTACATCAACAACTTTGATTGAGTCAATATTTTGCATTGGTCTAACCCATTCTCTGATGATACCCTCAATCTTTTCAGCAAGTTTTTGTCTAAGAGCGCTTCTTCTACTTGCATCGCTTCTGGCATTTTCAGCTTCGTTTAAAGCTTTTTTGCCTGCTGCTTCAATCTCGTATCTAATCTTTGCAGCCATCGATGCCAATTTTTCTCTCTCAGCATTTTTGCTCGCGTCTATGACTCCTAGAGCTTTTGCCTTCTCAGCTTGTTCAACATCGCGAATGGTGTTGACCTTTTCCTCAGCCTCTACAGCCTTCGCACGGGCATTTTCCTCTTCCATTTTTGTCTTTAAGACTGACTTAGATTTCTCAAGAACTTCCATTTGTTTTTGCTTTTCTTCAATTTCTATTCTTTTTGCCTTTTCAATATCTAAGACTCTTGTCTCTTGCTCAGCAGCAATTTTGAACGCATCAACATTTTTCTGTTGAGCAGTTTTGGCATTTTTAATTTGCTCTTCAGCCATAATATAAGCTTCTTCAGACTCATATCTTTTTCTAGCCTCTTCTTTTGCTGTTGAAGCTTTTTCCTCAGCGAGTTTAATGTCAACTGATCTTTGTTTTTCTAGACGACTAAATTCAACATCTCTTTCCAATTCAAGAATAGATTTTTCAGTCTCAATATCTTTTTGTTTAATTTCAATTGAAGTTTGTTGTCTAAAGTCATTTTGTTCTTTTCTTCTTTTTTCGATTTCTTGGATAAGTTTAGTTTCTTGTAAACTTTTTTCCATCTCAACAAAGTCCTTTTTACTGATCTTAGCAATCTCAATATCTTTTTCTGAGGATATTTCAGCCAGCTCAGACTCTTTGTCTTTCTCTGCTTTTGTTTTTACTGTCTCTGTATTTTCTATGGCTCTTTGTTGCTCTATTTCTCGTTTTTGTTGATACTTTGAAAACTCCTCTTCTTTTTCAATTTCAAGAGTTTGTTTAATAGATTGAAGGTTTTTATTTCTAATACTGACCTCTGTATCCTTCTCAATATCATTTCTTTTCTTTTTACGTGATTGAGTGAATTCTGTTATTTGAGTTAAACCCTCAGCATCAAATGTATTGGATGGATCAAAAACACCAACTGGTGCTTGGTTGAGAGATGTCAAAGATACAGTCTCTAACTCCAAACCAGTGTGTTTGATTGCCTCTTCAACATGAGTAGCAACTTTTTTAATATACTCAGATCTATTTTCTTGAATTTCATCAAGGCTCATTTTTGCTGCTACTACACCCAATCCATCAACAAATCTACCTTGAACGAGTTCTTTCAAGTGATCAGGCTCTAATGTTCTATTTCCTAATGTTTGCGCGGCTATTGAGACGGCTTCTGTTGTAGGAGCTACTCTGACATAGAATTCTGCCGTTACTTCTGCCCTCATTCTATTTTTTGTTATGAAAGATTTACTTCCATTTCTTTGAACCTCTATACAAAGAGTTTTCATTCCAACTGAAGTTATGTTGTGAATAATAGGTAAAACAAAGGCACCTCCACTAATCACAACTTGTTCGCCTCCCATACCAGTTCTAACAAAAGCTATTTCCTTTGAGGAACGCCTGTACAACCAATGTAGCAAGTAAACTATAATCGCTATTGCTAACGCTATTAAGATTATTACTGCAATAATATCTGCACCACTAGTAATGTTCATACCTATTTATCACCTCCTAAATCGATGTTATTGTCCATTAACTCTCATGTCTTGTATTGCTGCTTTATAAATTATTAAACCAAAAACTATTTTATTTAAAAAGTCTGCTAGATTGTAAATTACGTTTACACTGTTTGGGTCAATACCTCCACCTAAATGCTCTATGAAATATCCCATTGGATATATTGCCCATCCAATAGTAATAATAAGTCTATTGGAGAAGAAGACCATTTGAATATTTTCATTGCCACATCTTGCGTTTGCTCTTCCCGCCTCTCCAACATATAACTCCCCAAGAATGTACAACCATCCAGCTAACCAAACTATGAAACCTAATGTCTTACTCATGTAACCTGCTGCACCTAAAAAACCTGCTACCACAAAAACAAGAGTTCCAACTAATAATCTCCAGAACATACCTTGTTTAACTTTAACAACTGACATAAGCATTGCATAAAAAATCAGCACAAGCATAGGAAAGTTAAGAAACCAGTCTATATATCTCAATAGGGTTGGAGCAGTGCCACTAACTACCCAAAGATTTTTAATAAAGAAATAATGTATTGAGGACATCAAGCACACTACAGCTATCATCGTCATTGGTGTATGAAATCTAGAGCTTACTTTGCTGCGCTCAAAAAAGAAAAATAAAGTGGCACCAATCATGCCAACGGAAATTAACCAGAAGGACCCCCCAACAATGTCGTAAGGGAGGAGCATTTTATTCATTACAACTTATTCCTCTCGTCTTCATATTACCCGTCCTTGTTTATTAATAATAATTTTTGTTTCATATTTTGAAATAAATATTCTTCACAGAAACAACAAAATCTGTTGATTAAAGTCATTTTATTATATTTGTTCCCTTATATGAGGGGCTCTGGAGTAAAGAGCAACAAGAGGTAAAATAAGAAGACCAAATATAAATTGCTGACCTTCAAAACTCAAACCCAATCCAGCTAAAAATGTACTAATAACTTGCAGAGCAAGAACACCGATCACTGTAAATCCGTATCCTCCATATCCACCTAGCAAGGAAGTTCCTCCGACAGCCACAGCTGCTACTGTTAAAAATAAATATTGATCTCCTACACCTATGAAACCTCCACCACTCCAGCCCAACAACATTGCACCTGTGGCTGCGGAAGTAAATCCACTAATAACATAAACACCAACCCAATATGCTCTCTCAGAAATTGATAATCTATCAGCTGATAACCTTTTTCCTCCAACTGCATATAAATTCCTTCCCCACTTAGTGTGTCTAAGACCAACAATTAATAAAATTGAAATTAATATCCAAATTAATATGACTGGAGGTATCGGTAGACCAAAAAATTTTCCATTTAATGAAGCTAGATTTTTTAACCAGTCTGGTACGACACCAAAAACAGTTCCACCTGTAACAGTAGGAAGTGACACCAATATCTGTACTCCACCTACTACCATGAAGCCAACGCCAAGTGTGACTATAAGTGATTGACCTTGGAGATTAAAACTTATCAAACCATTAAACAATCCAACAACTGTGCCAAAAGCGAGAATTACTATAAAAGCAAGCCATGGAGGGACTCCGAGTGAAATAAGTGACATTAATCCTAAATTAGTTGCACCAATTAAAAATGGTATTGATAAGTCTAGACCACCTAACATCACAACTAACGTCTGACCAATGGTTGCGATTCCTAGGAAAGAGGCAAAAACTAACATGGATTTAATATTTTGTAATGATAAGAAGCCGTCAATAGAAACTGATCCTATTATAAATAGACCAACTAATACGGCGACTCCTATTATTACACTTTTATTAATGTTTAAAAATTTATACGCAAGGAATGCTAAGATTAAGAAGCCTAAAAGTATGATTGCGGATACGACAGTTCTACCCGAGAAGAACCCAGGTACTAAAAAACAAAGTAGTATAAAAAGTCCTAAAAGAAGAAGAAATCCCGTAACTGCTATCCAGTTCTTTGCAATAAGGTCCCAGAAAAGGCCTCTTTTACTGGTAGTTTCAGTAGTTTCAGGAGGTTGAGATCCATCATCTTTAACAAGTGACCGATACGACCATCTTACTAAGAAAAAATGCCATCCCCATAAAATGATGGCAACAACTGCTACTGAATAAAAAGCAACTTGTATCCAATCAGTTCTATCTACATAGCCCAGAACTGCTGTTCCTATTCCAGCAGCAACGGCAAAAAGAATTCCAAGTCCTTTTAAAAAATTATGAGTTCTTTTCTCCATTTACTAAACTTTTCTATCTTCTGATAGTCCTCCCCATTTTTCAAGTCCTTCTTGAGATTTAAGTTTAATTTTGTAAACACCAAATGCTTGCCATATCAGAGGCGAAATAGCTACTCCAATTGCTGTGATTAAAATCATTTTCCAATAAGGATATCCTATTGCGAAGAACATCGCAGACCAAGTTAATGCTGCAATAGTTAAGATGGCAATGTAAGGTTTGAATCTTGCAAATGATATTTTTGTTCCCATTGTTAGAAAGGTAAAAAATTGAAATACAAATATTGCAAATATAATTAGAGCTGCCTCTTTAAGCCAAGTTACATTACTTGTGATAAATTCACCACGGATAGGTCTTGTGTAATTAATAGATGATGTATCACCAACAATTAATTCTGTAATAATTGGGGAATAATACTTACTTCCATCATCAGTAATAATTATTCCAGAGGGTGAGGCTAAAAAGTAAACAGCGAGTATCGCTAATACACCAAGGAAAATTATAAAAACATTATTTAGATTGATATTGGAGAAAAAAGTTGGTGCTGTGAGTAAAAAAAGTAAAAATAGAATTAGTATTACAGCGTATCCATCTATTCCAAAGAAACTTTGTCTATTTGAGTCTATACCATAGTAAGATATTGCAGCAAACACTACAAAAGAAATCGCAATTGCAAACAATACCAACGTTTGTGTCTTAATTTCTTTTCTAAATTTTGGCATAGCAATTATAACTATGGCCGATGTAAAGAAAACTATTCCTCCTAAAGTTGCTATAGCGTAAGCGAGGCCCACCAAAGCACTTGATGAGGATGAAAAATCAGGTAATCCTACTCCAACCCTGAGATACTCGGATGTGAAATACTGAGGAGCATAATTTAAAATATATTGTAAATTAGTCCCCAAATCAGCGTTGACAAAATAAGCCTCTCTCGTGCCACTCCAAACACATCCAAAGAAAATTACAATCGCTGCAATGATAAAAGATACAGTTGGACCATCTCTATGTTTAACGAGCAAATAAACAAGATAAATCAAGGCTGCTATTCCAATGGCAATAAACATCCAAACTGTAGAATTTCCGCCCTCGGCGCACGCTTTACCTGTGATTAGACAATCACTTCCAGACTCAAGAGCTTTTTCAAAAATCTCTGCATCTTTGGATTTACCTCCAAAGCCTCCAACAGTTCCTCTAGTGACTTGATCAAATTTCATATGAATTTGAACAGCAGCAGCACTTAATGTTCCAATTATAAAAAATACAAAAACTGATATATTTTTAAATGCTTTTTGAATATAAGGAAGTGCAATAAGTATTAAAAGAGATGCCACCAATACTGCGCCATAAGATAAATCTGTTACAAAACTTTGAAATCTTTCAAACCTGAAAGTAGATAGTATAAAATTTATTAAATAAATATTAACCGAACCTAATATAGCTCCAAACGCACCACCTCTTCCACCAATCAAACTTGAACCCCCCAAAACAAGTGCGGTAACAGCCATTAATGTATAAGTAGTGCCCTGAGTTGGATCTCCGGAGCCAATTAAACCTGTAAATGCGATAGCTGCAAGTGCAGCATATACTCCACCAATAATATGAGCACCAATTCTTACAACATAAATTCTTACTCCACTTGTGTAAGCAGATTTTTCATCTGACCCCATTAATTTCAAATGTTGCCAATAAGCTGTATGAGTAAGTGCATACCAAATTAGAGTTGAGAAAATTAGAAGTATAAGTGTTGGTTGTATTACTTCAGTTCCTGCACTCCAAGATAACATCCAATCAGGCGCTCTTCCTCCAGGTCTTGGTAAAATAACTAAATTTATACCAGAGAAGGCAAGAAACATACTTAGGGCAACAATTATTGGTTGAACTCTGATGAAAATTACAATCAGTGCATACAAGAATTGATAAATTACTCCAATTGCAAGAGCACATATGAAATATGCAACTGGCGATTGAATGTAACCAGCAGCATAAAGTTGAATTGTCGTTACATTAATAAAACCAATAAGTGGTCCTATTGATAAATCCACTGTAACTCTACCTGCTAAAGCCAAGGCAGTAAGAGCATAAGTAGCAAGAATAAGAGGTGTTGAAACCATAATAGCTGTTCCAATACCAGAGCCTGAAATAATTTGTGGTCCTCTAATCATTGCAAAAATCATAAGGGCAAAAAATATGAATATTGGGACGATTAAGTATTTCGTTGACTGCGGATCAGAACCCGGAATTTGAGAGGGTTTTATAGCTGCTACAAGTTGATTAACCATTATATTTAGTCAAAATAAACTACTTTGATGCCCCCTCTATCTGACTGCGATCTTCCATGACCTACTTTAAGTTTGTCAGTTTCGACAATTTTAATTCTCTTTGAGTTCAAATCAATATTTTTAGTAAAACCATTTTTAAAAGACGTCTTACTTATAAGTGTATTTAAATTATTTTCTATATATTTAGTGTTATGTTTGCCTATTAGGAAATTTTTGTCTTTAAGAAGGCAAACTAGAAAAGGTATATTTGTCTTAATACCTTCAATTTGAATGCCTTCTAAAAATTTTATTAATTTGGATATTGCGTCTTCTCGAATTAAATCGTGAGATATTATTTTTCCAATCATTGGGTCGTAGTAGAAACTAACCTCGTCTCTTTCATCATATCCCCAATCTAATCTGATGCCTTTTGGTATTTTTGGAAATTTTAATTTTGTAATTTTTCCTGGAGATGGCAAGAAATTTTGAGAGGGATCCTCTGCATAAACTCTGCATTCAATTGCATGTCCATAAGTTTTAATTTTGTTCTGATTTAAAAATTTATTTTTTCTATTAAAGGCGAAGTTTATTTGCATGGAAATCAAATCATTGTTTGTCACTAACTCTGTAACTGGATGTTCAACTTGAATTCTAGTATTCATCTCTAAAAAATAATATTTCATTTCTTGAACATCATATATAAACTCAACAGTTCCTGCTCCCTCGTATTTAACATCAGAGGATAATTTGACAGCTGCTTCTGCCATAGTATTAATTAATTCCCTCTCTACTTCCGGCGCGGGGGACTCCTCAATTATCTTTTGATATCTTCTTTGCATGGAACAATCTCTTTCATAGAGATGAACAGCACCCTTTGACCCAAATCCAAAAACTTGTATTTCTATGTGTCGGGCGTTTGTGATAAATTTCTCAATAAATATATCTCCATTACCAAAAGATTTGGAAGCAAGGTTGCTTGTTTTTTCAATTGCATTAGCAAGGTCTTTGAAATTTTGGACGACACTCATCCCTATCCCTCCCCCTCCAGCACTTGATTTTACTAATAATGGATAACCTATAACTTCACATTTGGCCTTGAGTTGTTCATCGCTTAATTTGTGAACATTATTTATGCCAGGGCATATAGGAATATTGGAATTTAGAGCTAATTCTCTAGCAATATCCTTATTCCCCATTGATTTTATTGATTTTGGTTTTGGGCCAATCCATGTAATACCTCTCTCTATTATCTCTTGAGCAAAAGTGTCATTTTCAGATAAAAAACCAAAACCAGGATGAATAGCATCTACATTTGCTTTTGTAGCAACATCTAAAATCTTATCATAGGAGAGGTAACTTTCCTGAGCTTTACTAGGTCCTATATAATAAGACTCATCGGATAATCTTACATGCTTTGAGTTCTTGTCTGCATCTGAATAAACAGCTACAGATTTGTGACCTAATACTTTACAACTTTTAATAATTCTATTTGCTATTTCACCACGATTAGCAATTAAAATTTTTTTCATTTCTTATCAACAATATAAGGCATTTTGGTATGATTACCGTTAGAAGTTTTTTGAGGTATTTTTTTATCAGAGGAAATTTTTTCTCTGAGAGCTTTTAGGATTTCTACTGCATTAGGAGTATCAGAATGAACACAAATTGTTTCACATCCTACAACCACATCATTTCCTTGAACAGTCTCAACTTTATTTTCATTCATTGCTCTTAGGCAACGCTCTACAGCTCTATCAGTTGGATAATATTTATTTCGACCCTTAGCTATAACCAAATATCCTGTTTCATCGTACTCCAAGTCTGAGTAAAATTCTCCATAAAATTTCACTCCTCTTTCTTTATACACCTTTTCATGAAAGGTATTAACCATACCGAAAATGCCAACATTAAAGATTTCAGCTGCATCAGCAATTCCATGAGCCACATCCTCTTCTTTTGCAGAGACACCATACAACGATCCATGTGGTTTAATATGGTTCAATGGCATACCAAACTCATCTAAAAAAGCTTTAATCGCACCTGTTTGATACATAACCAAATTTTTTATTTCCTCTCGCTTCATCTTCATTGGTCTTCGACCAAAACCCACAAGATCTGGGTAAGCTGGGTGAGAACCAACTTTTACATTATATTTTTTTGCAAGTTCGACTGTTTTTCTCATTGTGTTTGGGTCTGATGCGTGAAAGCCACAAGCCACATTAGCAGCATCAATAAATGGCATTATTTCTTCATCATCAGCAAATGAGTAAATACCAAAGCCTTCGCCCATATCGCAGTTTAAATCAACCATAATAAAATTCCCTCTCTTAACTAATTTACAGAAAATAAGGCTTTTATGTGAAAATCTTTTCCACATGTTGGAACAATTTTGATAACTTTTTTGATAATTTAGATATTATAATATTACTTATATATAAGTAAGGAGGATAAAACTATGACATTGCTTAAAAAGTTCATAGCTATTTTAGCTGTTAGTTTTGTTGGTGTTGCAGGTAACTTAAATGCGGACATCCTAGATGAAATTCCAGCTGACATTAGAGACTTCGTTTATAATCCTGACTTTATGGATCCTAACCAGCCACTTGGCGAAAGTGTATACAGAGATTGGAAAAGTGATAGACCGCTTCCTTGGACTATTGGTTATGCAAGCTCATACGCTGGTAATCTATGGAGAAAAGGTGTGATGGAGAGATTATACGGTGACTACTTACCTAAAATGAAGGAAGCAGGTATTCTTAATGATATCGTTGTTACCCAATCTAACCTAAAAGACGCAGTTCAAATTCAACAAATGAGACAGTTAACTGATCAAGGAGTTGATGGATTAATAGTCTGTTGCTCAAATCCTGTCGCTTTAAATCCTACAATTGAATATGCATATGGAAAAGGTGTTCCAACTGCATCAATGACTGGGTATTTAACCTCAGAATATGCTATCAGCACGTCAGTTAATTATAAATTAACCGGATATTACATCGCACAATGGTTAGCAGAAACTATTGGTGGTGAAGGTAATGTTGTTATCATGGAAGGTATTCCAGGAACATCAGCATCTGACTCACAGCACCAAGGTATGCTAGACGGTTTTGCAGAATATCCAGACATTACTGTTGTTGCAGAAATTGCACACATGTGGACCCCACAAATAGCACAAGCCGAACTACAAAAATGGCTATCAGCTAATACAACTCAAGTTGATGGTTTTGCAGTTCAGTCTTCAGGTGAGTCAGGAGCACTTAATGCTCTCGAGTCATCAGGAAGACCTATGGTGCCTATGGCTTTAGGTGGAGAAATCGGAGCATTTTGTTACTGGAGAAACAATCCAGACTTTATTGATAGAGCAGTCTATGCTTGGCCTCCAGGAGATGATGCAGAGTTTGCGATGAATGTTCTTCTCAGAACTATGAAAGGTCAGGGTCTAAAAATCCAATCTATTTTAGTTCCTCCATATGAAGAGGATGTAGAGACTATTCAGTCTTTTGTTCCTGAAGATTGTGACAGAAACTCAAGTGAGTTTAGAACTGTTGGAATTGAAAACTGGGCAAGTGATGAATACTTAAATAACTTCTTTGATAATGGTGAAGCATTACTTTAATTTAAGTAATTAATGAATGAAGAAAAAACTTTGGACAGTGCCCCAAACGGGAATGGGGCGCAGTCTAACACTTCCAAAGTCGGGGGAGATATTTACGTTCAAGATGCATCAAAATCCTTTGGTGTAACAAAAGCCTTAAACGGAGTTAATTTCAAAGCTAACTTTGGTGAAATTCACGCCATTGTTGGTGGCAATGGATGTGGTAAAAGCACATTGGCAAAGGTGATCTCAGGAGTCTTGCCTTTGGATAAAGGAAAAGTATCTATCATGGGGCAATCACCCAATTCACCAATTGAAGCCCAAAGAGTTGGTATCGCAACAGTTTTCCAAGAAGTGATGATAGCTGAAGAAGCAACTGTTTATGAAAATTTATTTATTGGATATGACTCTTTTTTTGGGAAAAAATTAGCACATCGAGATAGGGTCGAAAAAGCCGCTTCCATAATGTTAGAGCTATCTGGTGAATTTGTAGATCCATATACAATAGCAAGTCAATTATCGCTTGGTATGAAAGCTTGGATTACAATTGGTAGAGCTTTTTTAAGAAATCCTAAAGTACTTATTTTAGATGAGTCATCAGCTGCACTCGATTTTGACTCTACAGAAAGACTTTTTGCAAAAATGAGAACATTAAGAGATCAAGGTGCAGCAATTTTTATAGTAACTCACAGAATTGCAGAGTTAGTAAGGATAAGTGATAGAGCAACGGTTATGAGAGATGGGGTTGATGTTGGAGTTTTAGCAGGAGATGAAATTACTGAGAAAAATCTTCTCGGTCTCATGACAGGTGATAAAAAATTTTCTACAGCATCAGAAATAAAAGCTACACCTCCAGACTCAATCTCAGATGAAATAGTTCTGTCTGCTAAAGATTTAAAAGTTTGGGACAATGGAGATGTTATTAACTTTGACCTGCCTAAAGGTGAGATACTTGGAGTCACAGGACTTGATGGACAAGGACAAGATAATTTTGTTAAGGCTCTTGCTGGTATCGATCAACCACTTAGCGGAGAAGTAGTTGTTAAACAGTCTGATGAGGAACGAGAAAGAACAAAGAAAGATTATACAAATGTAAATAGCTTATTAGATGCAAAGAAAAGTGGAATTGGATACGTATCCGGAGACAGAAAAAAAGAGGGTATTTTTCCTAACATGAGCATATATGAGAATATGGTCATTCCATTATACAAGGGAAAACAATCTAAAACGTCTGGTGGGTTTATTGGTTTTATTAAATGGATGGAATTAAACGGTATCTTTGATTGGGAAGTAGAGAGATTAAGTATTAAAACAGGTCCAAAAAATAATCTAATTACCTCATTGAGTGGGGGAAATCAGCAAAAAGTCATGATTGCCAGAGCTTTCACAACAACTCCAAAAATACTGATACTTAACGATCCAGCAAGAGGTATTGATGTCGGCGCAAAAAGAGACTTATATAAATACCTTAGAATTTTTGTAAATGATGGTGGTACAGCAATATTTCTATCAAGTGAACTCGAGGAATTTATAGGACTCTGTCATCGAGTTTTAGTTTTTCGGGATGGGAGTATATTTGAGACTTTTGAGAAAGAGGATATCAATCCAAATACAATTCTTGAGGGAATGTTTGGTCATACTCAAAAAAAATCTAGTGATAATAATTTATCAAGTGTGCAAAATTCAAATCGCAAAGCTAATGGTAATGCAGAAATTCAAAATAAAATAATTAAACCGACAGCGCCTACAAATGTCAAAGTAGTAGATTTTACTGATAAAACTAAGAGCAAAGAAAAAATTAAAGTTAAATATTTTTAAATTCAATGGTTCAAGAATATAAAAATACAGATTTAGATTTATTTCAGCAAATAGATTTAACCAATCCTAAAGATGAGTTATTAAAAAAAAACAAAATAGGTTCCTCAAAACAAGAAAACAATAATATTAAATTTAATTATTTAAATCACGAGATTTCAAAATTTGAAAATTTAGAGAGTCATTTGTCTCAAGATAAATCAAAAAAGCTTGATGATATTTTATTCTCTCAACTCGATGTCGATGATTATGCTAGTTTTAAAAATATGTATCCTCATAATATTTCCCAACCTAAATTAAATGTCAGTAAACTCTCTGTAAAAAAGCATACAAACGAAGACGGCTCTTATCCCAATTTGGACTCAAATGTAACAAAAGAGAAAACCTTAGAGATATTTCAAGGAATTTACCCTGAGCCAAAGTTTTTACCAGGTGGTGATAAGTATTTATTAATAGAATTTGGTAATGTGATGAATTTAGAATTGAACTTTAAAGCGCAGGGGCTATCAAACTTAATTAAGACAGCAAATATTAAGGGAGTTTACGAAACACTCCCATGTTTTGCCTCAATGATAGTTCACTACAATCCAGATGATATCGGCTATCAAGATTTAATTAATGAATTGAAATCATTGCTTAAAGATTTGAAAGATAATGATGATACTGTCGTAAATAGCAGACTTTTTCATTTCCCGACTGTTTATCTTGACAAATGGACAAAAGAAGCAATTGAAGACTACATAGCTAAAATCACAATGAAAAAGCCAGATCCTGAGTTCATTACAGAATTAAATCAATTAGATGATGTTAATCATTTTGTGAGAATTCACTCCGGAACTGAATATTGGGTGGCTTCGCTTGGTTTTTGGCCTGGTTTACCATTTACAATGCCGCTTGACCCTAGGTGCAAATTAACCGCTCCAAAGTATAACCCACCTAGAACATGGACACCAAAAGGAACTGTGGGTATGGGGGGATCGTCCACAGCTATTTATCCTGATAGGCTACCTGGAGGTTATCAAATTTTTGGGAGGACTCCCGTACCCATTTGGGATCCTGACAAGAATTTTGATGTTTTCAAAGATAGTATTTGTCTATTTAGGCCGGGAGATAGAATTAAATTTGTACCTTGTGATTATGATGAGTTTGAAATGATTGAAAAAAAAGTTGAAGATAAATCATATCGATATGATTTAATTGAAGAGCATAAGTTTTCTATAAAAAAATACAAAAACTGGTTGTCCAAGATAGATTACAATAAAAAGTTTTAAATGTTTGAAGTTATTAAACAAGGACTAGAAACATCAGTGCAAGATTATCCCGGGAGAGTTGGTTATCTTAACCAAGGGTTTCCTCCCTCAGGGCCAATGGATAGTTGGTCTTTTCGACTTGCCAATTTACTTGTAGGTAATGAGGAGAGTTTTGCAGCACTTGAGTGTCAGTACACTGGTCCAACTTTAAAATTTGAAAAAGATCACGTCATTGCGGTCTGTGGTGCAGATATGCAACCCAAAATAAATGGTACTTCAATTCCTATGTGGGAGAGTGTTTTAGTAAAATCTGGACAAACTCTTGAAATGGGTTTTACAGTATCTGGTGCAAGATCTTACGTGTCTTTTGCTGGAGGCATTGTGTCGGAAAAATGGCTAAACTCTCAATCAACTTTTCACAAAGCAGGTGTTGGTGGTATTGAAGGTCATGCTTTAAAAGACGGTCAAAGAGTTCCTTTAGGTCAATCAAATGGTAAGATCGGAAGAAAAATTAGAACTGAGTCAATTCCAGATATTAGCAATAGTGGTATTTGGGAAATTGAGGTTGTTAGGGGGCCAAATGATGATTGGCTTGACGACGAAGGATATGACACATTTCTAAATGCAGAGTGGAAACTTCAAGCAAGAAGTGATCGCACTGGATTTAGGTTGGATGGACCCACATTAACTTTTACTGAAAAAGCTACAAATAAATCTCCTGAACATGGCTATGAACCCTCAAATATCATCGATCAGGGTTATCCTATTGGTGGTATTAATTTGGCAGGTCAAACACCGATAATTCTTGTTAATGATGGGCCTAGTATGGGTGGATTCATTGTGCCTTTTACTGTTCCATCGGCCTCTTTTTGGAAATTAGGACAAGCAAAACCAAATGAAAAATTCAAGTTTATAGAAATTAGTGTGCAAGACGCTCAGGAGATGAGATCTGAGCAAACCTCCATCTGTTCAATGGGGAGTGTCATATAATATGTCTACAGAAGTTTTAACTTCGGTTCCCGGTAACATATGGAAAGTTTTAGTTGAAGTTGGTGATGAAGTAAATGAGGGCGATATATTATTTATTATGGAAGTTATGAAATCAGAGGTCAACCATAACGCACCAGTTAGTGGGACAATAACTCAAGTTAACATTAGGAGCGATCAAGAGGGTGTAAGCCCTGGTACTGTTGCTATTGTCATAGATTAAATGTCAGATATACCTTTACTATATAATGGGCCTACTTCTCCTTTTGGAAGAAAATGTAAAGTATCTGCTCTTGTATTAGAGGTAGCTCATAAAGAAGAAAAGATAAATATTTATAAATCAAGATTTCTAGATAAATTTAATCCATTAAGACAAGTTCCTACTTTAATAGTTGGTGATAAGACGATCACAGACAGTGACAATATTTGTTTGTACTTTGATAGTATTTCAAAAAAAGACTCTATATATCCAAAAGATCGTTATTGGGAAAGTATGACAATGATAAGTGTTTCAAATGGAATTATGGAAAATGCGGTTAATCGTTATATAGAGATGTCAGCTATACCAGAATTAGAGCAAAGACAAATATCTATAGAACGATATGAGAAAAAAATTTTAAGATCCATAGATTGGATTGAAGGAAAATATGATGAGTTCGTAACTGATAATTTAACAATTGATCAAATTTCTGTTGCATGTGCATTAGACTACACATCTTTTAGATTTACTGATACTTGGGGAGAAAATAATATTAAATTAAAAAAATGGTTAGAAAATATTACTAAGAATGATTTTATGAAATCAACATTACCTGGTGAGAGTTTTAAATATGAATAAAAGATTTAAAAATTTTTTATACAAATGATACATTATAAGTTAATGAAATATATTTTTGCACTTCTTATAAGTTTGCCATTATTATCGTTGAATTTGAATGCCGAGTATGAGATGCACATACCAAATTGCACTCAAAAAGGTGTTGAAAATTGTGGTGGTTTTTTATTTGATAATGAAACTGGGGATGTCCTTTTTTGTGGTTCTGAGAGTTGTATCGATTTAAAACTACCAAAATCTTGGAAAGCAAAACAGAGTGATAAACAATCAAAACAAGATCAAATAATAGAAATGCTTTCCAATATTCAGGTTGGATCTGTCAACACAGTTCAAAGTGTCGAGCCTTCCTCAGATGCTAAAACTGTAAAACAATCAGAAAAATCTAATAAAAATAATGAAGAAAAAGAGGTTGCCAAAAAAGAAGAGAAAAAAGAGAAGAAGATAGAAAAGTGTGACAAGGAAAAGAAAAGTTTATGTAAAGGTTCTGGTGGTATGCAACTTGGTGGAACTGGGATGAAACTCAAGAAGCCTACAAAAAAAGACTAATATGGTAAGAGATCAAAAAAAATCTTTAGCAGCCTTAATTTTAGTAAGAGAAAAACTAGCAATTGATTTATGTAATGAGATTTATATGAGGAAAGAGGAAGCTTATGAGATTATAGACTTTGCTTTCCAGCTTAGTGATAAATTACCTGAGACTTATGATCAACTCAAATCTGACATAAAGTCTTATATAATTATCAATATGTTATCTTTAGTTACTAAATTCCACTAGTATCAATTTCTTCTTTAGAAATATTTTCTTTATTTTCATCAAGTAAATTTTCATACTTTGAATTTTCATCACTTAAATAATTGCCATCACTTAAAATTATATCCATTCTCCTATTATTAAAGCTATAGTCACAAGTAACCGAAAAAATTAACTCACTATTGTTAGATCTATTGCTAAGATAAATTTCCCAAGTTGTTTTACTTTTAAGTTTATTTGGAAATTGTCTTACTTCTGTTCGAAATGATTCAATGTTTTTCTTTTGAAATGAATTAATAAAACTATCTTGGATGCCAAGGCACTCAACAGGACTTAATTGCAATAGATTATTTGATCCATGAATTTCATAAATATTTCCTGTTTTTGTTGATTTTAATGTGTATTCATTAAGATATTTATTTGCTATTAAAACGTTACCCTCGTTGATAGAGATGCTCTCAATATTACCTTTCTTTAATTTAATACTGCCGTCATTTTCATATTTTAAAATGTCCTCATAAAGTTTATAACCAAAAAGCTCATTTGATTGTGCATTCAAACAAAAAAACATGCTAACCGTGAATAATGTCTTAAACATAGGGAATTTTAACATTGATTTAGTTCTTTGAAATAGTGTTGAGCGGATATGGAACATCTTTGATAGAAAATTTATGACAATATTCAACACCCTCTAAAAGTTTTGACCATAGTTCGTTTGCATCCTTTTCTAATTCTGGGATCGAATATGATGCTAAGCTTAAAAACCATATCTTAAAAGAGTCCTTTGATAGTCTATCGACATTTGAATTGACTAATGTGGAAAAAGTATCTTTCCACTGTAGTAAGAGAACATCAGCTTCTTTTTTTGATAAATTCTGTGGTGATGTAAAGTATTTTTTTTGAAGCGTTGATTTATCTTGTTCTAGGATAGATGTTTTAAATTGGAATGCATTATCGAGAATTGATGCTTTTTCTTTGCTGTCATTTATTTCAATCCAATTAATAAAACCTTTCAATAATCTTGAGCATATGTCATGGAGTTGTCCGTTATCTATTTCTTCATTCATCTAATTTATTAAAATTTAAAATTTCAGGAATGACTGTATCTCTTTTGCTAGAGCCAACATTTCTAAACACCCTTTTCCTGTTCTTTGTTTTTCTACTACTGTTAACCCTAATCCCATAGTTGATACAAATATTTGTCTATTACCCAAAATCGTCTTTGCTTTTTTAACATTCATTTTATTAACAAATTTATGTGCTTCTTGAATAAGTTTAGATTTAGCATTTGCTCTATTAATAAGAATTAATATTTCTCTTTTTTCTCTTTTTGCTAACTCAATTATGGACTCCGTGGCCCAAAAATCTACTTGAGAGGGAGATATTGGTATAATAACAAGGTCAGCTATTTCAATTGCTGGTCTTCCATCAGCATCAATTTTGGGAGGAGTATCAATTATTACTAAATCAGATTTTTCTTTTAGTGATTTAGCCTCATACTGGGCGCCCCAAAGGCTTGCTGTTTTAAACTGAATCGTATTTTTATTTTTAAGTTTTTCATTTCTGGTAAGAAACCACTTACCTAAACTACCTTGAGGGTCTGTGTCGAGTAATGTTGTAGATAAATTATTTTTTAGAGAATAAACGGCAGCTAAATTTGCAGCTATAGTGGTTTTTCCAGAGCCTCCTTTTTGTTGAGCGATGGTAATAACCTTAGACACAATTCAAGTATAAAAGTAAAAAACTCTTAAGAAAGCCTTATTAAAAAAAAGTTGTGGGTTGATAGGTTCTTATAATAGGTTTCTTAAAATTATATAGGAAATAAACCCCATATCATTTATATTGCTATCGTGAAAGCGTTTCAATTCAATACTACTCCTGGAATAAGATTTGGAAGTGATTATTCAGTAAGCACAGCAGAGGAAGTCTCTAAAAAACTTGGTAACAAAATACTATTTGTTACTGATCCGGGTTTAGTAAAAATTGGATTAAACGAAAAAACAATTACTGAGCTTCAAAAATACTCTGAAATTTTAATTTTTGATAATGTTGAAGCTGACCCATCTATAAAAACACTTATGAATTGTGTTCAACAGGGAAGAGATTTTAATGCAACAGGTGTAATTGGATTTGGTGGTGGATCATCAATGGACGTATCAAAATTAACTGCACTTTTGATTGGCTCAGACGAAAATATTCATGAAGCTTGGGGAGTGGCTAATGCTAAAGGGCCTAGGCTCCCTCTTGCTCTTTACCCAACAACTTCTGGTACTGGTTCTGAAGTAACTCCAATTTCTATTATCACACAAGAAGATTTAGAAAAAAAAGGAGTTTCCTCTCCTATTATACTTCCAGACCTTGCAATTCTTGATCCATCATTAACAATCGGCCTTCCCCCTCACATTACTGCTGCTACTGGTATTGATGCAATGGTCCACGCGATAGAGTCTTATGCTTCAAAAAGTGTGAACAATAATTTGATCTCCCGAACACTTGCAAAGGAAGCATTGAAGCTTTTAGGTAGTTCAATAAGACAAGCTGTCATTAACGGAAAGGATATTGAAGCAAGATCAAATATGCTTGTTGGCTCTATGTTAGCAGGTGTCTCCTTTGGAAACTCTCCAGTTGCCGGCGTTCATGCTTTGGCATATCCGATTGGAGGGACTTATCATGTCCCTCACGGTCTTTCCAACGCACTTGTCCTGCCATATGTGTTAAGATTTAATATATCTGATCAAAATGCATCAAAACTTTACAGTGAAATAGCCCCAATTGTTTTTCCAGATATTGATACAAGCACCAGCACTCAAGATATTTCTTCAAAATTCATTGAAAAGTTGTCGGATCTATCAAGCGAATTAGGTTTAGAACAAAGATTAAGAGATCTCGACATCCCTGAAACTGCATGCGAAACAATGGCTAGAGATGCTATGAAACAAACCCGATTACTAATCAATAATCCAAGAGAAATATCTGAAAAAGATGCTTTTGATATTTATAGGTCTGCATGGTAAAAACTTCATCTGATAAGAGATGGTAAATTTATCACCTTGAATTATTAAGATTTTAAACTAAATAATATGAAAAAATGTTAAGTGTAATAGATATTTCTAAAAATTTTGGCGCTTTTACTGCCATTAATAAACTCTCTTTTGAGGTCAAAGTTGGTGATGTGATGGGGTTCCTTGGACCTAATGGTGCTGGCAAAACAACTTCTATGAGGGTAATAACAGGTTATCTGAAATCTGACAGTGGAAACGTTATCATAAACAATAAGGACATTGAAATAGATCCCATTCACACAAAGTCAATGATTGGCTACTTACCTGAAGGTGTTCCCCTTTATTTGGACTTTTCGCCATATCTTTACCTAGACTACGTTTGCCAAGTAAGAAATATAAAAAATTCAAAAGCAGCAATCAAAAAAGTAATTAATGATCTACAACTAGAAGAAGTAAAAGATGTTCCCATTGAAACTTTATCAAAAGGTTTTAAAAGACGTGTTGGAATTGCACAGGCTCTTATACATAATCCCAAATTACTGATCTTAGATGAGCCAACTGATGGATTGGATCCTCTTCAAAAATTTGAAGTAAGAAAATTAATTAAAAAATTATCTAAAACAAAAGCAATTATTATTTCTACACACATTCTTGATGAAGTCCCAGAGGTTTGTAATAAGTGTCTGATTATTAACGATGGACAAAAAGTCTTTGAGGGAACTCCAGCACAGCTTAAGAAAAAAATTGGTAAATCCCTAGATGAAAAATTTAGAAAGTTAGTAAGCTAATGTTGGCGCTAATTAAAAGAGAACTTAAATTATATTTTATTACTCCTGTCGCCTATATTTTTACTGCAATATTTATTTTGACCTCTATGTCCTTGACATTTTACTTTGGCTCTTTTTTCTCCTCAGGAGTTGCAGACTTAACGGTTTTTTTTAGTTTTATTCCATGGGTTTTTATTTTCTTTGTCTCTGCAGTTACTATGAAAAGTTGGTCCGAGGAAAAAAGACTTGGTACTATTGAATTATTAATGACTTTACCAATTCCTTTGTGGAAGATAGTGTTGAGTAAATTTTTTGCAACTTGGGCTTTTGTTGTATTCTCTGTTGTTTTGACGTTTCCTATTTGGATTACAGTAAATTATCTTGGAAACCCTGATAACCTTGTAATTATTGGCCAATATCTTGGTGTTATTATAATGGCAGGTGCTTATGTCTCTCTTGGAATTTTCTTTTCTTCGTTAACTAACAATCAAATAATTGCCTTTATTTTATCTATTTTAGTCTCATTTCTTTTTACCATAAGTGGGTTTCCTCTTATGATTAATTTTATAACTGGGATTTTACCTATTGAAATAGTAGAACTCATTTCTAGTTTTAGCTTTTTGACTCACTTCTCAAGTATCCAAACGGGTTTCTTCTCAATTAAAGGATTGTTTTTCTTTTTATCCTTTATTGCTCTTTGGAATTATTTAACAATTATAAAATTTTTAAATCGAGACTAATGAATAAATTTTTACAAAAAAACTATCTTATAGTATCTATACTAAGTACTGTTATTTTATTTTTGTCCTTTAATTTCATAATCCAAAAAATCAATTTTAATTTGGGAGTTGATTTTACCTCTACCAAAACTTTTACTCTTTCAAGTGGTACTAAGAGAGTTATAGACGAAATAGAAGAGCCAATAAAAATTAATTTTGTATATAGCAGAGACTTATCTAAAAATATTCCGATTATCCAAAATTACGCTAATCAAGTTCAAGGTCTTTTAAACAGATATTCAGATCTAGCCTCAGGTAAAATTGAATTAAACTTTATTGAACCAGAGCCTTATTCAGATGATGAAGATTATGTAAATAGATATGGTGTGCAGGGCTTTCCTATAGATCAAGAAGGGTCAAAAGTATATTTTGGATTAATAGCTTCAAATACAACAGATGACATAGAAACTGTTCCATTTTTTGATCCCTCAAAAGCTGGCACATTAGAAAAACAATTAACTGACATTGTATACAAACTTAATAGATCAAAAAAACCAATGATTGGTTTTTTATCATGGGTGGACACTACACCACCAATGATGCCAAATAATCAACTTGGACAAGGAGAATACACAATACTTGAGGAGCTTAGTTATTTTTATGATTTTGAGTTTTTAGATACAGACGTAGAGAGTTTTGAAGGCATAGACTTATTGATAGTTTATCACCCCTCTGACATTAGTGACAAAACTGAATATGCAGTTGAACAATTCATCTTGAATGGTGGAAAATCAGTTATTTTTGTTGATCCATTTTTTGAGAAAAATGACCATTCAAATAAATCATCAAATTTAGAAAATGTCTTAAAAACCCTCAATATTAACTATAATAGCAATGTTATTTTAGATGGTGCTCAAGCTACAAGACTGCAAACACAACAAAACATAACTGAAAATACATCTTTGCAAACTATGTTGAAATTGAATTGGCCTGAAGTCAGAGGACAGTTCATTAATCAAGCTGAAGAAATTGGAGACGGTTTATCATTAATTAGACTTGTGTCTCCAGGTGGTCTTTCCCCATTAAATGATGAAAGTGAAATTTCTTACACTCCTATTATGTCCTCCAGTGAGGTAACAATGGATCTACCTATGAAAGAGGTACATGATCCAATTAAGCTCATTAATAATTTTCAGCCAACAGGAATTAGCTATGACTTTGGAGTAAAATTAAATGGTATCGCAAAAAGTAATTTTAATGATTTTGAATTTAAAAATGATAATCATTTAGAAACATCTTCAAAAAATATAAATGTGGTAGTTTTCAGTGACGCTGATTTTATAAGAAATGCCTTTTGGGCAAGAATTCAAAAGTTTTTAGATACCAATGTAATAGAGGCAACATCTGATAATGGAAGTTTAGTTACAAATGTATTTGACTCAATGACAGGTTATGACGAATTTATTGATCTGAGAAACAAAGAGGCTCCTTTTAGACCGTTTGTTGTAGTTCAAAAACTTCAAGCAGAAGCTGAACAGATGTATCTAGGACAGGAACAGCAATTACAAGCTCAACTTGATAATACATTAAATCAAATTCAAAATTTATCAGGCGGTAGAGATGTAGAAAGTGTCAATTTATCTGACAAACAATTAATGGAATTAGCAAATTTTCAATTACAAGTAGAAAATACTCGTAAACAACTAAGAGAAGTTAGAAGAAATTTAAGTAAAGACATAGATCGATTAGCAAATCAAATAAACATATTAAATACTTTTTTAATCCCTGTTCTTTTAATTCTACTAATGTTTTTTATTCCAAGACAACTCGGTATCAGAAAAAGAAAAAGCAGATAGATGTATATTAAAAATTTAAAAATATTGGTTTTGTTATCTTTTGGTTTTTTTGTTGTTGCACTTGGTATGTATTTTGATGGCAAAAATACCTCTAGAAACTCATCATCTGAATTATTATTTCCAAGTTTTGATGATGTCTTGCCAGAAATATCCTACATTGAATTTTCTAATCAAAATGGAAAATCTGTTATTGAAAATATTGATAATCAATGGCTAATCTCAAGCTCAAATAATTTTCCAGCAAATACTGAACTTTTAAGTAGGTTTTTTATTCAACTTCGTGAAGCAAATATATTAGATGCCAAAACTAATCGTGATGATCTTTTATACAAATTAGGTCTAGATGATGAAAATAAAATGCAGTTATTATTAAAATCTAAAAATAATGAGGTATTATATTCACTAGATATTGGTATTTACAATTACAATATCCCAGGATCCTACATAAAAGCATCTGACTCCAATCAATCTTATCTAGTTTCAACAAATTTAACTGCTGATGTATCTGATTTTTATTGGGTACCGACGGATTTAATTAATATTGGAAAATCTCAAATCAAATCAATTCAAATATATAATCAAAATATGATCAATTTAAATACAGTTGATGGAAAATTTATACATACAAATTTGACTTCTCAATTCAATGAAATTGATGATGATAAAATTATTGATGCTCAAAATATATTAACAGATTTACAACATAATGGTTTTATTCTTAAGTCTGATTTACCTAACTCTCCAGATTTAAAGACTAGATTTACTCTTAATAATGGAACAATAATTTTTGTAAATCTTTACGATATAGATGGCAAAGGAGTTCATGCCACTTTTAATTGGAATTATATTGATGATGAAATTCAAATATCAAAATTTATTGATCCATTGTTAGACGGAAACCAAATGCAAGTTAGTTCTGTTGCATTGTTAAATAACTTTGCTTTCAATGTGCCTCAAATATTCTTTGACTCACTTAATATAAAACTTAGAAAAAAACAAGAATAGTTATTTAATCTCTTCAATCTCAAACTTTATATTGTGCTTATAAGTTTGTGATGGATCTAATCGAGTTGATGGAAATTTTGAATTATTTGGTGCATTAGGAAATCCCTGTGTTTCAAAACACATTCCTTGATATTTTTTAATTGTCTTACGATCAGTAGAGTATTTTAAATGTTGACCAGTATAAAATTGTACACCTGGTTGGTTTGAAGAAATTCTCAATGAAATTTTACTTTTAGAAGATTTGATTTTAGCTATAAATTTTGAATTCTTATTAATAATGAAGTTCTCA
>CABZOW010000006.1 GCA_902527525.1 uncultured Alphaproteobacteria bacterium | reverse complement strand
TTGACTCGATTATAAATTTTTTCCTGAGGTATTGTAGATGGATTAATTGAGACTCTAAAATTTCTCCCATTAATTTAACCTTAGTTAATTTCATGATTTGATTATGGAATTTGATGTTATCATTTGAGTAATTGTCTAATTCAGATAAAACGTTCTCCTTAGAGTAATGACAGAATTTGTTTAAACTTTCTATTTCATCTTTTTTTGAATTTTTAATAATTAAGTGTGCTGCATATCCCTCTAGACCTGCCCAAACAGTTACAATATCAACCAAATCTTTTTTTGATTTTCTATGTACAAACACACCTCTTCTTGGAACAGTTTTAACGATACCTTCTTGCTCTAATTTGGCAACAGCCTCTCTTATAGGTGTTCGACTCACTCCTAGCTTCTCAGACAATTGTCTTTCATCTAAATGAAAATCACTCTCTTTTAAATATATATTCAAAGATAAAATATATTTTTTTAAAGACTCATATACTTTACCTTTAAGGTTTACAGCTCCTATTTTTTGAATCATTTAAGCTGTTTGTTTTTTTTTCAAGAGTCTTCTATAAAGAGGACCAAATGCGGGCATAATTAAAAGGACAATAGCTATATACATTATCACAGCTGCTATAGGTTTTTCCGAAACATCAAAAAATATCCCCATACTACCGTCAGATAAAATCAAAGATTGTCTTAAAGCTTTTTCAGCTAAAGGACCAAGAACAATTGACAAAACTGCAGGTGCAACTGGATAATCTAATTTTCTTAAAATATATCCTGCAAATCCAAATAGTAACATCAACCATACATCGTGCAAACTTTGAGTAGGTGCATAACCTCCTGTTACGCAGAGAACAAAAATAACTGGAGCTAAAATGGCAAAGGGTATTCTTAAGACCATTAAAAAGGCAGGTATTAATGCGATATTTAGAACAAGGGTAAAGAAATTTGCTATGTAAAGACTTCCGATCAAACCCCATACAAACTCGGGTTCTTGTGTAAACAAAAGAGGACCAGGTGTAAGTCCCCATAGAATCATACCTCCGAGTAAAATAGCTGTAGTAGGAGATCCAGGTATTCCAAGTGTTAACATGGGAAGCATACTTCCTGTACTTGCTGAGTTGTTTGCACACTCCGGTGCTACTACACCTGCTGGAACACCATCTCCGAATTCTTTAGAGTTTTTTGATAATTGTTTTGTTATGCCGTATGACATGAGTGAAGCTGGTGTTGCACCTGCTGCAGGTAGAATTCCAACAAAGAAGCCTAAAAAAGAACCTATGTTCATTGCCATAATAGTTTTCTTTAGTGCACCAAATGCTCTTCCGACTTCTTTCATGTTGACAGATAATTTTGACATTTGAACTTTGCCTTTAGTCTCCTCAAGAGTCCAAAGCATTTCACCTATACCGTATATACCTATAGCTAGAACTAGGAAATTAATTCCATGAAGGAAACCAGGTATGTTAAAGAAAATTAATCTTGGTTTTCCAGTAATTAAATCTAAACCAATAGTTGATAATGCTAGTCCGATTAAAATTGAAAAAATAGTTTTAGGTACATCGTCTCCTCCTAAACCTACAAAAGTTGCAAAGGCCATAACCATTAACGCAAATGTTTCTGGAGCGTTAAACCTGAGCGCGACTTCAGCAAGAGGTGGGGCAAATAAAGTAAACAGAATAACAGAGACAGTACCGCCAACAAACGAGCCAACAGCAGCAGCAGTTAAAGCAGTCATAGCCTCTCCTTTTACTGCAAGTGGTCTACCATCAAAAACTGTGGCTACTGCAGTAGAGGCTCCCGGAATGCCAAGCATAACAGAGCTAATGGCTCCTCCATACATTGCACCGTAGTATACAGCAGCAAGAAAAATTATTGCTGCAGTGGGTGGAATTATAAAAGTAATAGGAATGAGGATTGCCACACCATTAACTGAACCAAGACCTGGCATTGCTCCAACAAAAAGACCTATTAAGCATCCAAATATTAGTAGTGCCAAATTAAACCACTGAAGTGACGTAAAAATGCCGTCTAAAAGAAATCCAACTGTTTCCATATGATTATCTATTCCCTCTAAACAATTATTTAATAAATTTACTTATTAATAAGACTAAAGCAGTCGGTAAAAAAATTGTTAAAATAATAAAAATCATTTTCACAGCAAAAGAAAATCCGCCATACATAAAATCATAAACTGGGTAAAATAAAGGTTCAGATATTCCTTGTGGTAATGGTATTTTCAACATCCACTCAAAAAATAAAAAGGTTAATATAGGTGTTGTAATTGCGAATATAGTAATAAATGCAATGCTTTTTTCACTAAAATATCTTAGATAGAAAGCCAAAAAGAAAATAAGAGAAAAATAAATTCCAAGATAGCCAATCGCTAAAACTAATACAACTAATGATATAATAGTTACCGCTATAAATTTGAAAGCAACTGCATCAATAAAAGGAGTATCATCTTTGGATTGTGGTGATCTTTTTAAAACAAATTTTATTATTGTGAGAACTGTGCAAATGAGCATTCCAAGAGAGAGGTAAAAAGGAAGAAATCCTGCACCCATATTTTCTTCTGCATTCCAAGTTATCCTATTCTCTGCACTTTTAATCATTAGAGCGATTGAGCATAATGCTAATATAACAGCAACAACAATCTCTGCTCTTTTGACAGTTATTTTGTTTGTTATGCTCATATCGCTCGTAACTTAAATATTAGTTAAAGTTTTTAATGATCTCACCGTGCTTAGCGTACTCAATTGCTAAGAAGTCTTTAAGACCAAAACCTTCTAACCAACTCATTAACTTTCCGTCGTCAATGTTGAAAGTTTGGAACTCGTCATCATGATAAACAGTGTGAAGAAGACCTGTGTAGTACTTCTCTACTTCTGCATCAATACCAGCTGGAGCCATAAATGCTCTCATCATGTAGTATTCAAGATCAGGATAACCTAATTCATATGAAGATGGTACTTCAGGGAATGCAGGATTTCTCTCAGGAGTCATCATGACTAATGCTTTTGAATCACCTGACTGATAGAAACCCATTTGCTCTGAAGGGTTGTTTAATGTGAAATCAGACTCACCACCAACTAGTCCCTTAGCAACAGCACCACCGCCGCTGTATGGAACATACTTAGCGTCAAATCCAAATTGACCTCTCATCATACCAAGAAGTAATTCGTCCTCAGACATACTTCCTGTACCACCCATTACAAGACCGTTACCTCTTGCTAGGTCAATGAAATCATCAAATGTTTCTACACCAGCAGTGTTCTTACCTTCTGTTGCAATCCATACTAGGAAAGTATCAGTGATAAGTCTTGCTAAAGGTGTAAAGTCATTAAAGAAGTCAATGCCTAATTCTGGCTGGTTTACGGGTGTAGTAAGAACGTTGTTAAGAGTAATGATAAGTGTGTGCTCATCACCAGCTTTTTTCTTAACATAAGTCATAGCTTCACCACCTGATCCACCAGATTTGTTAATCGGAATCACAGGCTTAGATGCGTAATCGTTCTTTTCGATAACACCTTGAACTAATCTAGCGATTTCGTCAGCTCCACCACCTTGACCAGCTGGTATAATAAGCTCAACAGGCTTCTTAGGACTAAAAGGCTTCGCAGAAGACACTGAGCTAACAGCAACAAGTGAAAGTGAAACAACTACTAATGCTAATTTCTTAATTATTGACATATTGTTTCCTCCTATAGGTTAGGACGTAGAATAGACTATTTATAGTAGATTGAAAAATAATAATTTTTAGTGTTCCATAATTTGAAATTTTAACTGAATTTTGTTGGTATACATAAAGTTTTAATTAGCCTTATAACAGAGATTGTTTTTAAGAATTGTATAATGTATACAAAATGCCAGAGGAAATAATTTTGAAATTTATCAATAATAATGAGGGTGATCTCTTTGTAGATGAAAAAGTATTGAATGATCCTCTTGAAAGCCAAATACAGATTGAAATAGATTACGCTGGTGTCAACAGAGCCGATATTCTTCAAAGGAAAGGTCACTACCCTCCACCAAAAGGTGAAAGTGAAATAATCGGTCTCGAGTGCTCTGGCAAAGTTTCAAAATTAGGTAAGTTAGTAAAAAAATTTAGCTTGGGAGATAAAGTTTGTGCAATTCTTGCAGGTGGTGGTTATGCAGAATTTGTAAATGTTGATGAAAAACAAGTTATGCCCTTACCAAGCAATTTAAATTCCCTTGAGGCGGGAGGTTTGCCTGAAACTACACTCACTGTTTATGAAAATATTTTTAATGTATCAAACTTCAAAAAAGATGAAACTATCCTGATACATGGGGGAAGCAGTGGTATTGGCACTACAGCTATTTCTATTCTTAAAAACTATACAAAAAATCTTTATGTTACTGCGGGGACAAATCAAAAGTGTGAGAGCTGTATAGAATTAGGAGCCACAGAAGCTATTAATTATAAAGATTTAGATTTTGAGGAATTTTTTAATGAGAAAAAAATAAAAGTTGATGTTATATTAGACATGGTTGGAGGAGAATATCTAAAGAAAAATTTAAAAATTTTAAATTTTAAAGGAAGACTCACATATATAGCTGCCTTAGGTGGGATTAAAGGTGAAGCTAATCTCCTGCATATTATGAACAAACAACTAAATATTTCTGGTTCAACATTGAGGTCTAGAACTCCATTAGAAAAAGGAAGTATTGTCGATCAAGTGCAAAAAGAAATATGGCCTTTGATAGAGGATGGTAAATATAAACCTACAATTTATGAAACATTTAAAATGCATGAAGTAAATAAAGCACACGAAGTTATGGAAAAGTCCGATCACATCGGAAAAATAGTATTAGATATAAAAGGAGAACAGGCATGAATCTGCACGAGTACCAAGCGAAAATTTTATTAAAAAATAATAATGTAAGGGTTTTAAATGGATATCCAGTTTTGGATGATAGTGATATAGATACTGCTGTAGACTCTATCCAAACACCGGTAATAGTGGTGAAATCTCAAATTCATGCCGGAGGACGAGGTGCGGGTAAGTTTAAAGATAGCAATGATGAAAAAGGTGGAGTTAGAGTTTGTTTTTCCAAGGATGAGGCAAAAGATAATGCTAAAAAAATGTTTGGTAAAACTCTGGTAACAAAACAAACCGGTCCTAGCGGAAAGCAAGTAAATCGCCTTTATATTGAGGAGGGTTGTGATATTAAAAAAGAGTATTACTTAAGTATGCTGGTAGATCGAGCTACTTCTTCAATTTCAATAATAGCTTCTACCGAAGGTGGCATGGAAATTGAAGAAGTAGCTGAGAGAGAACCTGAAAAAATCATTAAAGTTAATATACCCGGGGATAGTGTGATTGATCAAAATAGTTTATATAAATTGATTAAAGGCTTAAAAATAGATCAAAATCTATCAACAGACTTCTATGATCAAATTCAAAAAATATATAGTAGCTTCTTATCAACAGATGCTTCTCTAGTTGAGATTAATCCCTTTGTTTTAACTGGCGAAGGTAATTTTTTAGCTTTAGATGCAAAAGTATCCATAGACGATAATGCACTTTATAAACATAAAGATGTTGCGTCTATGAGAGATGAAACTGAAGAAGATCCAGCTGAAATCGAAGCATCAAAACACGAACTTAACTATGTAAAGTTAGATGGTCAAATTGGTTGCATGGTTAATGGAGCAGGATTAGCAATGGGTACAATGGACATTATTAAATTACATGGTGGCAGTCCTGCAAATTTTTTAGATGTTGGAGGTGGAGCTACAAAAGAAAGAGTAGCAAAAGCATTCTCTATTATTTTGCAGGATCCTAATGTGAAAGCAATTTTGGTAAATATTTTTGGTGGTATCATGAAATGTGACATCATTGCTGAGGGTGTTGTAGCTGCAGCTAAAGAGCTGTCTATAGAGGTGCCATTGGTAGTAAGATTGGAAGGAACCAATGTTGACCTAGGAAAAGAAATTTTAAATAAATCTGGGCTCTCAATCATATCTGCTGATAATTTAGATGATGCAGCTCAAAAAGCAGTTAGGGCTTCAAATTAAAGGAGAGATCATGTCAGTATTAATAGATAAAAATACCAAAGTAATTTGCCAAGGATTTACAGGCTCGCAAGGATCTTTCCATTCAGAACAAGCAATTAAATACGGAACGCTTATGGTCGGTGGCGTGACCCCAAAGAAAGGTGGTCAAGAACACTTGGGTCTTCCAGTATTTAACAGTGTCAAGGAAGCCAAAGACAGTACTGAAGCAAATGCAACTGCAATATATGTTCCACCTCCCTTTGCTGCAGGGGCAATTATTGAAGCTATCGATGCTGATATAGAGTTAATCGTTTGTATAACTGAGGGTGTCCCAGTACTCGATATGATGCAGGTAAAAAGAAAATTAGAAAATTCGAAATCACGTTTAATTGGTCCAAACTGTCCAGGAATAATTACACCAGATGAATGTAAAATAGGTATCATGCCTGGCCATATTCATCAAAAAGGCAAAATAGGGATTGTTAGTAGATCTGGGACTCTTACTTATGAAGCAGTCGCTCAAACATCTGCAGTAGGTCTAGGACAATCAACTTGTATTGGTATTGGTGGAGATCCAATTAACGGTACTAACTTTATAGACTGTCTTGATCTGTTTTTAAAAGACCCTGAAACTGAGGGTATTATTATGATAGGAGAAATTGGTGGCACTGCTGAAGAAGAGGCTGCAGAGTTTATAAAAAAATCTGAAATTAAGAAACCAGTTGCATCTTTTATAGCTGGTGCAAGCGCTCCTGCTGGAAAAAGAATGGGTCATGCCGGCGCCATTATATCCGGAGGAAAAGGCACTGCTGAGTCAAAGTTTAGTGCTTTAGAGGAAGCTGGAGTTCATATCTCAAAGTCACCAGCAAAATTAGGTGAAACAATTAAAGAAGCACTAAATTAATATAATTTAGATTCTTTTGCTCTAAGTTTTGTTAAAGCGAGCACTGTATCTATTGTTGGTGTTGGAATATTTGTAATTCTTCCAAGTTCTTGAACTGAAGAAATTAAAGCATCAATTTCCATTGGGCGATCACGTTCTAAATCTTGAAGCATTGATGTTTTATGTTCACCGACTGCTTTTGCAGCATCTATTCTTCTTTCCACATCAAAAGGTTTGTCAATTCCTAATATTTGAGAAATGGCATGTGCTTCATTCATCATATTTTTGACAACATCCCTAACTTCATGGTTGCTACATATTTTGACAAGAGTAGATGTAGTAAGTGCACTGATAGGGTTAAGAGACAAGTTACCAAAAAGCTTTAGCCATATATCTCCCTTAATATTTGGTCTAACTGGTGCTTGAAAGCCAGCTTTTTCTAATGTCTCAGAAAGATTTTTAATTCTATCTGTTTCCTCGCCGTTAATTTCTCCTAATTGAAACTTGTCACCCTCTAGGTGTTGAATAACACCTGGTTTGATAACCTCTGAGGCTGGATTGACAATACAACCAATAATTTTTTCAGGACCTATTCTAGACCATTGACTTCCATCTGGATCAACTGAGGTAACTTTTTTATCTTTGAAGTCAGGATTACTGTGATTATAAAAGTACCACCAAGGAATACCATTTACACCCCAGACAAATGACGTATCTTCTTTCATAAGTACTTCAAAAGCATCAAGACAACCTGGCACAGAATGCGCTTTTAGAGTCACAAAAATATAATCTTGCTTTCCTGCTTTCTCTGCTGTGTCAACACACTTGGGATAAACCACAAGTTCTTTACCATCTTTTCTTAATCTTAATCCATCTTGTCTAATGGCTTCGTAATGAGGGCCCCTTGCAATCAAAGTGACATCAGCGCCAATTTCAGTTAACTTTGCTCCAAGGTAACCACCTATTGCACCAGCACCGTAAATACAAATTTTCATTTAGACTTTTAAATGTTTGATGGCTGCAGCAACGCCACTTCCAAGTTCAAACTTTATTCCTACATCATACATTGCTAATTCGGCTGTCGAAATTGCTCCAAGTATCATAGTGCTATTTAAATCACCAAGGTGACCTATTCTAAATAACTTTCCAGCAACTTTATTCAATCCACCGCCAAAGGAAGTGTTATATTTATTGTAAGCTGTTTTAACAACGTCTGTGGAGTCAATACCTTCTGGAACCATGATAGCTGTAACAGTATTAGAATATAAAGATGGATCTTTTGCACAAAGTTTAAGTCCCCAAGCACTTGACGCTTTTTGAACTGCTTCAGCTAAAAACTTATGACGTGAATAGATGTTATCAAGTCCTTCTTCCATCATCATATCAAGAGCCTCTCGAAGACCTCTTAATAATGGCATTGGGTTAGTATAAGGCCAGTAACCTGTTTCATTAATTTTTAACATATCTTGATAATCGTAATAGGCTCTGGGTAAATTTGCAGTTTTAGCGATTTCAAGTGCCTTCTGACTAACGCAGGAAATAGCAAGACCTGCTGGTAACATAAAACCTTTTTGAGATCCTGAGACTGCAACATCAACGCCCCACGCATCCATTTCAAATTTTATTGAACCTATGGAGCTTACCCCATCGACAAATAATAAAGCTGGATGGTTAAGATTGTTTAAAAGCTCTCTTGTGGCTTTAACATCATTTGTTACTCCAGTAGATGTTTCGTTTTGTGTAACAAGCACAGCTTTTATTTTATGTTCTTTATCAGCTGATAAAATCTTTTCAAATTCTTCATGAGGTGTTCCTGAGCCCCATTCGCAATCTACTTCTTCAACATCAATATGAAGTTTTTTACACATTTCAATCCAAAGGTGAGAAAAATGTCCAAATCTTCCAGATAAAACTTTATCTCCATTACTTAATAAATTAGTGAGTGCTGCTTCCCATCCACTAGAGCCTGTACCTGGAAATATAATTGGTTGACCTGAGGTTGTTTCAAAAACTTTTTTTAAATCATTTATTAGTGGATGCCAAAATTTATCCATTCCTGGTGCACGGTGGTCCTCATTTGAAATATCCATTGCCTGTCTTACTCTATCAGGCATATTAGTAGGCCCTGGAACGAAAAGTGAAATTTTACCTGGCATAATTTAGTCTATATCCTTTCTATTTAAATAATGACTTTATGGATTGCTTTATAAAGATTATTTTAGCAATTTCACTAAGTGAAATAAAAGTCAATATTTTGGCATCTCCTACGGGAATCGAACCCGTGTCTTCACCGTGAAAGGGTGATGTCCTAACCGCTAGACGAAGGAGACATCGGTCTTTAAAACAAACAAAATAGCTAGATTTAATAAAAAATCAATCAATGAATATCTTCAAGGTGTATTATAGTCTTATCACTGTAAGGATCTTTTTTAACCTTAAAATAGCAATTAAACTCAGATCGATTTGCTAAATAATTTTTAAGATCCGTTGATGAAACATCAAAAAACATTCCCTCACATGAAAAACCAAGGTTATCAGATACCTTTAATCTTGCATGCTTATCTTTAAAAATTTTTAAAATATTAATTTTAGCATTTTCAATTTTAAATATTGGCTCTGCATTTTGTTGACCAAATGGGCTTAGATATTCTAGGTCTTTTAAAAGGTTATCATTGATAACATTCACATCAATTAATGAGTCATAAGACTTTTCGTTTAAAATTTCTATATCCTTTGTCTGATCAATTAAAAAACTTTTAAAAGTATCAACATTTTCTTTTTTTAATGTAAAACCACAGGCTTTGTTATGTCCGCCTCCTTTTACTAGAATACCTTTTTGTGTTGCTTGCATCATTAATAATCCAATATTTTTTTCGCCATGAGATCTACCAGAACCAACTACTAAATCCTTAGACTGTGTCATTACAAATGACGGTCGGTTATTTATACGCATAAGCCTTCCGGCAATAATCCCTACTACACCGATATGCCATTTTTCATCATAAAAAAAATTTATATTAACTTTATTGTTATGATCTAAATCTATCTCTTTTACGATTTTAGTTTGAATTTTTTGTCTATTTTGATTATGAGACTCAATAATTTGTGCAACTTGAATAGCTTGGTGTATGTTTTCAGATGATAAGAGGTTATAAGCCAGTAAAGACTCCCCCATTCTTCCCCCTGCATTAATCCTAGGCCCAATAATATATCCAAGATGATACTCAGATATTTTCTGTTTTATCTTTGTTAGATTTATTAGAGTTTGAATACCTTTATTTTTATTTTCTGAATTAATTATCCTCAATCCTTGCTTAACAAATGATCGATTTATATTATTTAGAGGAACTAAATCACAAATTGTAGCTAGTGAAACAAGATCAAGATATTGTAATATATCTTTTTTTTGAAAAATATCTTCATTATTTAGAAAAACCAGAACTAGGAATGATAATGCTGTGGCACATAATTCATCAAGATTAGACTTATCTTCTGGAGTTTTAGGATTTATAACAATAGTTTCATTAAAGTAACTCTCGCATTCATGATGGTCTATTATGAGAAGATTAGCACCTTGTTTATGAATATATTTTTGTTCATCAATATTGTTACTCCCACAATCCAAAACTAAAATATTAGAGCTGAATTCTAGTAATTTATTGCAGGCTGGGGTACTTAATCCATATCCCTCATTCAATCTATTTGGTATATAAACAAATACCTCAATGCCAAATTGAGAAAGATATTTTTTAAAAATAGCAGCAGCACAAGCTCCATCTACATCGTAATCTGAAAAAATAGAAATTTTCTTATCATTATTAATTTTTTCAAAAAACGTAATTGTCTTTTTTAAATTAGATAGTTTTAAAATTTCATTTATAGAAATATTCTCTTTTAACTTAGAATTTAAAAAATGAGATATTTTTTTTATTTTACGGTTAATTAATAATTTTGATAAATTTATAGATATATTATTTTTTTGAGCAACCTCAAAAGCTATATCTTCATTTAAATCTAAATTTGATGGTCTCCAAACCGTATTGTTAAAGGTTTTTTCAGTAGTCAAGTCGCTTGATATCGAAGTTATGTTTTCCATCTATTTGTCTGATAGTTCCTGTTTTAGAACGCATTACAATAGAGTGTGTTTCTGCAAATTTTTTATTGATGTTTATACCTCGAAGCATAGTTCCATCAGTTACGCCTGTGGCTGAAAACATTACATCTCCAGTAGCTAGATCATTCAGTTTATAAATCTTATCTAAATTTTCTATACCTGTTTTTCTTGCTCTCTCTGTTTCTTGGTCATTATAAAATATTAGCTGGCCCTCTAAATAACCTCCTACACATTGCAAAGCGGCAGCAGCTAATACTCCCTCTGGTGCACCACCTATACCGTAATACATATCAATGTTACTATTATCTATAGCTGAGGAAATTACTGCACTAACATCTCCATCTCCAATTATTTTAATTCTCGCACCTGCAGATCTAATAGTTTCAATATCCTCTTGATGTCTTTCACGGTCGAGAATGCATATTACTAAATCTTCAGTATTAATATTTTTATATTTTGCTAACTCTTTAATATTTGATTTTAGATCTTGGCTTAAAGATATAATACTATCATTGTCGACCTTGGCTGAAATTTTTCTCATATACACATCAGGAGCATTTAAAAAGCCCCCCTCTTGTGCTAACGCAATGACTGCCATAGCATTTTCCCCACCTTTTGCTGTTATTGTCGTCCCCTCTAAAGGGTCAAGTGCAATATCAACGTTTGGTCCACCTTGACCAACTTTTTCACCAATATATAGCATGGGAGCTTCATCTCTTTCACCTTCACCTATTACAACTGTACCTGATATTGTTAGAGAGTTTAGGCACTTTCGCATAGCATCAACAGCGGCTTGATCGGCTGCTTTTTCATTTCCTCTTCCTATATGTTTGGATGCAGCTAATGCTGCAAATTCAGAAACTCTGACCAACTCAATAGCAAGATTTCTATCCAATATTTTCCTCTATTCTGATTACAGAAATTTCGTTTTTAAGGAAATTAGTTTTCTTTAAATTATCAACTACTTGCGTGATATTTTTTAAACCAACTGGATCAGATATTATAATAATAGGTACGACTTTCTCATTTGAAGTATTTAATTGAATTATAGATTTTATAGAAATTGATTTTTGTGAAAATAATTGTGCTATCGATTTAAGAACACCTACTTTATTAAGTACAGACATTCTTAAATAGTATGGTCTAATTCTTTGAGATTGACTAACAAACTTAGCTTTCAACATTCGTGAATATTTTTTTATAAACACACCTTTGTCTGGAGAATAATTAATAAATCTTTTAATATCAGAAATAATAGAAGTAGCTGTGGGATATCCACCTGCACCTTTTCCAACTAAGCTAGTCTTTAAAAAGTTTTCTCCTTCAAAAGTAATTACATTCTCTTCAAAATTAGTTTTTGCTATTAAGCTTGAAACTGGAACGAAACAAGGTGCTACAGATGAGAAAAATTTATCTTTATTCCTCTCTGTTATAGAAACAAGTTTTAATTTATAACCAAGGTTAAGACCTTGTTCTAAATCAATGAGCTTAATATTTTCTATTCCATCAAAGTGCATATCAGAAAATTTAAATTTTTTTCCAAAAGATATATTTGAGAGCAATACAAGCTTATGCATAGCGTCTCTACCAGACAAATCTGCACTTGAGTCCTGTTCTGCAAATCCGTTATTAATTGCCTGTTCTAATGTTTCTTTAAAACTAATCTTATTTTCATACATCTTTGAAATTATATAATTGGTTGTCCCGTTAAAAATTCCATAAATAGCATTAATTTTTGAAGGATAAATACTTTGTTGTGTTGTTTGCACTACTGGTACTGCGCCTAACACTGCAGCTTCAAATCCCAAAAATAAATTTTTCTTATCAAATCCCTCAAAAAATAAATCTGACTTTTCAGCTAGTTGTGCTTTATTTGCAGTAATGAGAGATATTTTATTTTTTAAGCAAAATTTATAAAGATCATTAATATATTTCCCAGTACCTCCAATAGTTTCAATTATTAGGTCAGGTTTAATTTGATTTAAGCTTTTAAAATCATTAATCCATTTGTATTTGCTAACGTTGAAAATTCTTTTCTTTTTTTTGTTTTTTGCACCAATAGCAACTATTTCACATTTAGTATTATCTAAAATATATGAATTTTTTTCTATTAACTTGACTACATGAGAGCCAACGACACCTAATCCTAAAATTGCTATTCTAATTTTGTTCATTTTGAGATTTTAAAATTTGTTCTTTTCTAATACTACTCTTTTCGTTGAATTCCTCTAATTCTTTTTTCTTTTCAAGTAAATTTTTATCAAAGTTCTGAAAAGATCTTTCACAAGAAGTGGTAGTTATTAATAGTAAAATGACAGAAAAAATAAATAAAAGATTATCTTTTAGAGAACTGAAAACTTCGCCTAGCTTTTTGCCTACCATACTTTTTACGTTCTACTGTTCTCGAGTCTCTTGTTAAGAAACCATTTTTTTTTAATATATCTTTAGTATTAGGGTCAATTTTTGTTAAAGATCTACTAATACCGTGTTTGATTGCACCAGCTTGACCAGAAAGACCGCCTCCAAGTACCGTTATTCTTAAATCTACAGAGTCTAATTTTTTCGCTACTTCCAAAGGTTGGTTGATTATCATTCTTAGAGCTTTGTCTGGAAAATAATCATCAATTTTTTTTTTGTTAATTGTAATATTTCCTGTCCCGTTGGATATCCATACTCTCGCAATAGATTCTTTACGTCTGCCTGTGCTATAAACTTGATTAGACATTAACTCCATTCTTCCTGTTCATTGACTTAAAATCTAATGATTTTGGATTTTGGGAGTCATGAGGATGATTAGCATCCTTGTATATTTTTAAATTATTTTTCATGAGATCCCTAAATAAAGGTGAATTAGGAAGCATTCCTTTTATTGCTTTTTTTATAATATCGTCAGATTTATTTTTTTCTTTTAGCTTCTCTGGAGTAATTTCTTTTATACCACCAGGATGGCCTGTATGTTTATAATACTTTTTATCAGTAGTTTTATTACCTGAAAATCTTACTTTATTAGTATTAATAATAATCACTCCATCTCCAACTGGTAAGTTAGGAGAGTATTGAGGTTTATTTTTACCTTTGAGTATTAAGCTAACTCTAGAAGCAAGTCTGCCAACAGAAATATTAGTAGCATCTAATAGATGCCATTGTTTCCGAAACTCAGATTTTTTTAGAGTAGTTGTTTTCACGATAGGGGGAATATAAGTAAAATCATTAAAAAATCAAGGATTATAGATAAAATTTTTGACATAAATCGAGATACTGAAGAGTTTTAATCATTATTTTCATAATTTTAATGGTGTTTATGATCACTGGAATTGAACCAGCTACCTCAAGCCCTCAAGAAGGATATTATATGAACATTTTTTAATCTGAGATTATCTAGAGTTTTTAAGAAGTCCCAATAAATCTTTTAAGTCTGTGAGGATTTTATCATTTAGTGATTTATTTTTTGATTTTGATAAATAATCATTTACACCATCTAAAGTGAATTTTTGAACATCAAGTAAATTTTTTATTTTTTTTAGAAGGAGTAAATTTTCATAATCGTACAATCTGTGGCCTGATTGAGTTCTAATAACTTTCAATTTTGAAATTCTACTTTCCCAAAATCTTATAGTGTGTTTCTGCTCCCCCAATATCTGGGATACATCATCTATATTATAAAAGTTTTTGTTCATAAGAGTAATTTATTGGATTTTTTAAAGCTTATAACTTTTCTTGCTTTTATTAAATGCTCTTCTTTTGTTTTTGGGTTTCTTCCAATTCTTTCATTTTTTTGATTTATTTTAAAAGAGCCAATATAATTTATTGATAGATCTGAGTTGATCATCATATTGCTCCAAATTTCTAAAATTTTATCAATTTTTTTATAAACTGTAGAATAAGCAATACCAAATTCAATTGATATTTGTTTAGCTATTGTTTCTCTTGTTAATTTATCTTGAGACATTTTTCTTAATCTCATTTAGTAAATTAGCATCAATGCATTTAACACCAAATTCTATTGCATTTGCAAATGCATGTGAGTCTGCATTACCATGACTTTTAATAACTATACCGTTTACTCCAATGAACATTCCTCCATTATAGTTTCTAGGATCAATTGAATTTTTAAAATAATTAAAATTTTTTTTAAGCAATAAAGACAAAAATTTTGAATATGGAGAAGAAGTCAAACTTTTTTTTAAAGAGTCAGTTATAAATTTAGATACACCTTCTGCTGTTTTAAGTGCAATATTTCCAGAAAATCCATCTGTGACAATGACATGGTTGTTTGTGGAGGTTATCTCATCCGCCTCTACAAAACCCTTATAATTTATTCTTTTATCACTTTTCATTAATTCATGTGTCTCTTGAATTAAATTATTTCCTTTAAGTTCCTCTGATCCAATATTTAGAAGTGCTACTTTGGCATCAATTTGCGGATAAAGAACTTTATAGTAAGTGCTGCCCATAACAGCAAAATCTAATAAATTTTCTGAACTGCATTCAGCATTTGCTCCTAAATCTAAAAAACATACTGGATGTTTTTCTGATGGGAAAAGAGAAGCAATCGCTGGTCTAGTTATATTTTCAATTGTCCTTAAATAAACAGTTGCATAGGCCATCATCGCACCTGTATTCCCTGCTGAAATACTTATTTGATTTTTATCCTCTTTTAGATTCAAAATAGCATTAGACATTGAACTGTTTCGATTATCTTTTTTTAATGCATCACTAGGTTTCATATCTGGGGAAATAAAGTTTTGAGATTGGATCCAATAAGAGTTATTAAATAAGTCTGAAAATATTGGTTTAAATTTTTCATAAACAGATTTTTCTGAGTGTAAATTAAAGTTTATAGATGGATTATTAGTTTTAGCAATATTTGCCCCTTCTAGAACTGAGTTTGGTGCAAAGTCACCACCCTGAAGATCAAGATTAATTAAATACTTATTCATATATGTTTTTATTGCTTTAGAGAAACTTATACCTTATTTGTTTTTATTGTGAATATTTTAAAAATTCATAAAACTCTTTTAGCCCTTATGTGCTCAATAATTTTATTTTCTTGCTCAAAAGATGTCTATTTTTCTGGTATTTCAGAAAATAGTCTTAATGAAATCAAAGAAAATTATCAAAAAATAGATTACTCAAAAGAAGATATAATAACTATTATTGGTCCCCCTTTAATAAAAGAAAACCTTGAAAATTTGTGGATTTATAGAGCCGATAAAAAAAAAGGAATAGCTGCTTTCAAGCAAACTGTCTACAACAAGACCTTAAAACTAAAATTTGAAAATAATATTTTAAGGTCCGTTGAAGAAATTGACTTAAATTAAATAATGTTTAGGTGAACAACTATTGATAACAATAGTATTGATACAATATTTGTTATTTTAATCATTGGGTTAACAGCTGGGCCTGCGGTATCTTTATAAGGATCGCCTACAGTATCTCCTGTAACAGAAGCCTTGTGAGTTTCGCTACCTTTTCCACCTAAATTACCATCTTCAATATATTTTTTTGCATTATCCCATGCACCACCACCTGCGGTCATTGATATAGCTACGAAGAAACCAGTGATAATAACTCCAATTAAAAGAGCTCCAAGTGCTTGAAAGGCAGTATTAACGCTTCCTGTAAGGGAGTAAACACCAAAGAAAATAATAACCGGAGAAAGTACGGGTAATAAAGATGGAATGATCATCTCTTTAATGGCTGCTTTTGTAAGTATATCAACACACCTGCCATAGTCAGGTTTTTCCTTACCAGACATTATTCCCTTTTTTTCTTTAAACTGCTGTCTAACCTCTAAAACAACTGAACCAGCTGCTCTTCCTACTGCGGTCATACTTAAAGCACTAAATAAAAAAGGAAGTAGCCCACCTAATAATAATCCAATTATCACATAAGGTTCTGAAAGATCAAAAGATACATCGAAAGCATTGTTTCCTGTTTCTTGATTAAAGAATTTTAAGTCTTCTGTATATGCAGCAAATAAAACTAATGCACCCAACCCAGCAGAGCCAATAGCGTATCCTTTGGTTACAGCTTTTGTAGTATTTCCAACAGCATCTAGAGCATCTGTTCTTTCTCTAACTCTCTTATTCAAACCTGACATTTCAGCAATACCACCTGCATTATCTGTAACAGGCCCGTATGCGTCTAGAGCAACTACCATTCCGGCAAGAGCCAACATTGAAGTAACTGCGATTGCTATACCAAAAAGTCCAGCAGTTGAAAAAGTTAAGCCTATTCCAGCACAGATAATTAGAACAGGTATTGCTGTAGACTCCATCCCCATAGCTAGTCCTTGAATAATATTTGTAGCATGACCAGTTTGAGATGCTTCAGCAACGCTTTTTACAGGTCTATATTCAGTACTAGTGTAATATTCTGTGATGAAAACAAGTGCCAAAGTTATTACTAATCCGTAAACCGCACAAAGAAATAAATCCATTCCATTGTACCATTTATTTCCTAATTGGAAAAATTGATCAAAGCCAATTGAATATTGAGTGATAAGTGCAAATAAAATTACAGAAATAAATAATGTCATGAAAAAACCTTTGTACAATGCTCCCATAATTGAAGATTTAGGAGTGGATATTGATACAAACTGTGAGCCAATAATAGATGCTAAAATACTAGAGCCTGCGATTAATAACGGATAAATAGTTAGTTCACTAACTGTTCCTTGAAAAATAATAGCTAGAACCATTGTTGCAACAATTGAGACAACATAAGTTTCGAATAAGTCTGCTGCCATACCTGCACAATCTCCAACGTTATCTCCAACGTTATCTGCTATTACTGCTGGGTTTCTTGGGTCATCCTCTGGAATATTTTTTTCTACTTTTCCAACCAGATCAGCTCCAACGTCTGCACCTTTTGTAAAAATTCCACCCCCCAATCTTGCAAATATGGAAATTAATGAGGATCCAAAACCAAGAGCAACTAACGGTTCTATAAGTTCTCTTCCTGTTCTTTCAAATCCATAATATAGAATCATAAAATATCCTGCTATACCTGCTAAAGCCAGTCCGACAACTAACAATCCTGTTACTGCTCCTGCATTGAAAGCTACATAAAGACCTTTTTTTAGAGAGGAGCTTGCTGCTTGAGCTGTTATTACATTTGCTCTCACAGAGACATTCATGCCAATATAACCAGCAAGGCCTGACAAAACTGCACCAATCAAAAAACCAACAGGTACATCATAAATATGTTTAAATGGAATTAAAAAGAATGCAAAAAATATAACAATACCTACAATTGCTATAGTTGTGTATTGACGGTTAAGATAAGCTTTAGCTCCTTCTTGAATGGCACTAGAAATTGTTGTCATTTTTTTTGTGCCCTTAGGCAAACTTAGAATTTTATTAGTTGTGAATATTCCGAAAGCAATTGCCGCTATTGCAGCAAATATTACTATTTGTAAGTACTGTATTTGAGACATGGTAAGTTGTTAATCTATTTCTATTTTATTTTCAAGGTGCTTTTTTAGAGGCATCATCTAACAAATAATTGAAGTATTTTACCTCTTCTTGCGTAAGAAAATCCTTAGAAAGATTGATATATTCACTCATTAATATCTTTTTTTTCTTCTTATTTAAGAGATATTCAGAACAAAAAGCATAAAGTAGAAAAACAGTTATTTTGTTCGTTTTTTCTAAAATTTTAGAATCTATCAAACCCTTAATTTTCTCAAGATTAGTGTTAAAGCTATCATTTAAAGAAAATAATTTTTTTTTGTTAAAGGGTCTTTTTTTAATATTTTGTTTAATGAATTCATCTAACTCAAAGTCAGAGGAATAATTTCTTTGAAATATAAATTGAAAAAAAAATAGTCTAGTATTTTTATTTAAATTAAGCATTTAATCATTTTAACCATTGCACTTGCTGCTTCATGCCCTTTATTTTTTTTATCATTTTTTGATCTTTTTAAAGCTTGGGGCTTGTTGTATGCATTGATTATTCCATTAGATATAAGAGTAGTTTTATTTTGATTTACAATATCTAAAAGGGCCTTTCCAACAGAGTCAGATATAACTTCAAAATGATAAGTTTGACCCTTAATAACACATCCAAGAGCAATAAATAAATTATAGTTATTTGGTTTTATTTTCCATTTTATCATTTGAGGTATTTCATAAACACCAGGAACTATTAAAATTTTGTATTTGAGATTATTCTTTTCTAAGAATTTAATACAAGATTTTGTTAATGGATTTGTTATTTCTTTATAATAATCGGCAACAATGATCTTTATATTTAATTTTGATTTATTCAAGGTTAAAGACTCTCTATCTTATTTACTTTTAATCCATAAATTCCTAAATCTAAATCTTCTCCAAGTGAGTTAGACAAAACAGAAATATTATTAATTGAGAAATTTTTAAGTATTTGAGCACCTAAACCGTAGTATTTTACTTTTTCATCATTTGATAATTTTCCAAGATCTCCCAGTATTGGATTATTAATGAGTACTATTATTCCAGATCCATGAGATTTTATTTTTTCAATTGAGGCATGTAAGTCTTTTGTTTTTGGATTATTAAAATTCATAATTATATCATCAAAGCCTTGAACAGGATGAACTCTTGTCATTACGCTGTCTTGGTTGGATAAATCTCCTATGTGTAAAGTTGCGTGGTGTAATCCATCAATGGTATTTTCAAATACATTGAATTCAAAAACATCTGAGTAAATATTTTTAATTTGGTGTTGCTTTTCAGGAATTTTTTTTATGAGTAAGTCGTTTTTAATTCTATACGCGATCAAGTCTTGGATAGTACCTATATTTATGGCATGTTTTTTTGCATAAGGTATTAGGTCTGGAACTCTTGCCATACTACCATCATCGTTCATGATCTCACAAATCACAGCAGAGTCATTTAATCCAGCTAGTCTAGATATGTCTACAGCAGCTTCCGTATGACCTGCCCTTGTTAGCACACCTCCGTCCCAAGCAATTAGAGGAAATACGTGTCCTGGACTAACAATATCTCCTTGTTTAAAATTTGGATTTATTGCTGCACTCACTGTTTCTGCTCTATCAAATGCAGAAATACCTGTTGTGATGTTGGTACTAGACTCAATTGAAATGGTGAATGCTGTGGTCTTCTTCTTCCAATTATCTGGATTCATTAAAGGCAGTTTTAATTCATCAGCTCTGGTCTCTGATATAGAAAGACAAATTAATCCTCTACCGTAGGTTGCCATGAAATTAATATGTTCTGGCTTGCAAAGAGAGGCAGGTATAATTAAATCACCTTCATTTTCTCTATCTTCACTATCAACTAGAATATACATTTTACCATTACGAGCATCATCTATAATATTTTCGATATTTGTAAAATCTGACATTAATTTAACAACCTATGTTTTTGAGGAGTGAGCGTATCTTGCTAGCATATCGACTTCAAGATTTAAAATTTCATTTTTCTTATATGTATTGATATCTGTATGTTTATAGGTATGAGGGATGATCATACAATGACATTTATTTGTTTTAACATTATTTATTGTAAGAGAAATACCATTTAAAGATATTGACCCTTTTTGAACTATAAATTTTTTAAGATTTTTTGGAAAAATAAAAGATAAAAACCAACTACTTCCAATTTTATATAATTTTTCAACAGAGCAAGTCGTATCAATATGACCAAATACAAAATGACCAGAAATCTCATCACCAACTTTTAAAGATTTTTCTAAGTTTATTTTTTTTCCAACTTTCCAATATTTAGCATTGGTTTTATTCATTGTTTCATATGAAATATCTGCTTTAAAAGTATTTTTTTTTATTGATGTAACTGTTAAACAAATTCCAGAACAATTTATTGAAGAACCTAACTTATATCCTTTTAATGAAGATTGGATTTCAACCACTAACGACTTCTCTTCTCTTGTCAATTTTTTGATTTTACCTTGAGATTGAATTATTCCACTAAACATTAGTTTGTAAATTTATAAATCATATCCTCTCCATACTTTAAAGAGGACTTTAATGTGAGATTATTTGTTATTGATTTCATTGATAAAAAATATTTTTTACTTGCATTTTTTATAGTCATATTTGATTGGCAGACTATAACCTCATCAAATAAATTACAATTAAGAAAGTATTTAAAAGTATTAAGTCCACCTTCGATAAGGATAGATTGAGTTTTCAATTTTTTAAATAAGGAGAAATTTTCAGTAACTGTTTTTTTATAGTCAACTATAATCAACTTATAATTCTTAAATTTAATCTCTTTATTTGAGAATATTAATTTTGTAATATTTTTTGAAACACCTTGTAATCTACATGTTAATTTTGGCTTATCATCTAACACTGTGTTTATACCAACACCAATAGCGTCATGAGACAATCTTTGACTATGCATAAAATATTGAGTTTGATGAGAAGTTATATTTTTATGAGTTGGGCTTTTACTAAACCCATTTTTTGAGATTGCGATTTTAAGAGTAATGAAGGGTCTATTTAAAGTTTTACGAGTGTAAAAAAATTTATTAATTATCTTAAATCTATCTGTCGATTTTAATGAATGAAAAACTTTTATCTTTTGTTTTTTTAAAAAATCAATTCCCTTACCTTTTATATTTGGATTTGGATCTAATGAACTGATAAAAACTTTTTTAATACCAGCTTTAACAATAGCTTTAGCACAACAGCTACTTTTTTTAAAACAAGGTTCTAAGCTAATGTACATGACGGTATTGTTATTTATTTTATTACTTGATATTTTTTTTAAAGCATTAATTTCTGCATGAGGTCTACCATTTTTTGAAGTTAAACCATAACTAAGGATTATCCCTTTTGATGATTTAGAGTAATCTACAATCAGACATGCAACTGAAGGGTTTTTTCCTGTTAGTCCAATATTTCTAATTGATAAATTATTTACACTTTGAAGATAATTAAGGTGATTTTGACTAACCAAATTTACTTTTCGTCTATTGTGTCTAAAAACTGCTCAAAATCTTTAGTCTCACGGAAGTCTCTATAGACAGAAGCAAATCTTACATAGGCAACCTTATCAATTAAAAATAGAGCTTTCATAACAGACTCACCAATTACATTAGAACTAATTTCGTTTTCACCCATACCCTCAACATCATTTACAATTCTTGAAATTAATTTTTCTTTAGTGTCTGTATCTACAGGTCTTTTGCGTAGTGCTAATTCAACTGACTTTGCTATTTTGTCTCTATCGAAATTTACTTTATCACCATCTTTTTTAACAACTACTATCTCTCTAAACTGAATTCTTTCATGAGTAGTAAACCTGCCTCTACAATCTATACAAATTCTTCTTCTTCTTATAACAGATCCATTTTCCGATGGTCTTGAGTCTAAAACAGATGTCTCTTTGTTTTTGTCAATACAAAAAGGACATTTCATCAGGTCTAATAAATTGGATACTTAGAGCAAAGGTCCTGAACTTCTTTATTAATAGAACTTTCAAGCATAGAAATATCAGAATTAGATACAGATAGATTATTAATAATTGTTGAAATTTTTTCTCCAATGAATTTAAACTCTTCTTCTTTGAAACCTCTTGTTGTTGCAGCTGGAGATCCTAATCTAATACCTGATGTAATAGTTGGGGGATTTGGGTCATTTGCAACACCATTTTTGTTACATGTCATTCCAGCTCTCTCTAAGCTTTCTTCAGCATCTTTACCAGTTACATTTTTTGATCTTAAATCTACTAAGACCATGTGAGAATCTGTGCCACCGGTAACGATATCTATTCCATTTGACATAAGTACTTCACCAAGAATTGAGGCATTCTTTTTGACTTGTTGAATATAGCTTTTAAACTCAGGTTGAAGAGCTTCTCCAAAAGCAACTGCTTTGGCTGCAATGACATGCATTAAAGGTCCGCCTTGTAAACCGGGGAAAACTGAACTATTAAACTTCTTTCCAAGATCTAGGTCATTAGAAAGTATCATTCCCCCTCTTGGTCCTCTTATTGTCTTATGGGTAGTTGATGTGACCACGTGTGCGTGTGGCAATGGATCTGGGTATTCTTTTGCCGCGACAAGACCAGAATAGTGAGCCATGTCAACTAGTAGGTATGATCCAACTTTATCAGCAATCTCCCTGAATTTTTTAAAATCAATATTTCTTGGGTAAGCGGAGCCACCGGCGATTATCATGCTAGGCTTATGTTCGACTGCTAAACGTTCTACTTCATCATAATCTATTAGAGAGGTTTCTGGTTTAATGCCATACTGAATAGCATTAAAATATTTTCCAGATTGATTAGGTCGTGAGCCGTGAGTTAAGTGTCCACCAGCGTCTAAAGACATTCCTAAGATTGTGTCTCCAGGTTTAATTAACGCTAGAAAAACAGCTTGGTTAGCTTGAGCACCTGAGTGAGGTTGGACATTGGCATAATTGCAACCATATAATTCTTTTAAACGGTCGATAGCAAGATTTTCAGCTATATCTACAAACTCACATCCACCGTAATATCTTTTAGCACTATAACCCTCAGCATATTTATTAGTCATGATGGAACCTTGAGCTTCAAGAACAGCTTTAGAAACAATGTTTTCAGAAGCTATTAATTCAATTTGATTTTGTTGTCTTGATAGTTCCTTTGAAATACTTTGGTATAAGTCTTTATCTGCGTGTTCTAAGTTACTAGAAAAAAAATTCTCACTGAGTGTCATATTTGCGATATTCTCCTTAAATGTCTGCCTTTGTCAAATTCTGTTTTAAAATAAGCGTTGAGCATAGCAAAAATATTTTTTTTTACAAAAGATCTTCCTTTTAAACAAATAACATTACTATCATTGTGTTTTCTTGTCATTTTTGCTGTTTGTGCATTATGACAAAGTGAAGCTCTGATGTGCTTATGCCTATTTGCACTTATACTTACTCCTATTCCTGAACCACAGATCAAGATACCCATGCTGGATTTATTGATATTTTTACATAATGTTTTTGCAAATTTTGGATAATCAACGGATTTATCTGAATTTGTCCCTAAATCTACAAAATTACATTTTTTTTTGCCAAGGTATTCTTTGATAATAAATGATTTTAACCTAAAACCTGCATGATCTGAGGCTATGTAGATTGTTTCAATTTTTCTTGGCAACTTCATTTCTAGAAAAAGGTAAATTAATATTCAAATTAATCAATACTCTGTTGACTATTCTGCTCATAAAATCAAAAAATACCGATTGGTGATCTTTATTAATTTTCAAATATTCGTAAATATCCTCATTAGTTCGCAAATTACTCATATTATTACTATTAAATATTTTTTCTAAAACACTTTGATTGAAATCAGGTTGATAGCCTGAGGTTTTTAAGATTTCAAGCTCCAGTAATAATAGCTCTGAGAGATAATTAGACCTTTCATTCATTTTAGACATTAATAGCAAATAATAATTTATAACATTAGAATTTTGATCAGCTAAAAAAAGTAACTTATTTATTAAAAAGCAAAAATAATCGATCACCTTTAGCTCATATTTTGAAAATAAAAACCATTTAAAAGAATTAATAGATGTGGAGGAAAGGCAAACATTATTGCTATCAAATTCAATATTATTAAATCCACCCTTAACATAATCAGTACTTTTTTTTTTGGACTTTCCACCAAATACAACAAGAGATTTTTGGCCGTGCTCAGTAGAATAAAATGAAACACTTAAATGATTTTCTTTAAAATTTTCTACTTTTGTTACTATAGCTTCAGTTTTATACAATTAATTATTTATTCAAGTTATTGATGATCTTAATCATTTTTTTTGCTGCTAAAATTTCTGCTTTTTGTTTAGAAATTCCCTCTGCCTCTACTTCGTTGTCATTAATTTTTAGAGACACTAAAAATTTAGGTTTATGTTTTGTGCCAGCTTCTTCAATAAGATTATAATCAGGAATAATTTTATATTTTTTTTGACAATATTCTTGTATAAATGTTTTAGGATCTTTTTGAGGAAGAGTATCTAATTCATCTTGCCATAATTCCATTATTAATTCTTTTGAAAAATCTAAACCTATTCTCGTGTATGCAAATCCAATTAAAGACTCAAGAGCATCAGCGAATACAGAATTTTTATTTGAGTTGGGGTCAAGCTGATGTTTAAAAACATCAGCTAAGTCATTTTTTTTAAATATTTTGGCTAGTGTATTTGTATTTACAAGATGAATAAATCTTCTTGAAATTTCATCCAGTGTATTATGAGAGAAAGTAGTTATCAAATATTCTGATATTACTAAACCTAAAACCCTATCTCCTAAGAACTCATATTTTTGAAATGGTTTATCAGAATTTTTTTTTGATTTTTCAAAACTATCATGTTGTAAACTTTTATCGAAGCCCTTAAGGCTTTTAAGAGTTTTGAAAATTTGTGTTTTATTCAAAATATTTATTTGATGATATTAAACATCCTATCATACCTAATATGTAGAGGTAAATTCCAAAATTTTGAAATTGAAAAATCTGTATCAACTGAAAACCAAATAAACCAAACTTTTCCTATTATGTTTACTTTGGGAACAAAACCTACCCCACTGAGAACTCTGCTGTCAGATGAATTATCTCTGTTGTCACCCATAAAAAAGAATTTGTCTTTAGGAATTTGGTATTCTGGAGTGTAGTCGAGTGGTCCGTTATCAGTAATATTTAATATTTTATATTCATTTTCTATTAACTGCTGAATATCTTTTTTATACTGATCATCAAAAAAAAACCCATCATCGAATTGATTTAACATTTCAAATTCTTTTGAATTATTTGACTTAATATAAACTTCACCGTTTATAACCTTAATAGTTTCCCCTGGTAAACCGATTAATCTTTTTACATAGTTTATATTTTCTTGACCAGGGAGTTTGAAGACAATTACGTCACCCCTTTCAGGATTACTCTCAAATATTTTTCCTTTGAAAGGGGGTATTCCAAAGGGAAATGAATATCTTGAGTAGCCGTAGTCCCATTTAGAGACAAATAAAAAATCACCTACTAATAAATTTGGTTTCATTGAACCAGAGGGAATTTTAAATGGCTCAATAGCAAAAGTTCTAATTATACCAGCAATAATTAAAGCCCAAAAAAGTGCTTTAAAATTATTAATCAAAGATGATTTAATTTTGCTCAATAATTACCGACGCAATCGAATATAACTTTGTATCTGTGAGGCTAACATGAATGACACACTTTCCAAAAGTTTCATTCAAATAATTTTCAAGTTTATTTTTCAAAGAAATAACTGGTTTACCTAAGGTATCCCTGCTAACAACAATATTATTTGGATAACAAGGAGATCTAAATCCTAGACCAATACTTTTTGAAAAGGCCTCTTTAATAGCAAAATTATTTGCTAATAAATTAGAGTCAATTTTTTTTAATTGGTCATTAACGAAGTATTTAGATATGAAGTTTTCTTTATATTTTGCATAAATGTTACTTACTCTATCTATCTCAACTAAATCTATTCCGTGGCCGATTATCATTTTTTTATTAAACCTCTGAAAGTCTTGATAGTTTTTACTAGTGAAATAAATATAGCTTCAGATATTATAAAATGACCAACGTGAACAGTATCCACATATCTTCTTTTTTTTATATATTTTATGTTATTAAAATTTAAACCATGCCCTACATTAACTATTAGTTTCTTAGAGTGAGCATACTCGATCATTTCGTTTATTTTGTTAATAATATTTTTTTTAATAATTTTTTTATCTAAAGGCCCTGTATGTATTTCAACAGTATCAAAACCCAAAATTTTAGCTAAAGTAATCATTTTTTTTGTAGGATTTATAAAAGCACTAATTTGTATATTTTTTTTTTGAGAAATTTTTAGAAGCCTCTTTAATCTTGGATAAGATATTTTATTTAAATTTAAACCACCCTCTGTAGTGATTTCATTTCTTTTTTCAGGAACCAAGCAAATAAACTCAGGATTAATCTTATCAGCTATTTGTATCATTTCATCTGTAAGAGCCATTTCAAGGTTAATTGGAATTTTAGAATTTTTTTTTAATTCTAATAAATCTTGATCTTTTATATGTCTTCTGTCCTCTCTCAAGTGAACGGTTAAAGTATCAACTTTTGCATCATGACAAACTTTTAATGCTCTTAATAAATTTGGATTATTTTGTCCCCTAGCGTTACGAAGTGTAGCAATATGATCTATGTTGACTCCAAGTTTCATTAATAACTTACTGATTGTCTTTTAACTTTTTCAACTTGGCTTAAAGTTTTCATTTCGGCAAGAACAAATTTTAATTTATCTGAGCTTTCAATACTTATATCGATTATGAACGTGTAAACTTTTTTAGTTCTATTAGCGATTCGGATATTTTCAATATTAATCTCATGTTTATCAAAAATTGAAGTGATACTAAACAATGCACCTGGTTGATTTTTAATAATTATCTCTATTCTTGAGTTAAATTCAGATTGGTTTTCATCCTCTCCCCATTCTGATTTATAGAAATTATCTTTATGATAATATCCCAAACTATCGCAAATTGTATTATGAACAACTAAGCCACGACCGTAAGACATTATAGATATAATGCTATCACCTTTTATAGGTGAGCAGCAAGTTGCATAGTTCACAGCTATACCATTTTCATATTTTAATACATCTACTTTCTCTTCATCTTCTTTAGATTGAAAAATTTTTTTGACAATGTTATTTTCCATTTCTTTAAAAAGTTTATCAAGCTCTGTTCTAGATAAAAAACCTCTACCAACATTTTCAAAAAGTTTATTTTTATATTTAAAGTCAGTCTTTCTTAAAATCTTTTCGTAAATACCATCATCAGAAATAATATTTTTAGATTTTGCTATATAGTTTAAAATATCTTTTCCAAGAATTTCAAATTCTCTTCTTCTTTTTGATCTAAAAAAGTACCTAATTTTTTCTTTTACTTTTTCTTTTTTTACAAATCTAATCCATAACGGGGAAATTGTAGTGTTTTCATTTAAGATAATTTCAACCTGATCTCCATTATCAAGTTTTGTGTTTAAAGGTAACTCTTGTCCATTTACAATTGCACCAGCACACCTATCTCCTATATCTGTATGGATTGTATAAGCAAAATCAACAGGGGTAGAGTCTAAAGGGAGTGTAAATAATTCACCTTTTGGAGAAAAAACATATATTTGCTCATCAAAAAATTGCTGGGAAGTTTTATTTAAAATTAAATGTTGTTCATTTTCTTCAACATAATTAACAGCATCCCTTAACCAAGCATATACCCCCTCGCTGCTACTATCTTTATTTAAATATTTATATCTCCAGTGTGCAGCAATACCATTTTCAGCTATCATATGCATTGCTCTTGATCTTATTTGCACTTCAAATATTTTTTTTTGGAAAATAAGGTCTGAGTGTATTGATCGGTATCCATTAGGTTTAGGGCTTGATATATAATCCTTAGTTCTTCCCACTTTTGCAGAGAAATTACGATGAATTATACCTAATACTTTATAGCAATCTCTTGTTGATTTAGTGATGATTCTGACAGCAGCTATGTCTGAAATAGAATTTAAGTCTGTATTTTTCTTATTTATTTTTTTCCAGATTGAATATGGATTTTTTTTTCTATAATGAATTTCTGCATCAATATCTGACTTACTTAAGTATTCTTTCATTAAATTTTCAAGCTCAATAAAAGAGCCTTCTAAATTTTTAAAAGTGTTATCAATTTTATCGTTAATTCTACTAAAGATATCCGGATGAAGGTTTTTAAAAGATATATTTTCTAAAATAGACTTCCAATTTTCAAATCCTAGTCTCTGAGCTAAGGGGGCGTAAATTAGTAAGGTCTCATTACTAACTCTTTTTCTTTTTTCAACATCTTTAAAATAATGAATTGTTTTTATGTTGTGCAACCTATCTGCTAATTTAATAATTAAAACTCTTATATCTTTTGCAGTTGAGATAAGAAGTTTTCTAAAATTCTCTGCCTCTTTTTCTGATCTTGTTGTTTTTTTTTCCTCTAAAAAATCAATTTTAGTTAAGCCATCTACTAAATTTGTAATACTAGGACCAAAGTTTTCTTTTAATTCTAATTTTGAAAATTTTGTATCTTCAATTACATCGTGGAGTAAGCCTGTGATAACTGTCTCTGTATCTAATTTTAGTTCAATGAGTGACTTACAAACCTCGTATGGATGTATTATGTATGGGTCTCCAGAGGCACGGAATTGGTCTTTATGGGATGTTTCTGCTACTTCTATTGCTTTAACAAATAAATTCTCATTAAAGTTTTTATCATAGGATTGTAATGCTGACTTAAAATCGCTGTAACTATCGTTGAAATAGCTGGTTTGGAACATCAGCTAAAATAATAAACTAAATTGAACTTTTAATCTTCAAGAAGATGATCTTCGTTTTCTTCTTCTTTTTCCTGAACCAGTTGGTAGCTTTTAATTATGTCCTCTTTGACATCCCCTACACTTATTTTCTCATCAGCTATTTCTCTTAGAGCTATTACTGTGCTTTTGTCATTATCTAATGGAACTTGTGCCTCATTACCGGCGTTTAGGACCTTAGCCCTATGTGAAGCCAATAATACTAAGTCAAAAAGACTATCAACGTTTTTAGTACAATCTTCTACTGTAACTCTTGCCATGTGAGGTTTATATGAAAAAGTAGCTAAAAATACAAGAGAATTATTATTTCTTTATAATTCTTTGTTTTTTCCTGTCCCACTCCCTTTGCTTAATTGTCTCTCTTTTGTCATATTTCTTTTTACCCACTCCTACTCCAAATCTCACCTTTGCAAGACCTTTGTCATTAAAAAATATCTCCATAGGAACTGCTGTGAAGCCTTTAGTGGTCAACAAACCAAGGATTTTTTTTATTTCTCTTTTATTTAATAAGAGTTTTTTTATTGATCTAGTTTTCTTTTTGAGGTCGAAGTTCTTATCTCTGGAGATAATTTCAAAGTTATTAATATAAATTTCACCTTTTTGTTCGTTTATAAAACTTGATTGAATAGAAGCTTTCCCATTTCTTAAAGGTTTGACCTCATTGCTTTCAAGAACAATACCAGCTGTGTAAGTCTCTTTTATTTCATAATCAAATTTTGCTCTACGATTTTGAATAGACAATTAGATAAAATTTAAATCTTTAATTATTTTTCTTACTTGCTTTTTTGTATCAGGACTCAGTTCATACAAAGGTTCTCTAATTTCAGCTTTACATTTACCCATTATAGAAAGTGCATACTTTGCTGGTGCAGGGTTAGGTTCAGCAAATAATATTTTTGATAAAGATGCTAACCTCAAGTTTACTTTATCAAATTCTTTATAATTCTTTTTTTGCCAATAATAGTGCAGCATTGATGTTAATTTTGGTGCTACATTAGCTGTAACTGATATACAACCATGACCACCTTGAGCAAGAAATCCAGCTATTGTTCCATCTTCACCTGATAGATAAATAAAATCTTTTTTCATAAAAGTTCTCATTATCAAAGGTCTGGACATATCATTAGATGCATCCTTTATACCAACTATGTTTGTTATTTTATTAAGTTGTTTGAAGCTATCAAAAGACAAATCTACTATTGATCTTCCAGGGATATTATAAATAAGTTGCTTTAAAGGTGATACTTTTGCTATTTTTTTAAAATGATTTATAAGGCCTGTTTGGTTTGGCTTATTATAATATGGTGTTACAACTAATCCGTAGTTTGCCCCTGCCTTATATGCGTGTTTGGTAAATTCAATTGCCTCTTTAGTGGAGTTAGATCCCGTCCCAGCTATTACAGGTATTTTTTTAGAAGCTACTTTGATTGCAAATTCAACTAATTGCATATGTTCATCGTGAGAGAGTGTTGGAGACTCACCAGTAGTTCCGCAAACTGTGACTCCAGAAATTCCACTTTTAATTTGCCATTTTAAAAGCTGTTCGAAACAATCATAATCAACCTCTCCATTTGAAAAAGGTGTAATTATTGCTGGTATAGATCCTTTGAGCATTCTTATTTTTACTACTTTTAAGACAAATATATAGGTTTTTTTTATGGCGGAGAGAGAGGGATTCGAACCCTCGGTACAACTTGCGTCGTACGGCGGTTTAGCAAACCGCTGGTTTCAGCCACTCACCCACCTCTCCTTAGGCATATTTATAGCCAAAAAAGTAGCCGAAATATAGTCAAATAAAAAGAATTGTCATTCCTAAAATTTAAATAGGCATTGAGTCATAGTTACTTCTTGAGTCTTTCAAGTAAGATTTTATTAATTAATTTTGGATTACCTTTTCCTTTTGTTGCTTTTAAGCATTTACCAACAAAATATCCTAAAACCCTATCAGAGCCACCTTGAAATTTTAAAATATTTTCCTCTTCTCCTATTAGGGTTTCATCAATAATTTTTTCTAATTCACTCGAGTCTGACACTTGCTCAAGACCTAATTCTTTTACAATATCAGATGGTTTGCCTTGGCCATTTAAAACTTTCGGTAAAATTTCTTTGCCAGCTTTATTTGAAATTACGTCCTCTGAAACAAGTTTAAGAAGATCGGTAATATCTTTAGTTTTTTCATTTAAACTTGATAACTCTAAATTATTTTCTTTAATGAAAGCAAATATATCCCCGACCAACCAAGCTGCAATAAATTTTGGTTTTACATCTGTTTCAGAAATCATTTTTTCAAATAAAATAGCATTTTGCTTTTCAGTAGTGATAATTTTAGCAATATCTTTATCGACATTATAATCTTTGATAAATTTATCTAACTTAGCTTGAGGTAATTCTCCAACCGATGTCTTTACTTTATCGATTTGATCTTGAGTTAAATTTACCGGCAATAAATCAGGGTCAGGAAAATAACGGTAATCATGTGAAAACTCTTTACTTCTCATTGCTCTAGTCTCACCTGTACTTGTATCAAATAACATTGTATTTTGCTCAATTTTACCACCACTTTCAATAACATCTATCTGTCTTTTAAATTCATATTCAATAGCTTGCCTTATAAATTTGAATGAGTTTAAATTTTTAATTTCGCATCTAGTGCCAAGCTCTCCGCCTTTTTTACGAACAGACAAATTAACATCAGCTCTCAAGGAGCCCTCTTGCATATTTCCATCACATACATCAATATACATAAGCACTTGTCTTAATGAGGACATGTAACTCACCACTTCCTCTGCTGACGATAAATCAGGATATGAAACTATTTCCAAAAGTGGTGTGCCTACTCTGTTAAGGTCTATAAAACTAAATTTTGGATCAATATCATGAATACTTTTACCTGCATCTTGCTCTAAATGAGCTCTTTCAATTCTAATTTTTTTTTGGTTGCCTTCATTGTCAATATTTATAAATCCCTCAGTTAATATAGGGAACTCAAACTGACTAATTTGATATCCTTGAGGTAAATCTGGATAAAAGTAATTTTTTCGTTCAAATACAGAATATTTATTGATGTTAAAATTTAATGCAATGCCAGTTTTTATTGCCATTTCAATACAAGCAAAATTAATAACTGGAAGCATTCCAGGCATACCAGAGTCTATGAAATTTACATTCTCATTTGGCTCAGATCCAAATTGATTTGGTGAAGATGAAAATAACTTAGATGAAGTGTTAAGTTGAGCATGAACTTCAAGTCCAATAACCATTTCCCAATTATTGCTCATTGAAATTTAATTCCTTTTCTGCAAGTGCAGCTATCTGCAATAGTTTTTTTTCTTCAAAATAATTTCCTATAAACTGGATACCTAATGGGAGGCCATTTGAACTCAAACCCGAAGGTATAGATATTCCAGGAAGGCCCGCAAGACTTGTAGGAACTGTATAAATGTCATTCTTGTACATAGATATTGGATCGAGTTTATCCCCTATCTTAAATGCCTCATTTGGTGTCGTAGGTGTTAATATAAAGTCAACATCATTAAAAATTCTTTGAAAATCATCTTTGATCAAACGTCTTACTTTTTGAGCTTGTCTATAGTAAGCATCATAATAACCCGCTGACAATACATAAGCTCCTATGAGTATTCTCCTAGTAACTTCATCTCCAAATCCTTTTGTTCTAGAATTCAAATAAATATCGTCGAGACTTTTACCGTCTTCTCTTACTCCATAGCGTATTCCATCATATCTAGCTAAGTTTGATGATGCTTCAGCTGGTGCTAGTATGTAATAAGTTGAAAGAGCATACTCAGTAGTCTTAAACTCTACATCTACAAATTCTATATTATGTTTAACAAGTGCTTTTTTTGTATTTTCAATTTGACTTAAAATATCTCCACTAACATCTTTAAGGTAATCAGATGGAATACCAATTTTAATTTTTTGATCTAATTTATCGTTAATGCCAGTAGCATAGTCTTCTCTCAAATGGTTTGAGCTTGTAGTGTCATTAAAGTCATGTTTGTTTATCGAATTCAAAATTAGAGCAGCATCCTCAACAGAGTTAGTGAGAGGGCCTGCCTGATCTAAACTGGAAGCAAAAGCAACAATTCCCCATCTAGAACAGGATCCAAATGTTGGTTTTAGGCCAACTATTCCACATAAGCTTGCTGGTTGTCTTATTGACCCACCAGTATCTGTTCCCATTGATGCGACACAAGTACCCTCAGCTACAGCTGCAGCAGATCCACCAGAAGATCCACCAGGTACAAGATCATCAGTTGGGATATTTTTATTTTTCCATGGATTTTTGACAGGGCCAAAAAAACTTGTCTCATTTGAGGAACCCATTGCAAATTCATCACAATTGTTTTTTCCAATAAAAATTGAGCCGTGATCTAATAGTTTTTGCGTTACAAAAGATTCGTAGTTAGGAATAAAATTGCTAAGAATTTTAGATGAGGCCGTGGTTCTTATACCCTTTGTGCAAAACAAATCTTTGATGCCTAGGGGAATTCCATCTAAAGGTAAAGGATTTCCATTTTCATATCTTTTTTGAGACTCTTTAATTGATAGAATATTATTTTCTTTATCCAACAATAAGTTAAAGCTGTTAGTTTTACTTGATTTAGCTTTTTTTAAAAACTCATCATAAAGTTCTTCAACACTTATTTTTTTATCTCTTAGAGAATTTTTAATATGACTAATTGAATTTTTCACTTACTCAACGACTTTAGGAACTTTAAAAAAATTCTGAGCTCTATCTGGAGCATTATTTAATACGTCGTCGACAGAATTACTCTTGTTTATTTCATCATTTCTAATTGATGCTGTCTTTTCTGTAACATTGTGTAAGGGTTCTGTCTCACTAGTGTCAATTTTTTTAAGATTGTCTACCCATTTTATTATATCTTTTAAGGAATTGGAATAAAATTCCTCTTTTTCATGAGGTAATTTTAGCTTTGCTAAATAAGAAATTCTTTTAATATCTATCTCACTCATAATGGTCGTCGATACTATATCAGATTTTCTTCTAAGCAATAATTATACCAAAAAATTTATTGCTATAGATTTTGGATTAAAACATATAGGAATAGCAATAAGTGACCCAACTAATATTATTTCTATTCCATATGGAACATTAAGCGAGAAGTTATTATTTGAAAATATTAGTGAGATTATTACTAATGAAAATATTCATGGCATCATAATTGGTAAGCCATATAATCTTGATGGTTCTTTGTCTGACATGATTAAGAATGTTGAAAAATTCTCACAAAATTTAGAAAATATCGTATCTTGCCCTATTTTGTTTATTGATGAAAGATTGAGCAGTAAACCCTATAAATCAATAAAAAAATCTGAAAAAACAAATATTCATGAAAAGAGTGCATGTTTAATACTTGATGATTTTCTAACTTTGTATAGAAACTCCACTAGTGGTAAATAGAAAAATCACTTCAATAGACGATCTGTCAGCTAGAGATATTCAATCAATTGCTGAGAAAGCTATAAAATTTAAGAATTCAAAAAAAAGAATTTCAGCAAATAAACCAAAAAATATTTTTAACTTATTTTTAGAACCTTCCACAAGAACAACAATTAGTTTTGAGCTAGCTGCCAAAAATCTAGGCTATAATTCAATTAATATAAATTTTGAAAAAAGTTCCTTGTCTAAAGGTGAGTCTTTTAAGGACACAATGGATACTTTGATTAGCATGAAACCAGATGCATTAATAATAAGAGATAAAAATAATTTTTCACCTATGGAAATAGGAAAGAGAGGTAAGGTACCTGTAATAAACGCAGGAGATGGAACTAATGAACATCCTACACAAGCTCTTCTAGATTATAGCGTTATAAGAGAAATCTTTAAGAAGAAAAAAATTAAAATTGGAATATGTGGAGATATAAAACACAGCAGAGTGGCTCACTCAAATATTAAGCTTCTCTCTAAATTAGGATATGAAATACATATAATTGCTCCTGCTTATTTTTTAAATAGGAAGGATTTAAAAAAAATTAATAATAAAATTATTTTTCATAAAAATCTTAACTCTCTCAAAAAGCTAGATATCATAATGATGCTAAGAGTTCAAAAGGAGAGAATTCCTAAGGATGCAAAGAATATGATGAATTCATTTAAAAAAGAATTTTGTTTACAAAATGAGCACCTAGTTAATAAGCCATACTTGATGCACCCAGGCCCTGTTAATAGAAATATAGAAATTAGCGATGATGTTTTAGACAATTACCCTAAATCTTTAATTTTAAAACAAGTTGAAATGGGAGTTTATCTAAGAATGGCTTGTTTACAGTATATACTTAAGTAATGTTTTTATCATTGTCTTTTGCTTATTTGGTAGGCTCTATTCCCTTTGGTAAATTGTTAACTAAATTTTTAAAGAACAAAGATATCACCAAAACAGGATCAGGTAATATAGGTGCTACTAATGTATACAGGAGTGTATCAAAAAAGGCTGGAGTTACTGTTCTTTTGTTGGATTGTATTAAACCTATAACTGTTTTGTCAGCTACTTTATACATTAGCCCTGAATATTACTTTGAATATAAATATTTGATTTTTCTTTTTTCTATAATTGGCCATATCTTTCCAATTTGGCTTAATTTTAAGGGAGGAAAAGGTGTTGCTTGTTATTTTGGAGGTAGCTTATTTTTATTACCTATTCCGGCTATATTAGCAATGATAATATGGTTTTTTACAGTAAAACTAAGTAAGCTCTCATCTCTTGGCGCTCTTTTATCAATATTTCTTTTGACAATTTATCAATTAATTTTTATTTATGGCAACTTAGAAAAAGTATTAACGTTTGTAATTTTTCTTTTAATATTTTTTAAACATAGTTCAAATATTAAAAGATTAATCAAAGGTGAAGAAAATAAAATAAACTTATAGATATGAACTTACTAGTAGTAGAATCTCCAGCTAAAGCCAAAACAATTAATAAGTATCTCGGTAATGATTTTGAAGTTATAGCAACTGTAGGTCATTTCAGAGATTTAGCTAAAAAAGATGGGGTCAAAGTTTCTGAAGACTATAGTGATGTCGAACTTAATTGGGAAACGACAGCAGCAGGACTTAAAATGCTCGACGGTATTGAAAAAAAAGCTGAGGGATATGAAAAAATTTATTTAGCCACTGACCCTGACAGAGAAGGTGAGGCAATAACATGGCACTTAGTAAAGTCATTAGAAAAAAAAGTAGATAAAAATAAATTTGAAAGAATTACATTTAATGAAATTACTAAAAACGCAGTAATAAAAAGCTTTGATGAAGCCAGAAAAGTAGATGATAATCTTGTATCGGCTTATTTAGCTCGAAGAAGTTTAGATTATTTAGCTGGATACAGTTTATCTCCTGTGCTCTGGAGGAAAATGCCAGGGAGTCGATCGGCAGGAAGAGTCCAATCAGTAGCAGTCAGACTTATTTATGAAAAAGAAATTGAAATAGAACAGTTTGAACCAGAGAAATTCTATAAAATAAATGTTCACGGGGAAATTAATGGCGCAAAACTTGATACTTCAATCTCTAGTTTAGAAGGTGAAAAAGTTGATAAACTTTTCTTTAAAAATGAAACTTTAGCCGATAATGCTAAAAATTATTTAAAATCAAATAGTTTTTTCATTAGAAAAATTGATGAAAGAACAATATCTCGTAAACCTAAGGCACCCTTTAATACTTCAACTTTACAACAAACTGCTAATAGTCAATTAAACTTTAGTGCTAGTCAAACTATGACTATCGCTCAAGGTTTATACATGGGTATAGATATAAACAACGAAACTATAGCCCTTATTACATACATGAGAACTGACAGTATAACACTTTCAAAAGACTCGATTAATACATTAAGAGAGAATATCTTAAAGGATTACGGAGATAAGTATTTACCTAATAAGCCCGTTGAGTATAAGTCTAGGAAAAAAAATGCTCAAGAAGCACACGAAGCAATAAGACCAACTGATATTTCTATAAAACCGGAAAATATCAAAGACTTTTTAAATGAAGAACAATTTAAACTCTATGATTTAATTTGGAAAAGAACAATAGCTTCTCAGATGACAAGTGCTGAAACTAACCAAAATACACTTCAAATAGATTGTGAAGAGAAAAATATAACCTTAAAAGCTACACTTGGTAAGTTAATTTTTGATGGATATAAAAAAGTTTATAATCTTCAAGAAGAAGATGAAGAGCAGATTATCTCATTATTAGATAATATAAAAGAAAATGATAAATATATTGTAAATGATGTTGAAGCACTTGAGTCATTTACTTCTCCTCCATCAAGATACACTGATGCTAGTCTTGTTAAAAAATTAGAAGAGCTAGAAATTGGAAGACCTTCAACATATGCATCTATAATCCAAACCATTGTTAATAGAGGTTATGTTTTAAAAAGTGGGAAGTCATTTATCCTTAATGATCGTGGTAGGGTAGTTAATGTATTTTTATGTAACTACTTCAAAAAATTTCTTGAATATAAGTTTACCGCTGATTTAGAAAATCAACTTGATGATGTTGCCGCAGATAAAGCTGAATGGAAAAATATAGTTTTAAATTTTTGGAAAGATTTTGAATTTTTCATCAATCAAGTAATGGGCAAGCCTAATAGAGAAGTCATAGAAGTAATAAATGATGAACTATCTCCTGTAATTTTTAGAAAAATTGGTGGAGACATTGATATCAAATGTTCATCTTGGGCTAATACTGAAAATTGTGATGGTAGCCTAGGTGTTAAAGTAGGAAAAATGGGCGGATTTATTGGATGTTCTAACTATCCAGAATGTAAATTTACAATTTCAATAGGTGCCTTTGTAAAAGAAGTTAACCCTAAAAATCGCGAAGGTGATGAAATTATAACTTTTCCAAGAGCTTTAGGAATAGATGCTGACTCCAGAAAAGAGATAACAGTTCATTTAGGTCCTTATGGTTATTATCTCCAGTTGGGAAAAGAAATAGATGAAGATAAGCCTAAAAGGGTAACTCTTCCAAAGAGTTATGATCAAAATACAATAGGTATGAATATTGCCAGTCAGTTAATTAAACTACCTATCACCCTTGGAAATTTTCCAGATAGCGAAGATCCAGTAATAGCAAACATAGGTGCATATGGTCCGTATGTTAAATACCAAGATATTTATGCATCTTTAGGAAGAAAATATGACGTTTTAGAAATTGGTTTAGATCAAGCTGTCGAATTAATTAATATTAAAAAAAATAAACCAACAAATAAAGTTAGAGAAATAGGTATTCTAAAAAGAAGAAAGCAAAGAGCTAACCTTTATAGGGGTAAATCTGGAAAATATTATTTTAAGATAGGAATAATGAACTACAAAATTCCACCTGAGTACGATGGTGAAAATTTAACAATCGAAGATGTTGAAAAGATACTTAAAGCTAGTCGCTAAATTTTTTTAAATTTAATTCTTTTAATTGTTTACTTTCAATTCTAACTGGTGCATTCATCATTAAATCCTGGGCTTTTTGATTAAATGGAAAAGCTATAACCTCTCTTATATTTTCATTATCACTAAGCAACATTATTATTCTATCTAATCCAGGTGCGCAGCCTCCATGTGGTGGGACTCCATAATGGAAAGCCTCAAATAAAGCACTAAATTTTGTTTTTATCTCACTCTCACCATATCCGGCGATTTCAAAAGCTTTTTTCATAATGTCAGGTCTATGGTTTCTTATGGCTCCTGAGGATAGTTCTATACCATTGCAAACAATGTCATATTGATAAGCTAAAACATTTAAGGGATCTTCTTTTATTAACTTATCCATTCCTCCTTGAGGCATTGAAAATGGATTATGACTAAAATCAATCTTGCCTGTTAAAGCATCCTTTTCGTACATAGGGTAATCGACAATCCAGCAAAACTCATATTTATTTTTATCTAATAAGTTTAAATCTTCTCCTACTTTTGCAATAACCTTCGATGAGAAATCGTATGATTCTTCAGGTAAATCACATACAAAGAATAAGCCATCCTTTTGGTTAAAATTATTGTCTTTAATCATTTGATTTAATTTTTCTTGATTAAAATTCTTAGCTAAAGGACCTTTAGGTGATAAATTTTCAAAGTTTATATATCCCAAACCTTTTTTTCCTTGTTCTTGCGCCCATTCATTTAAATTATCATAAAAACTTCTTGGCTTACCCTCGGACTTAATAGCTTGAATACAATTAACTATGGCTCCTTTTTTAATTAAATTTTCAAAAATTTGAAGACCAGATCCCTCGAAATACCTTGTCACATTTGTAAGTCTTAATGGGTTTCTTAAATCTGGTTTGTCACATCCAAAATTCACAATGCTGTCTCTGTAAGTAAAGGTTGGAAATGGTAGTTTATTTATACATTTATCTTTAGATTTAAATTTATTAAAAGTCTCAAACAATAAGCGACTAATAACATCTAAAATATCTTCTTGTGTAGCAAAGCTCATTTCCATATCAATTTGATAAAATTCGCCTGGTGACCTATCAGCCCTACTATCCTCGTCCCTGAAGCAAGGAGCTATTTGAAAATATTTATCTACACCTGAAGCCATGTAAAGCTGCTTAAATTGTTGGGGAGCTTGGGGTAATGCGTAAAAAGATCCTTTATGTATTCTTGATGGTACAAGGTAATCTCTTGCACCCTCTGGAGAGGGGGCTGTTAGAATTGGTGTAGCTAATTCCATAAATCCCTCGTTACTCATAAACCCTCTTACAAAATTTATAATATTATTTCTAAGTTTAATATTCTGCTGCATCTTAGATCTTCTGAGATCTAAATAACGATATTTTAATCTTACTTCCTCTCCATAATCATTATCTGAATTCACCTCAAGTGGGAGTGTTTTAGAACACTTGCTTAGTATTTCAAAATTTTCTATTTTTAGCTCAACCTCTCCTGACTCTAAATTTGAGTTTATAGTTTCTTCACTTCTTTTTGTTATTTGCCCATGTATTTTTATAACATCTTCATTTTTAATTTTTGATAACTCATTAAAATTTTCTGATGAATTATCTACAACACATTGTAGGAGTGATGTCGAGTCCCTTAAATCTATAAATAATAAGTTGCCATGATCCCTTGATCTATTAACCCAACCAGATACAGTGATTTTTTCATCTACTAATTCTTTATTAATATCTTTTAAATAATGATCTCTATAAACGTTCATAGTGCTTCCTAATTAGTGACAAATTAATATTATGGTTATTCTCATAAAGCAAATTATTAATGGTATTTGCAGCTTCAAAAGCTGACAAGTATGTTCTTTCAATGTGGTTCATTACTTCAATAATAATCTTTTCAGATACACTAATAGATTTTAAAGATAAATATTTATTAATTAATTTTATTAGAAGATCTTTGCTGGGGTTATGAATATTGCATAAAGTGAATTGCTTCAACCTTGATACTACATCTGGCAAGGAAAATTCATCATTTAATTTTTCAATAGAATTTTCAGAGGTGAATATAGTTAGTGGAATATTATTTGAAATAAAATGCTGCAAGAAATGAAAAAAATTTTCATCTTGGGTAGGTAGAATATTTAAATCTAAATAAGTTTCTTTATTTAAAATTAGGTCATTGGGGATATTATAAATTAAATCAATATTATAATTAGCGGAGAACTTTTTTGCTATAGTAGTTTTTCCAGATTTATTTGATCCATAAATTATTAAGTATTTAATTCTTTTTTCAAGTGATTGAATCACCATTTTGTTCTCTAATGAGTATATAATTTCATTATCAGGTTTATCTAAATTTAAAAATGTTTGCACTAAAAGAAGTTAATTAAGAAATTAATTTGTTTGAAATCATAAAAGTTTTCATAATCTAATATTATTTTATTTTGTCTATAAGATAATATCTTTGGTTCTAATCCAGTAAAGTATTTTAATTTATCATAATTTGATATATCGATAGATAATTGATAGGAGGTTTCATTTTTCTGCAAAAGTTCAATCCATAATAATTTTAAGCTTATATTTTTAGAAAATTTTACTAGTCGAAAATAATTATTTTTATAATTTAAATAAACATATGAATTATTGTCATAATCTTTAATTATAAAATTTGGGCAGTTTTCAAATTTATTATTAAATTTAAAAAAACTGTTTTTAATAGTGCAATTTAGTAGAAATAAACTATGTTCAATTTTTTTAGAATATAAATCTCTAGATAAATTATCTACATCGATATTTAGAGATATTTGATTACTGCTGAAGATAATATTATAAATATTTTTTTCTATTGAGGAGATAACATCCCTCTCCGAAATTGAATTATTTATTCTCTCAAGTAGATCCTGATAATTTTGAAGTTCTCTATCTTTTTGAATAGTAATTTCTTGATAAGCTGGTAAATTTTTCAAATAAAATATAAAGAAAAAACTAATTAGACATAAATATTTCATTGAGCAAACTATACAAAAAATCGGGTGTTGATGTAATAAAAACTGACAAACTTATTGGTCAGGCTTTGAAGTTTATAAAAAGTTCTCACAATGATAAAGTTTTAGGAAACAAGCTAGGTTTTAGTGCAGAATATAAGGTCAGTAAAGACATTACATTATGCGCAACAACAGATGGTGTTGGTACTAAAGCAATATTAGCAGCAGAGCTAAATGAATATAAAGGAATAGGACAAGACTTAGTTGGAATGTGTTCAAATGACTTATTGTGCAACAAAGCGAAACCACTCTTTTTCTTAGACTATTTTGCTTGTAATTCAGTTAATTCAAAACAATACACTCGGATCTTAAAAAGTATTACTAGTGCATGTAAGAAAATTGATTGTTCACTTATTGGTGGTGAAACTGCAGAAATGCCCTCATTATATAGAGGGAATCATTTTGATATTGCAGGATTTTTAATAGGCATTAAGGGAAAACATAAAATTTTAAAAATTTCAAAAGGAGATCTTATATTTGGAATTAAATCAAATGGTTTTCACTCAAATGGATATTCTCTTATTAGAGATATTATTAAAAAAAATAAAATTAATATAAAAAGAGCAATATTTAATAAAAAAAAACTATCATATATATTAATGAAACCAACTCGCCTATATCATCAATTAATTAGTAATAATGATTTAAAGTATATTAAAACTCTTTCTCACATAACTGGCGGTGGTATTTATTCAAATTTTAAAAGGAGTATTCCTATAGGAACGAAATTTGATTTGAATATTAAATCTCTACCCAGAGAATATGATTTTATAAAAGATAATATTAATATTACTGATATCGAACTAATGGAAATATTTAATTGTGGAATAGGTATGATAATCATAATAGATAGAAAATATTATAATAGATTTATTAAAAGGAATTTATTCAATCTAATTGGTGAAATTACATAGTTATAAAAAAATTTCTTTTTTAATATCTGGAGGTGGTTCTAACCTACTAAAAATATTAGAAAAAAATTTAATAAATAAAGATTTTGAAGTAGTTACTATAGCCAGTAATAATCAAATACCATCAAAAATTAAATCTTACGTAAATAAATTTTATAAGAGTATTTTGATGATAGAATATCAAAGAAAATTACAAAAAAAAAATTTTTTTGATACAGATATTATTTTTTCAGTAGGATACATGAAAATTATAGAGAAAAGTATTATTGATTATTTTGATGTTATCAATTTACACCCTTCTATTCTACCCACTTATAAGGGTCTAATGACACAGAAAAGAATGTTGATAAATAATGAAAGAAACTATGGTTTTACCATTCATAAAGTTTCTAATCAATTAGATGAAGGTATGACCATCTCCAATAAATTTAGAAAGATTAATACTAAAGATGAAGAGGAACTCTTGCATAGACACAAAAGCTTAGAGCATGAATATGTATATAAGCAGTTAACAGATTATTTGCTAGGCTAATTCAGACCCAGAAAAAAAGAAACTTATTTCAATTTTTGCATTTTCCTCAGAGTCACTTCCATGCACAGAATTCGCTTCAATAGACTCAGCATATAATTTCCTAATAGTGCCATTATCGGCTTCTTCAGGGTTAGTAGCACCCATTATTTTACGATATTTAGCTACAGCATCATCTCCCTCTAGAACTTGTACTTGAACAGGACCAGATGTCATATATTCAACTAAACTATTAAAAAAAGGTCTTTCATTATGTACTTCATAAAATATCTCTGCTTGTTTTTTAGTTAGATACATTTTTTTTGAAGCCAATATTTTTAAATCTGAACTTTCAATAATTTGGTTTATATGTCCAATAAGATTTCTCTTTACTGCATCAGGTTTTATTATTGAAAATGTTTTTTGCATATTAGCTCCTAGTTTTTGAAATATTTATTTATAAAATCAGCGATTAATGTCAAGCCGAAACCAGTGGAGCCTTTATTGTTCATAATATCTCCACTATTTTTCCATGTGGTTCCTGCAATGTCTAAATGTGCCCATTTTGTATCTTTAGGAACAAACCTTTGTAAAAATTGAGCTGCTGTTACTGATCCCCCATATCTACCAGCTCCGATATTTTTTAAATCCACAAATGGTGAATTGAGTTCTTTATCGAAATCATCATGCAAAGGCATTCTCCAAACCTTTTCGTTAGTATCTTGTCCAGATTTATAAAGTGTATCGGCAAGAGTATCATCATTACAAAATAATCCAGCATAATGTTGTCCCAAAGCTACCATGATTGCTCCAGTTAAAGTTGCAAAATCAATTACAATTTTAGGCTTATATTTTTCACAACCGTAAGTAATTATGTCAGCCAACACAAGTCTACCCTCAGCATCTGTATTCAAAACTTCAACATTTATTCCTTTGTAAGATTTAAGAATATCTCCAGGTTTATAGGCATTTCCACTTGGCATATTTTCAACAAGTCCAACGATACCTGCATATGAAAAATTTGTATTAATATTACTTAAATGTTTAATAATTGAAGTAACAACAGCTGCGCCAGCCATATCCCATTTCATATCCTCCATACCACCGCTTGGTTTAATAGATATTCCTCCACTATCAAAACAAACACCCTTACCAACAAATAAAATATCAATATTTTTTTTTGTATTTTTCTTCACAAATTCCATTACCATTGGTTCTCTTTTACTACCTTGACTAACGGCTAATAATAAATTTAAACCAATTTTAGAAATTTTATTTTTATTGAGCGTAGATACAGTAACATTCTTCTTATTTATTTGATTATTTGTTCTTTTAGTAAATGATTTTGGATAAATTATATTACTGGGCTCTGAGACTAACTCTTTTAAGAAATTAATAGAGTTTAATAAACTTAAATAATAAGTAGGAAGTTTAAAGCTAGTTTTATATTTTTTTATTTTTGAATTTCTTTTGTAAATAGAGTAAATAAAATCTTTCTGCAAAAACCCAAATACCAATGGATCTAAATCTTTTTTCTTATTAGCGTTTATAGTAATCTGAGAAATTGAATATTTAATTGAATTATCATAGATGAAAGAACCTAATATAGTTTTATTGAAATGATTATCGGATGAATTAGCTGAAAAAATATTTAAAATGTAATAAGTATTTTCAATATTCAATGAATATCTAAAAATTACTAACTTATTGTATGAGTATTCACTTAAACCTTTTCTATCAGATATATTTGAACTTAAATTTACATTTAATTTTATACTTTGATTAGGTTTATTTATTGAGTTAAATTGAGCTTGCATGTTAGGAGGAATAAGATCATACATAATTTTTACTTATTTAAAATATATTTTAATAAACATTATAATTTTTATAGGACTAATATGGCTTTCTCAAATTTTAAGAATTCTGGAGTTACAGCAATCAATAACGAGTCAGATATTTGAAATAATTAAAACTACAATATTAGTATTGCCAAGTTTTATAGGTCCCTTGATGCCTTTTTTGCTTATTATTGCTAGTTTTTTTTTAAATTTTAAATTTAATAGTAGCAACGAGATATTTATTTTAAAACAATATTTTTCTATAAGAGATAATTTTATATTATTTTCAATTATACTATTTGGTGTTTCGATTTTCTATTTTATGAATAAAGAAATATTCTCTATTAATCTTTATCAAAAATATAAGGTACAGGAATTAGAAATAAGGAACAATTTAAAACTAGGTTTACCAACATCAAATCAATTTCATATTGAACAAGAGGTAAGTATTTTTTTTGATAAACTTATAGATAATAAGTTTTATGATGTTAAAGCAATAGTATATGAAAATGGACAATTTATAAATTCAAGAGAAGCAAAAATAGAGATAGAGAATAAAAATTATAATATCATTTTTAAAAATGGTGAAAGAGTAATTTTAAATAATTCTGAAAAAAGCAAGACTAATTTTGATAAATTTGTTTATAGCATAGAAAATAATCAAATCGAGATAT
>CABZOW010000005.1 GCA_902527525.1 uncultured Alphaproteobacteria bacterium | reverse complement strand
AGACCTTAGTTATGACTCTCAAAAATTATACGACTTACTAAAAGATAAATTTAAAAGATAATTAATTAGTATTATGCATTAAAAAATATACTAATTAATGGTATTAATTAGTCATGTTGTCAGTTAATAGTTTTAGGACTCTAGATAAATTTTCTCTTAATGGAAAAGAATATAACTTTTATAATTTATCTTTATTAGAAGATGAATTTCCAAAACTAATAACACTCCCTAAATCAAAAAAAATACTTATCGAAAATCTATTGAGATTAGAAGATGGCAAAGATGTTAATGTAAATCTTATTAGAAATGTTTTAGAAAACCCTGAAAAAAAACATGAAGTTTTTTTTCTTCCATCTAGAGTTTTAATGCAAGATTTTACTGGTGTTCCTGCAGTTGCAGACTTAGCAGCAATGCGTGATGCTGTCTCAAAAAAAGGAAAGGACCCTTCCAAAGTTAATCCCATGTCACAGGTTGATTTGGTAATTGATCATTCAGTAATGGTTGATTATTTTGCAAGTCCAGAAGCTTATCAAAAAAATGTTGATATGGAATTTGGAAGAAATATAGAAAGATATGAATTTTTAAAATGGGGACAACAGGCTTTTAAAAATTTTAGAGTGATACCTCCTGGTACAGGGATATGTCATCAAGTTAATCTAGAATATTTAGCAGAGGTTGTATGGAATAAAGAACAAAACGAAAAGAATTATTTATACCCAGATACATTAGTTGGAACCGATAGTCATACTACTATGATAAATGCACTAGGAGTATTAGGTTGGGGGGTAGGAGGAATTGAGGCTGAAGCTGCTATGCTAGGTCAATCTGTATCTATGCTTTTACCTGAAGTGGTTGGTTTTGAGATAGTTGGAAAGTTGAACGAAGGTGTTACAGCAACAGATCTAGTTCTTACTGTTGTTCAAATGCTTCGAGAAAAGGGTGTAGTTGGAAAATTTGTTGAATTTTATGGCGATGGCCTAAAAAATTTATCTCTTGCTGACAGAGCAACTATTGCCAACATGGCCCCCGAGTACGGTGCAACCTGTGGATTTTTTTCAGTTGATGAAGAAACCATAAAATATTTAAAGTTAACCTCTAGAAGTTCAGATCTGATAGATATTGTTGAAAAATATAACAAAATTCAAGGTTTATGGGCAGATGATACTTGCGATTTTAATGAAACCGTTCATTTAAATCTAGAAAAGGTTAAGGCGTCTTTGGCTGGGCCTAAAAGACCTCAAGATAGAATTAATTTAGATAGTGTGAGTTTAAATTTTAAAGAGTTTTCGAATAACAAACCTATTGAAAAAAAAGTAAAGAATCATAATTACAAAATGCAAGATGGAAATATAGTTATTGCTGCTATTACCTCTTGCACAAATACCTCAAACCCAGATGTTTTGGTTGCAGCAGGACTAGTTGCAAAAAAAGCCTGTGAACTAGGATTACAAGTAAAGCCCTGGGTCAAGACTTCTTTGGCACCTGGTTCAAAAGTTGTTACTGATTACTTAGATCAATCTGGTTTAAATAAGTATTTAGATCAATTAGGTTTTCATCTAGTTGGTTATGGGTGCACTACATGTATTGGAAATTCAGGACCTCTTGATAAAGATATTGCTGAGTGTATTATGGAAAATAATTTAACAGTTGCTTCAGTACTTTCAGGAAATAGAAATTTTGAAGGAAGAGTTAATCCTCATGTCAAAGCTAACTATCTTGCTTCACCACCATTAGTTGTAGCTTATGCATTAGCAGGATCTGTGCATACAAATTTAAATAAAGACTCCCTTGGTATTGACACTAATGGTAATGATGTTTTTTTAAAAGATATATGGCCAAGTAATAATGAAATTCGTGATGCAGTTGAAAAAAATGTATCACCTGAAATGTTTAAAAAGCAATACTCTAATGCTTTAGATGGACCAAAAGAATGGCAAAAAATTAATACATCTTCTGGGGACTTATATAAATGGAATTCTTCGTCAACTTATGTGCAACAACCTCCTTTTTTTACAGGTCAAACTGACGATAAAGAAATTTTAACTATTGAAAATGCAAGACCTTTATTGCTTTTGGGGAATAGTGTTACCACAGACCACATCTCACCTGCAGGTGCTATTAAAGCAGATAGTCCTGCAGGAAGCTATTTTATGGAGAGACAAATAAGACAAAATGATTTTAATTCATATGGGGCAAGAAGGGGTAATCACGAAGTAATGGTAAGAGGCACTTTCGCTAATATCAGAATTAAAAATCAATTACTGTTAAATGTTGAAGGAGGTTACTCAATTCTAGAACCTGATAAAAAGAAAATGAGTGTATATGAAGTTGCCATGGAATACCTAAAAAGATCTGAAAATGTTGTCGTTTTTGCAGGTCAAGAATATGGTACGGGTTCATCTCGGGATTGGGCTGCAAAAGGAACAAAATTGTTAGGTATTAAAGCTGTAATTGCAGAGAGCTTTGAAAGGATACATCGATCAAATCTAGTCGGAATGGGAGTGCTTCCAATACAAATTAATAGCCACAAACTTAATGATTTAAATATAAAATCCTCTGACCTTGTAGACATAAAACTCTCCAATGAAGTTAAGCCCTTGCAAGACTTGGAAGTATTTATTAAAAGCAATGAGAGTACTATAATTTTAGAATGCACTTTAAGAATTGATACAATTAACGAGCTTCAATATTATAAAGCTGATGGTATTATGAATTTTGTCTTAAAAAATATCCTAAAAAATTAAATAATTTTTGGATTTTCTAACAACTCTTTAAGTCTTACTAAAAAAGTTACCGCTTGCTTTCCATCAATGAGCCTATGATCATAGCTTAATGCGATATACATCATTGGTTTTATAACAATTTTCTTTTTTACTACAATAGGTCTATCTATAATAGAATGCATACCTAATATAGCACTTTGAGGAGGATTGATAATAGGTGTGCTCATCATTGAGCCATAAATTCCTCCATTTGTTATCGAAAAGGTTCCTCCAGATAGATCTTTCATTTTTAGTTTATTTGAATTCGCCTTTTCGGCTAAATCGATGATACTTTTTTCAATATCACCATTTGATAGATTTCCAGCATCTCTAATTATTGGAACAACCAAACCCTTTTCTGATCCAATTGCTATTCCTATATCAAAATAATTTTTGTAGATTATTTTATTTTCATAAATTTCTGAGTTTATCTCAGGTATTTCTTTTAGGACCTCCGTACTGGCTTTAACAAAAAAAGACATGATGCCAAGTTTGACACCATATTTCTTTTTGAAAGATGTTTGCTCTTTTTTTCTCAGGGACATAATAGCAGACATGTCAACTTCATTAAATGTTGTAAGAATTGCAGCAGTATTTTGGGCATCTTTTAATCTTCTGGCAATGGTTTGTCTAAGCTTAGACATTGGTATGATTTTTTCATTTTGATTTTTGGTCTCAATATCGAAATTTTTAAATAAATTTTCAGTATCTGGAGAATTCTCAGTTTTCTCAGTATTATCAGGCTTATTGACTGGTTTTACTTCCTCAACAATCTCTTTTTTCTCTTCAATTTTATTGATTTTGCTTTCAATACTGTCATCAATTGTGATCTCATCGGAAATCTCAGCAATAGCCTGGCCAACATTTACAGTAGTTCCTTCAGGTGCAATAATTTTAGTTAACTTTCCAGAAGATTGAGCAGGTATTTCAATTGTGATTTTTTCAGTCTCTATTTCAGCTAAATTGTCTCCTGATTTAAATACCTCACCCTCTTTAATTAACCATGATGTAATTGTTCCCTCAATTATAGACTCGCCAAGCTCAGGTACTGTTATATTTTTCATTATTCTTTTGGAAGATTTTTAAATTTCATAAAACTGACACCACTTCTCTCTTTTATAACACTTTTTAAAGGTGATTTAAGTGCTAATTCTTTAATAAGCATTTGGTTGGTATTATGTCTTTTTGAAATACCAGTTGCTGGAGCAGCTGCTGGGCGTCTCCCAACGTAGTGAATTTTTTTCTCGTAATTATTTTGAACAAATACGTGTCTTATTCTGCTTTTTACAAATCCCCAAGTACCCATATTTTTTGGTTCCTCTTGGGCCCAAATCATTTCACAATCTTTATATTTCATTAGCATTTCTGATAATCTGTCAAAAGGGAAAGGATATATTTGTTCAATTCTAATTATTTTAACATCTTTTATTTTATGCTCGGTTCTATAATCGTCTAACTCATAAAAAATTTTACCAGAACAGAAAACTACTCTTTTTGGATCTTTAATGTCATCATCAATAACTCTATGAAAAGATGTTTTTCCTATAAATTCCTCAATATGAGAAATATTATTTGGATGGCGTAATGTAGATTTTGGTGTGAATAATATTAATGGTTTTCTAAAATTTCTGTGTATTTGTCTTCTAAGAGCATGGAAATAACTAGCTGGAGTAGAACAATTTAAAATTTGAATGTTGTCTTCAGCAGCCATCTGGAGAAATCTTTCTACTCTGGCACTTGAATGCTCTGGGCCCATGCCTTCGTGACCATGGGGTAAAAGCAAAACTAGACCACTCATCTGCATCCATTTTCTCTCACTTGAAGTTATAAATTGATCGATAATAATTTGAGCACCATTTGCAAAGTCCCCAAACTGAGCCTCCCACATAACAAGTGTATTGGGATCAGCAAGTGAGTATCCGTATTCAAAACCAAGCACTCCTAATTCAGACAAAAAGCTATCTACTATTTCAAATTCTTTTTGTTTTTTTGAAATATTGTTTAAAGGAATATACCTTTCTTCAGTTTTTTGATTATAAAAAACAGAGTGCCTTTGACTAAAAGTACCTCTTCCAGAGTCTTGACCTGCGAGTCTAACTTGATATCCCTCTTTTAGTAAACTTCCTATCGCTAAAGCTTCTGCGAAGGACCAATCAATACCTTTTCCAGTTTTTATAGCTTTGATGCGAGCATTATTAAATTTTTGCAATTTTGGGTGCAAATTAAAATTATCTGGGATATTAGTTATTTTTATACCTGTATCTTTTAAAGACTTTTCAGAAACAGAGGTTTTTCCCCTTCTTAAGGGATCTTTAGGAGCATGACTTAAACCGCTCCATTGACCACCCATCCATAATTTTGTTTTCAATTTATAATTTTTTGCCTTCTCGAATTTTTTTTCAAGATCAGACCAAATCTGGTCTTTTAAAAAGTCAATTTGTTTTTGATTTACAACTTCCTGCTCTAAAAGTTTATTTGCATAAATACTTGCAACTGATTTTTTCTTTTTAATAGTCTCGTACATCAAAGGTTGGGTAAATGAAGGTTCATCTCCTTCATTATGACCGTGTTTCCTATAACAAAACATATCAACCATTGTGTCTTTTTTAAAAGTATTTCTAAATTCTGTTGCAGCTCTTGAGGCCAATACTACAGCCTCAGGGTCATCACCATTTACATGGAAGATTGGTGACTGAACAATTTTTCCAATTTCTGAGGAGTAGGGTGCCGAACGACTATATTGAGGACTTGTGGTAAAACCAATTTGGTTGTTAATTATGAAATGTATTAATCCACCAATTCTATAACCATTTAGCTGTGACATTGTAAAAGTTTCAGCAACAACTCCTTGACCAGCAATTGCAGCATCTCCGTGAATTAAGAGACCAGAAACTCTTGTATTATTATTATCTCTAATAAGTCTTTGTTTTGCTCTTATTTTACCAGCAACTACTGGGTTAACTGCTTCCAAATGTGAGGGATTTGCTGCCATACTGACATGAATTAAATTACCCCCAAAACTTCTGTCAGAGCTTGCGCCTAAATGATATTTTACATCACCAGACCCTTGGTCACTTAAAGCATTTTCCCCACCGTGGATAAATTCACCAAATATTTGTACATGAGGTTTTTTAACTATATTTGCTAAAATGTTCAGTCTGCCACGATGAGCGCAAGCAAATGAAAAATCTTCAACTCCGTACTCCGATGATCTTTTTTAAAATTTGCTCTAAGGCAGGTATCGTAGACTCAGCACCTTCAAGACCAAATCTTTTTGTTCCTCTGTATTTGGTATCTAAAAATTTTTCAAAGTATTCTGCTGAAACCAATCTTTCTAATATCGTCCTTTTACCCCTTGGAGTAAGTTGCATATCCTTTTTCTCTTCAATTCTATCTTTAAGCCATTTATATTCTTCAGCCGATTGTATGTGCTTGTATTCAACTGCTAGTGTTCCTGAATATATAGATTGTAACTTTTCAAAAACTTCTTTAACAGTTGCCTTTTCGAAACCTAAATAACCAAACAAGAAAATCTTACGGTCGTAATCTTTTTCTTGAAAACCATAATACTCAGGGTCTAAACCTGATGGACTATTTTTTATCATTAAACCTAAAGGGTCTAAGTCAGCAATTAGGTGGCCTATTTCTCTGTAGGCTCTGATCATCATCACTAGTCTCAAAGAGTCAGTAATTGCTTGGTCAAGCGAAGTCTGATTAAAGTCTTTACCTCTTGAAGTTTGTGACCAATCAATTTTTTGATAATCAGCTAAGATGGAAATCTCTTCAGGTGCAAGAGTATTAAAAAAATCATGCCAACTTTTGTCAACTAGACTTGGGTCTTTTATATAGTCCTTATAAATAGAAATAACTTGGGAAGCATTATTAGTTGTGAGAAATGAATTATAAGATCTCATTAATAAGATAATGTATACGCTTATCTCATAAAAAAGTCATTTTATTTTTAATTATAAAAGCTTATCGACTGCTGATACCAATCCTTGAACAGATTTAACAGATTTTTTTAGCATTAACTTTTCTTTAGAGGTAAGTTTTACCTCAATAATTTTTTCAATACCTTTTTTTTCCAATAATTGTAGGAACGCCCATATACATATTGCTAAGACCATATTGACCATTAATAAAAGCTGCGCAGGGTAATAGTTTTTTTTGATCAAACAAAAATGCCTCTGCCATCAGAATGGCTGAACTTGCAGGTGCATAAAAAGCAGATCCTCTTTTAAGTAATTTAACTATCTCTCCTCCACCCATTCTTGTTCGATTAACTATTTTTTCAATTTTTGAGTAAGGAAATTTTCTAAGCTTTAGGAAGTCCATTAAGGGCACGCCTCCAATTGTTGTATAGTTGATTAGAGGAACCATATCATCTCCATGTCCTCCTAATACAAATGTTTCAACGTCATTCACAGAAACGTTCAAGGAATTTGATAAAAAGTATTTCATTCGAGAAGAGTCTAATACTCCAGCCATTCCAACACACATATTTTTTGGAATTTTTGAATATTTTTGAAGCACATATACCATTGCGTCTAAGGGGTTTGTGATACAAATAACAAATGCTTTTGGGGCATATTTTTTTATATCTAGAGCTATTTTTTTAATTATTTTACCATTGGTCTCTAAAAGATCATCTCTGCTCATTCCAGGTTGACGAGGTAAACCAGCAGTTATGATAATGACGTTAGATCCCTTCATTTTGGAAAAATCATTTGTGCCCTCTATCGACCCTATAAAACTTTCAACTGCAGAAGATTGGCTGAGATCCAAAGCTTTCCCTTGAGGCATTCCTTTTACAACATCTATTAGTGTTACATTTCCGAGTTTTTTTAAAGCGGCTAAATGTGCGAGGGTACCGCCAATGTTTCCAGCACCAATTAGTGAAATTTTATTCACTATTTATCCATTTTGGATATTTCATGCTTTATTTCAGCTATAGCTTTAGCTGGGTTTAATCCTTTCGGACAGGAGTTGGTACAATTCATGATTGAGTGACATCTGTATAGTTTAAGACTATCATCTAACTCATTCAACCTTTCTTTTTTCTCTTCATCTCTACTATCTTTTATCCAGCGGTTTGCTTGAAGTAACACAGCAGGTCCTAAATATTCATCTTCATTCCACCAATAACTTGGACAAGAGGTACTACAAGAAAAGCACATTACACATTCCCATTTGCCATCTAGCTTATCTCTATCTTCAACTGACTGTATATTTTCTCTTTCATTATTTGGAGATTTTTTATTTAACCATGGCTTTATAGATTTAAATTGTTCAAAAGCTTTTTTCAAATCTACCACTAAATCTTTTAAAACTCTCATATGAGGAAGAGGGTATATATTAATTTCATCAGAGCATTCCTCTATATGTTTCTGGCATGCAAGTGTATTCACACCATCTATGTTCATTGCACATGATCCACAAACACCTTCTCTACATGATTTTCTAAAAGTTAGGCTTGGATCAACCTCAGCTTTAATTTTATTTAATATATCCAAAACCATTGTCCCTGCTTTAGCTACATCAATTTCAAATCGATCTATTTGAGGGGGCGTATCTTCTACACCTGACCATCGGTAAACATTTACAATCCTGATGTCATGGTTTAGTTGGGAATTTTCATCAATGAGATCTACATTAGAATATGATTTTCCTTTAACTGGAATTGAGTTTTTAGGAAGAGTAAGTTGTACCATTTAGTAAACCCTTACTTGTGGAGGAATGACAGAAATTTGATTGCTTAATGTAGTCATTCTTACAGGCCTGTGAGTGACCTTATAATCTGTAGCATCTCCCCAAAAAAGTGTGTGTTTAAGCCAATTTTCATCATCTCTTTCTGGAAAATCCTCTCTTGCGTGTGCACCTCTACTTTCAGTTCTTTGTTCAGCTGAAACACCGACACTGCCAGCAACCTGCATTAAATTATGAAGCTCTAAAGCTTCAACCAAGTCTGTATTAAAAACATCTGACTGATCTTTCACTTTTATATATTTAAGATCTTGGGACATTGAATACAATTCGTCGTTGCCCAGTTTTAGAGTTTCACTCTCTCTGTAAACACCAAATCTTTTTTGGACAGTTTTTTGCATCTTTTCTCTTAACTCTCCAACCGATACATCGCCTTTATTATTTTTTATTGACTCAAGTCTTTCTATTATTAAATTTGTTTGTGAATTGGATGGCATCCTTAATGACTCGTTACTATCAATTACTTGTCCTGCTTGAATGGCTGCACCTCTTCCAAAAACAACAAGTTCTGCAAGAGCATTAGTTCCAAGTCTATTTGCTCCATGAACTGATGCACATGCTGCTTCACCTATTGCCATTAATCCCTCACATACTTCTTCTGTATTCGTGTCATTAGGTTTCAAAACTTCTGCTTTGAAATTTGTTGGTATTCCTCCCATACAATAATGAACAGTTGGAATAACTGGAATTGGTTCTTTAGAAATATCTCTTCCACAAAATGCTTTAACTGACTCAGAGATACCAGGTAATCTTTTAGCAAGCATATCAGCATCAAGGTGCTCTAAATGAAGATTTATATAGTCTTTATTAGGTCCACATCCTCTACCAGCACTAATCTCCTTGCTTATAAATCTTGAGATAACATCTCTAGCTGCAAGGTCTTTGGCATTTGGAGCGTACTCAAGCATAAACCTAGTGCCCTCATTATTTTTTAAAATTCCCCCCTCACCTCTAGCTGCCTCTGATATTAAAACGCCAACGCCGTATATTCCGGTAGGGTGAAACTGAATAAACTCCATATCAGACAAAGGAAGTCCTGCCCTAAGAGCTATTCCTGCACCATCACCAGTGCAAATATGAGCGCTTGTTGAGGATTGAAATATTCTTCCATAACCACCGGTAGCTAAAATTGTCATTTTTGCAATAAAACGGTGTAATGACCCATCTTCAATATTAATTGCTAAGAGCCCACAAATTGAGTCGTTATCATCTTTTAGTAAATCAATGGCAAAGTATTCGTTATAAAAATCAACGTTATTTTTAAGACTTTGCTGATATAAGGTGTGAAGTAATGCATGTCCAGTTCTATCAGCTGCAGCACAAGCTCGACTTGCAGGTTCACCTTTACCATTTTTTGTCATGTGTCCACCAAAAGGTCTTTGATAAATCTTACCATTCTCAGTTCTAGAAAATGGCATGCCGTAATGCTCCAATTCCACAATAGAGTCTACTGCATTTGCACATAGATATTCGATACTGTCTTGGTCACCAAGCCAATCAGAGCCTTTAACAGTATCAAACATATGCCATTGCCAACTATCTTCGCCCATGTTTGCAAGTGCGGCGCCTATACCACCTTGAGCTGCCACAGTATGGCTTCTTGTAGGATAAACTTTTGAAACACACGCCGTCTTAAGGCCTTGCTCAGAGCATCCCAGAGCGGCTCTTAAGCCAGCACCTCCAGCGCCTAGAACAACGACGTCTAATTTATGATCAGTGAAATTCATATTAAAAAAATAATACCGGTAAAAAAATTAAAAATGAAACACTAATGGCACAATCTGTCAAAAAGGAATAAAATTTCATTTGCTTAAACTTAAAATAATCTTCATAAACTTTACCTAATTGAATTCTAATATGGAACATTGATATAACAAAAAAAATTGACAACAAAATCTTATTGGACGTATTTGATAATAAGATATTTAAAGAATTTGAATCAGATAGAGAGTTTAAAAAAAATAATATGAACCAATAACTAATAGGGATTAATGCAAGATACATAATTCTTTCAATTTTCCATTTTTGCGAAGCTTTCATCAGAATATCATCGATGTGAATGCTAATGTCATTATAATATTTATTACTAATATGATGTATGTAGTTAAATAAACATTTTTAATTTCCATTCCGATTGCAAAAGACCATAGAAAATATTTAAAACCGTTCAATAAATGATGGTTAAAAATAAAAAACCAAAAAATAAAGATCAACTTTATTGGTAACAAGTTAATGAACATTGTTAATAGAACATTGAGCTGAGGAAGTATGTTTGCACTACCTAACCAAATTGCGAAGAAAGGAATTGAAAATGCAAATGCTATAACGCCTATTCTGCTAGTAATAGAGAAAATCATAGTTAAAAAAGGCCTGTAAATTTGTAAATGTGGTGACAATGGAGCCATAGAAAAGAAATATATTCAAAAAAATCTTATAGTAAAAAGCTATTATTTTATTAATTCATGCGTAGTATAAATTAATCAAATTGTGGAAAAAATGTTGATCAAATTCTTAATTTGATATATTTCAAGCCTGCAAAACTAAATAAATCTTCTATTATTTAAAGCGGTCGATCAAGAAAACATTATGTTTTGTAGGTGCCGAATCTCACCCCGCATGAGAAAAAGCTTTATTTACAAATAAAGTTGGCACCTCGACCTTTAATTAAGTTACTTTAATATGTCATTTCTCCATATATAATCCTCGGCTATGTTATTTTTGATCAAACTAGCAAAGATCTTAGATACCATTAATAAAGCTGTGGGGTATCTATGTGGATTATTTGCAGTGCTTATGGTTTTGGTTGTTTTTACGGTAGTGATTCTAAGATACGGCTTTGGTATCAGCTTTATATGGATGCAAGAAAGCTATGTGTGGTTACATGCATTTATATTTATGTTGGGAGCTGGTTTTACTTACCTTTCAAACGAACATGTAAGAATAGATGTGTTTTACAGGGATGCCTCAAAGAAGTATAAAAGCATTGTAGACATTTTAGGAAACATAATTCTTGTTTTCCCATTTCTATTTATAATTTGGAAATACAGTTTTACTTTTGTAACAAGATCTATTCAAATAAACGAAATATCAAGAGAAGTGGGAGGGTTGCCAGCATTATATATACTAAAAAGTGCAATTTTATTTTTCTGTATATTTTTATTTATTCAATCAATTTCAAATATTATCAAGTCAATAAATAATATTTCAGAGCGTAATGACACCTGAAGTTTTAGCAATTATAATGTTTCTTAGCACCTTGGTGTTGCTTCTCTTTGGCTTTCCTGTTGCCTTCACTCTGGCTGGCTCTGCACTAATATTTGCTTTTATTGGTGATGCTCTAGAAATATTTAATTTTAGAATGCTTGGTTTTTTTCCTCAAAGAATTTTTGGAACAATGACAAACGAGGCTTTAGTCGCAGTTCCTTTATTTATTTTTATGGGAATAATGTTAGAGAAAACAAAAATAGCTGGAGAGTTACTACAATCAATCGGTGAGTTATTTGGATCTATTAAGGGTGGCTTAGGTATTGGGGTAGTCTTAGTTGGTATGATGCTTGCAGCATCTACCGGTATTGTTGGAGCAACTGTAGTCACTATGGGCACACTTTCATTACCTGCTATGATTAAAGCTGGGTACGATCAAAAAATAGCTACTGGCACTATCTGCGCTGCTGGAACCTTAGGCCAAATAATTCCACCTTCGATAGTTTTAATTTTACTTGCCTCCATACTACAAGGCGCAAATGAAGAGGCAGCTATGATGACAGGTAGCTTAGTTCCCGAACCCGTCACAGCAATTGATTTATTTGCAGGGGCATTGATGCCTGGTTTGATGTTGGTGGGGATGTTTATTGTATTGATATACTTTTATGCAAGAATTAATCCTAATAGTTGTCCGCCCATTGAGACTGAAAGAACTAGAGGTGAAATTTATACCAATGCTATTACCTCAATTCTCCCCCCATTAATATTAATTCTTCTGGTTCTAGGATCTATTTTAATGGGTATAGCGACTCCAACTGAGTCTGCATCAGTGGGTGCAGTGGGTGCAGCTATAATAGCAGCTTTAAAGGGTCAATTAAATTATAAGAATGTCAGAGATGTATCTCTTAGTACTGTTAAATTAAGTTCTTTTGTATTTGTGATACTCATCGGCGCCTCAATGTTCTCTCTAGTTTTTAGAGGCTTCAATGGTGATGAAATGATTGAGCATTTCTTAGGAACACTTCCTGGAGGATTATATGGAGCATTATTTATTGTAATGGCTGCAATCTTTGTCCTAGGTTTTTTTTTAGATTATATTGAAATTATTTTTGTAATAGTTCCCTTAGTTGGACCTGTTTTAATTGCCAATGGTGCTGATCCTTTATGGCTAGGAATTTTAATATCCTTAAATTTACAAACTAGTTTTATGACTCCACCATTTGGTTTTTCACTTTTCTTTTTAAGGGGAGTGGCTCCAAAGGAAATAGATACCCAAAATATGTATAAGGGCGTTATGCCTTTTATAGCAGTTCAAATAGTTGCTTTATTTATAGTTGGTTTTTTTCCAGAAATAGCTACGTGGTTACCAGATAAATTATTTTAATAAGAGACGGAGGGGCTTTGTCGCCCCCCCAAATTAAATTGCTTATACAGAATCCGGAAATTTGAAAGGTAAATTTCTAATTCTAGCAAATTCTGATTCACCTTTTGTAGACCAATCCATAATATTTTTTCTAAACGATAGAATATGATTACAAATGGCTTTAGTTTGAGAGTCAATTGATCCTCTCTCTTCCATTACTTCGCCCGCTGCATTACCAAGAGCTATAAGTAACTCATCAGGGAAAGTCTTAAGTTGAACTCCATGTTCATTAAGTAACTTACCTAAAGCTGGACCATTTAAGGCTTGAAAACGACTAAATACATCAACGTTAAATGCCTTTGCCATTTCCATCATGAGTGCTTGAGTATCTGCATCAAGTCCCTCCCACTCCTTCAAGTCAATAGAAAGATCAAGAAGAGTTGAAGGCTCGTGCCAACCAGGTCCATAATAGAACTTAGCTGCTTGATGCATTCCAAGACCTAAATCTGCAACAGGACAAATCCATTCTGCTGCATCAATCGCACCAGAAGCTAATGAAGTAAGAATATCAGGACCTCCCATCAAAACAGCTGTTGCTCCTAATTTTCCAATTGTTCTTCCACCAAGACCAGGCATACGCATTTTTAAACCTTTATAATCGTCAGCTGTGTTCATCTCTTTATTGAACCAGCCCCCCATTTGGTTACCAGTATTACCCATTGGTAAAAATTTTACACCGAGCTCATTATAAATTTTATCAGCAGCTTCAATTCCACCACCATAATAACACCAAGCATTTTGTTCCATTGCATTCATACCAAAAGGTCCAGTAGCTACAAATTCAATTGCATCTGATACATTGGTCCAATAATAAGGTGCACCATAAGCCATTTGTGCAGTGCCTTCTCTTACAGCATCGAAAGACTGCAGGCCAGGAACGAGTTCACCAGGGTAGTAAACTTTCATTTTTAGTTTATCAGAGTATTTATTTATATTGTCTGCATATGCAGCAATAGCTTGCCCTAAAAGACCGGCCTTACCAAATGCACAGCAAACAATCCATTCTTTATGCCCGCCTGATATCGCAGGTGCTGGCAAAGAAGAAACTGCGGCAGCACCAAGTGCTGCAGCACCGGCGCCTTTAAGGAAATTTCTTCTCTTAATGGACTTATTTTTAATTATTTTTTTTGCCATTCTAATTATTCCTCCTAGATAAAAATAATAATTATTTTTTGTTTGTAATTATTATACCAATAATGACCGATAAAATACCAGCGTAATGATAGATTTCTAAAGTTTCGCGAAAGGCTAAAAATGCAAGAATACCGCCAAATATTGGCATTAAATGTAAAAAGGGACCTGATTTATTTGGACCAATCAGTGCGACACCAGTATTCCAACACATATATGAAATAATGCTTGGAAAAATACCCGTGTACCCAATCACTAATAATGTTTTTTGATCAATATTTATAAAGTTATCTTGAATAAAGATATCGTATAAGTAGACGGGAAACAAAAGTATCACTGTAAAAACGAACGATAAATACAAAAAACTAAAGCCAGATACTCCTGTCTCATTTTTTTTTAGAAATATCGAATAGAGCGCCCATGATGTTACAGCTAATAATATAAATATATCTCCAAAATAGAATTCGGAGTCAAAAATATTTTGAAAGCTACCTTTTGCAATAACATAGCAAACTCCAATTAAAGAAATGAAAATACCTATCATCTGAAAAATATTTGTTTGAGCTTTATAAAGTAATTTATTAAATAAAATTATAAGCATTGGAGTGGTAGAGATTATAAGAAGAGAATTTATTACAGTGGTCGCTGTTAGTCCTAAGTATACTAGTGTATTAAAAAGAGTAGGACCTGTTAAAATAATTAAAAAAATCATTCCAGGTTGTTTTTTTAAGAGAGGTAATTCTTTAACAGCTTTTTGAAGACAAAAAGGAGTTAGAATTAGAAAAGCAATAACCCAACGATAAAATGCTAGAGATAGAGGTGAGACAATATTTTCAAGTGAAGAGAACCTCCCTATTACAAAGTTTCCAGACCAAAAGAGTGATGCGAAGCACAAAAATATTGCTGCTTTTAATGATGTACTCACAAGAAATAAGTTTTAAATTTTTTCAATAGCAATTGCTAGACCTTGTCCACCGCCAATACACATACTCGCGACTCCAATTTTTTGTTTTGTTCGTCTTAATTGATGAGCCAAGGTTGTAACTATTCTCGCACCGGAACAACCAATTGGGTGACCTAGGGCAATAGCTCCCCCAGAGATATTAAGTTTATTTGGATCTATTTTTAATGATCTTTGAACTGCAACTGAGGTTGCAGCAAATGCCTCATTAATCTCAACGAGATCAAAGTAACCAATATTAACACCCATTTTCTTCATTAATTTCTGTATGGCCGTAATAGGAGTGACTCCCATATAATCAGGGTTACCGGCTGATGAAGCCCAAGATAAAATTTTTGCTATAGGTTTAATTTTATTAAAATTTATATAATTCTCAGATGCTAAGGCTATAAAGCTAGCTCCATCATTTAGTGAAGAGGCATTTCCGGCTGTAACTGTTCCAGATTTTTTAAAGACAGCTTTAAGTTTACCCAGTTTTACAAGGGTAGTGTCTTTGCGAACCTCGTCTTTATAAGGTGATTTCATCAATTCGTTTTTAAAGTAATTATTTTTAATAGCCTTATATGTTTTAAGGTATGACTGAAAAGCAAATTGATCTTGGTCTTGTCTAGTAACAGTATATCTTCTTGAAACATTTTCTGCAGTTGTGCCCATATGCTCTTTTGAAAATGCGTCTGTCAATCCATCATTCACTAGGGTGTCAATAAAAACATTATTCCCTAATTTTTTTTCACCTGTCCTACTTAAATAAGTATGACGTGCTCTAGACATACTCTCCTGACCACCTACAATTAATATATCAGACTCACCTGAATAAATTTTAGATGATCCGTCCATGGTAGCTCTCATGCCACTGCCACAAACTTGATTTACAACATAAGCAAAAGATGTCTGTTGCATCCCAGAATTTAAAGCAACTTGCCTTGCTGTATTCATACCCAGACCGCTTGTTAGGACCTGTCCCAAGATTAGCCCTTCTATTTCTTTAGTATTAATTTTTTTATTTCTTTCAAATAAATCCTTAAGACAAGAAACTCCTAAATCTACTGACTCAGTTTTTTTGTAGTTTCCAAGATATGCTCCTATGGGTGTTCTGACTGCATCAATTATAAAAACATCATTCATTAATATTTATCATCCTATACTCATTTACTGACTCAGGATTTGCCAATGATCCTAGATTTTGAACTTTATCATTATTGATGATTTTTTTGACAAGTATTTCAGAGTTTTTTCCACTTTTTGTTCTCGGAATGTCTTTCACAACAAATACCTTCCATGGAACATGCCTTGGACTAAGAGATGCCTTGAGGTGTTTTTTTAATACCGATCTAAAATCAATATTGATTTTTGAGTTATATAATTTCAAAAAAAGAACAATTTTTTCATCATTTTCAGTCATATATCCTGTCGCCAAACAATCCTCAATCCAATGAAATTTTTGCAAACTATTATAGATTTCTCCCGTCCCTATTCTTACACCTCCTGGGTTTAAAGTAGCATCTGACCTTCCAAATATTACATAACCTCCATTATTTGTTTTTTTTACATAATCTCCGTGGGCCCATATATTTGGAAATTTTTCGAAATAAGCAGATTTATATTTTCTATTAAGTTTATCATTCCAAAAGTAAATAGGCTTAGATGGAAAGGGGGTCTTACAAACTAACTCACCAGTTTTTTTTGTAGGTTTGCCCTTTTCATTATAAACATCAATGTTCATACCAAGACCTGGTCCTTGAATTTCACCGGAATATACAGGTAGAGTTGGTATACCTAACATAAAACATGAGACAATGTCAGTACCACCACTCACTGAGTGTATGAATGATTGAGAATTTAAATTTTTATTTATAAATTTAAAAGTATCTGGACTTAGAGGAGAGCCAGTAGATATAAAACAGCTAATTTTTTTCAAAACGTTTTTTTTATTAGGTTTGTATTTGTTCTGGATAGTTTCATAAATCTTTGCACCAGCACCTAACATTGTTGATTTAGTATCTTTTGTCATACTAATAACTCGATTAGTATTTGGGTAGAATGGAGATCCATCATAAAGAACAACTGTAGATCCTAATAATAAGTTTGAAACAGTCCAGTTCCACATCATCCAACCACATGTTGTTAAAAAAAGCATCTTATCTTTTGATTTAACGTTGGTATGTAGTGCTAATTCTTTTAAATGCTGAAGTAGTGAGCCACCGTGACCGTGTGTAATACATTTGGGAAGCCCCGTAGTTCCGCTAGAAAATAAAACATAAAGAGGGTGGTTGAAATCTAATAAAACATGTTGATTAATTTTTCTATATTTTTTTTGAGCGATGATTTTTTTAAATTGAGAGGTATTCTTTTTAGAGGGATAACTAGTTTTTAAAATTCTTGGATTATTTAATTTTTGTTTTAATAATCTTAGGTTTTTTGAATAATGAAATTTTTTGCCATTGTAAAAATAATGATCAGCGATAATTAGTAGTTTAGGTTTTAATTGCGAAAACCTATCGATCACGGCTTGTGTTCCAAAATCAGCTGAACAAGAAGACCAAACTGCACCTATTTTAGCGGATGACAAGAAACTAATTACAGTGTCGGGTATATTTGGAAGATATCCAACTACTACATCACCTTTTTTAATACCTAGGCTTTGAAAGAAATTACTTAAGGTATTTACTCTTTCATTTAAATCGCCATAGGTAATTATTTCTTTGAATTTATTTTCTCCAATAAATTCGATAGCTATATCTGAAGAATTATTTTTAGAAATTAAATCATAGTAGTTAAGATTACTATTATTAAAAAAAGTGGAAGTCCAAAAATAATTTCTTTTCTTAAAGGGTTTGAAAAATCTTTTTTTTTTTAGGTCTATATTAAAATATTCAACTAGAGACAACCAAAAATTTTCTGGGTTCTCGTTGCTCCACTGCCATAGTTTATTATAACTTAAAAATTTTTTAGAAATTTTTTTCTCTAAGAAAGTTTGAAATTTATAAAGATTTGTTGATTTAATAAATTTATTAGTTGGCTCAAATAATTTATCCATTTACATTTTTCATTAAGCTATGAAGTTCGCTAGGTATCTTACTAGGTATTCCTTGGGAATTAACACAAACCATCAAAATTTTTGATCTAAAAATAATTTTATTTTGTTTTAAGAGATTTTGCTCAATTACAATTGAAGCGTTTTTAAGAACCAAAACTTTACTTTGTACATTTAATGAGTCCTCAAGTTTACAGGATTCAATATAATCACATTCAATTTTTTTTACTAAAAAAAGTCGATCATAGTCATTAAGTAATGTGGTGAGTGTGAAACCTAATTCATTAATCATTTCAGTACGGGCTCTTTCAATAAATTTCAAATAATTTGCATAATAAACTACTCCACCAGAGTCAGTGTCTTCATAATATATTTTAAAAGTGTATTGGAACATTAAGTTGTAATACTCAAATACAATATATAAGTGATTATAATTATAACTATTCCAAAGATTAGATATCTATATTCATTCATTTGATTAAATAAACCTATAGGAAATTCTCAGGATATTTTCTCTCTTTTAAAATAGTAAATCATTTTATGTTTTGACGAGACGTCTGATTTATCCTTGATAACATTCACTAACTCCCAACCTTCTTTTCCACCTTTATTGAGCCAATCGTTTTCTGACTCTAATTCCTCATCATCTAAGTATTGCGTGTAAATTCTATACTCCCACTTTAAATGTTTTTTTTTATCAAATACTCGGTTAATCATTTCTTTGTAATCCTATGCATTTAAATTATAGAAAAACCAGACTGCAGAAAAACACCATAGTGTGAGAAAAATTTTACCCAATTTATCTGCTTTTTTGAAATGAGACTTCATTTCATTCAATTGACCATCATTCTGCTGATCTTTAATATTAGAAAAACCCTTTAATTTTTTTTGATAGAAGAATTTATATATATTTATTGCACAGGTCCATCCTGTTAAAATATAAAAAATAGAACTAGATAAAGTAGTCATTATTATATTTTAAAGGAATTAAAAATTAATAAAATCGATAATTATCTGTCTTTGAAATTTTAAATAAACTTTTTTTATATATGATCTATAGTAAAAGTATTCATTTAAAACCCCAAAATATGGTGTGTTTAGCACGTTCTTCGTAAAATATAAAATAATTAATTGTTTAATAGATATAGATAAGTGATAGTTAGCTTTCTAGGAATATTTTAAGTGAACATATTAAAAATACCAATTCTAAAACGCTTATACCCAAGTGTAATTAGAAGAATACTTATGATTATGGGAAAAAATGTAATTAATTTAAATATAAATAATTTTATTTTTGAAATTGACATAAGAGAAAGCATTGAGAGAAAAACATTTTTTTTGAAATCCTATGAAAAAGATAGAATGTCATTTCTATTAAATAATAGTAAAAAATCTAATATATTGATTGATATAGGAGCACATATTGGTTTCTATTCAATTTTGACATCAGAGTATTTTAAACAAGTCTATTCGTTCGAACCTAATTTTCGAAATTATCAAAAATTATTAAAGAATATAAAGCAAAATAAACTTGAGAGAAAAATAAGAACTTTTAATTATGGATTAGGAGAAAAACAACAAAAATTAAAAGGTATATCTGCTAGTAAAGGTGAATTGATACAAACATCAGGGTTTTCTATTTCCAAAAATAATAAAACTGGAGAAGATGTTTTAATTATAAAAGGAGACGATTCTATAAAATTAGTAAATAAAGATATAACAATAAAAATTGATGTAGAAGGTTATGAGTATGATGTTCTTAAAGGTTTGGAAGCGACTTTAAGCAATAATAATTGTTTCATACAAATAGAAATATGGGATAAAAACTTAAAAGATGTTCTAAGTTTCTTAGATGGTTTACATTATCAAAAATTATTAACCATTGATGGAGATACTTTCTTTTCAAAATCAGAATATAGCTCTACCTATTAATAATCAAACCATGGCTAATAATAAAAAAACTTAATTATTTTCTATATTAATCATCTCGTCCATTTTACTCAGAGTTTCCATGCATATATTAACGCTACTAAATTCGACATAATAAATCCCTCATCTTTTGATAATGCGACTCTCTCTGACCAATCACTACAATAATTAATATTTTTTTCCCATACTTCATCAATGCCATACTTTGCTTCCCTAATTTCCTTTAATTGTTTCCAAAAATCATCGACTTCAATTTTTGTAATAAAGTTTTCATTACTAAAACTAAAAAAGGGGATTAATAAAAATAGGGCTAACAGGGTTTTCATTGATAAAATTATATCTTTAGTGTCCCATATTTGTCCCACAAATTATTTTTTTATGATAGAAAGATGCTAGATTAGTAGATAATTGGACATTTGGTTCCGTAGTGTAACGGATAGCACAAATGACTTCGGATCATTTAGTCAGGGTTCGAATCCTTGCGGAACCGCCAATTCAACTTATAAAAAATTTCCTAAACCTTGAAGCTTATTAATGAAGTCTCTAATTTGCTCGTTAATTTTTTGATTATCAATTTCTATTTGATCATTTTCATCAAAATCTAAATCAAATAAACTCTCTCTATCTTGAAGTATTTCCTCTAATGTGAGATCTGCACTATTATCAAAATCAAAATTATTTAAAATAACTTTAGTGAGCAAAGGGGTGATAGCGTAACTAGAAATTATTCCAAAAATTCCTGCATCATCAATTTCTTGACTATTTATTGAACTAAAAAAAACTAAAAGTTTAGAAGCCCTATTAATCTCAGCATTTGAAAGTGCTTTGTTTCCAGAGACATCTAAAAAACTAAAAACATCTTCAAAGCACTCTCCCTTATTCTCGGAGAAATTTGAGCAAGATAAAGATGCCTTTGAATTCATATATGATAAAACCTCTCCAAACAATAGAGTTAAACTAGCAGGTGTGTTATCGCATTTAGCATATGTAAAAGTGTTATTTGTATTATTTAAAAAATCATAAGATCCCTCAAGGTTGTCTAATTCTTCAAACACAACCTCTAAAATATTGTCATTCAGTTTCATAAAAACATTTTTAAATTCAAATATTTCTCCATCCAGATAAATCCAATCTTTATATGTCTTTGAATCAGAAAACTGAAGATAGAAATACGTATACTCATCTATTTCATCCTGACTTTCATAAAGATTGAAATAACCACTCTCACTTATAATGAAAACATCCTGTTCTTTTGAACAATCATTACTCCAGGTTCCATGGAATTTTTCAGGAATTAAATTTTCAGCATTTAATAAAAACGGAAATAATAAAGTAAAAATAAAAAGACTAAAAAAACGTCTCATATATGATGATAACATAAGTTATTTAAAATTTGAAATTTAATCAGAATTTGATTTATTTTTAGGCTGTAAAGTAAACTTTTTAATTTTATTTAAATTCAGATCCTCTGGAAAATTTTTAAAAATGTCTCTTAACCCTATAATAATTACGTATGTAATAATGAAGCTCATGACAGTATCACTTAAAAAATGATCTCCTTCCATAATTCTTAATAATGAAATTAAAAGAATTGAGGCATATGCAAGAGTATTCCATGAGGTCTTATTAAAAATAATTAATAAAGCCAATGATAGTGTAAAGAAAGATACGTCTCCAGAAACAAAACTACAATTAGTGTTACAATAATCAACATTTAGCCATGGTATAGTAAATGGCTCTTGGCCACCAAATTGGATTGTGTCATTCGGTCTCGCTCGCCCCCATAGATTTTTAAAAATAGAATTAACGACAATACCCGTTCCAATAGTAAGACAAGAAAATAGGTAGGCCCATTCCCTAACAGGAATATTTAAAATTTTTTCTTTGAAATAAATTTGTTTAATGACTGCTGCTATAGGAACAAAGAAAACTAGTAATGCCATAAGTGGAAGCAACATTTTGCGAATAAGGTAAATAAACCAATCAGACTCGGTGGCAATAAATTTACTATCCTGTCCAAAGAATAAACCACTAAACGTTATATCCAAAGAAGGGAATAAGAAGAAGACTATAGAAAGCAATAAGGTTATTGTAAGGGTTTTAAAGTAAAAATTAAAATTCAAATAGAGAAAAAAAATACTTTTATAAACATTGGCAATATAACTCGAAATTATATTTACATTTGAATTTGGGATAAGTGTTTCATTTTCTGCTGTAAATAATATTTTTTTTGTTGCTAACTTTTTTGAAACAAATATTGAGGAAAGGTATGCAACTAGTGCTCCTCCAAAAATGTCACTTATAAAGTGAGCGCCAACAATAACTCTTGTAGAAGCAATTATAATTGCAATTGTTATAAGAATGTTTTTAATTTTTGGAAACAGGATTATCATACAAAAAATAAATGCAAATATAGTTGCCGCATGACCTGATGGAAATGAATGCCACTTAGAGTCAAAGTTAATAATACTTAAAGATTTTTGTTCAAAACCATTAAACAAGACTGGTCTGGGTCTTCCAATTATATGTTTTAATATTTGTGTAACTATGCCACTAAATAAAATATTTAAAAAAATAAATAAACATATCTCACTAATAGTATTAGCTATTTGATTTTTACTTTTTATTATTTTTAATAGTGCCCACATTAATATAGTAGGTATGAAAAAATATAAAGAGTCACCAAAATGAGTTAGAGTTCCAAAAAGTAACTTTGTTTGATAATTTAAGCTATCAAAGAATGAAGCTATAGAGTAATCAAATATTAAGAAAAAAAGAGCACCAGTTAGCAGATAAATACTCACTCTTTTTTCTTGAGAATTTAATTTATTTAAAAAAGTCATAATTTTTTAAAATTGAGATTAATATAAGATTTTGAGGTCAAATCTAATATAGTTTTATTTATAGCCTCATTATCGTCAATAGGGATAACATCAATAGAACTAAATTTTAGTGCTATTTGACAGTCAGAAAAATAATCTGGATTAACTTTATCACTAAAAAATAACATTAAATCTAAAGGATAATTTTCTTCTAATATTAATTCAGTTTTTTGTATATCACAATTTAGCTCGTTTTCTAAGGTATCAGATATAACAAAACTTAATGTTTTTGACATATATTGAGAATAAAAAAATATTATGGAAAAAAATAAAATTAAAATTAAGGAAAATGAGATAGTTTTATATACGGCAGTTATAGATTTTTTCTGCAACGAAAAAATAGGATTAATTAATGAAGCTAAAATTATCAAACTGTAGAAGAAATAATTAATATGGGGTATGTCTGACATTTTTTTATAAAGAGATGTATCAAAATAAATAATGATAGCTGGTATTAAAATAAGACTAATTAAAAAAATTTTTGACCATTTTAATTCTACAAATTCTAAAGTTCTAAAAATATAAATGGACATTATTGGTAACATAAACACCAATATTGATAAGTTTAATTTATTTGAAAAAATATATGAAAACCATGAAATAATTATTAATGAAAAAAATGTTATTAAATCCTTGTTCCAATTAATTCTTTTGAAAACATTGTAAAATATAGCGATAATCAATAGACTTATTAAAGGCAATAAAAAAATAATACTCTCTATAATTCTCTTAATCAAAATTGATAAATCATAGTTAAAGGTAGAAAAGTTATCTGTTTCATTAATATTCTGAATAATGAAAAATACTAAAGCTATTATATATATTAAGCAAAGATAAGAAATTAAGCTCAATCGCTTTTTCTTTTCTAATTTTAAATTAAATAATTTTGATATAGTCAAAAATGAGATTAAAATAATAAAGAAGAAATTATTTAAAATTAGTGCAACTAAACTAAAAATAATAAAAAATAGCAAATTAAATATATTTTCTTCATCAAAAATTCTTATTAAGTAATAAATTATTAATAAAGTTATCGATCCGGAAAAAAGAGCACCATTAATAGTTGTTGTTGAAATTAAAATCGTACCACTAAATAAAACTGAAGTAAGTGGCATTAGATAATGAAGATCATAAAATTTTAATTTAATAATTTTATAAGTTACTAAAATTACTAATCCTAAGTAAATGAAATTAAGAAATCTTAATACAAGGTAACTATCTAAGGCAAATAAATTAGATATTTTGATAACAAGGTTTAATAATGTTAAATGTGGATTTATAAACTCTGAAAAATTTGAAACTAAATTATTATTTTTTAAAGAGATTAATAAATTTAAGTCATCAGTAAAATAATAAGGTGTGCCTAAACTGATTACTGCTAAGAAACATATCCAAATGATGGTGTAAAAAATAGTGGGAATACTTTCAGGGAATCTAAAGAAGTTCATTTTTTGATTTAACTAAGTTTAGTAGCATATTGATCTAATTTATTCTATATATTGTGGTTATTTCAATTTTCTTGATGTTGTTTTTGAGGCTATTTATAATCATTTCAAGAGATTAATCTCGTTTTTACAGCCTTACAGAAGCGGCTTTTTTCTTAGTGGGCCACTTCTTTCTAAAAGGGTTAGGACAAATTGTTCTAACCCTTTTTTGATTTCTATATTATCTTTTTTAAGAATGCTCAAGTTAATTTTCATGATACTCTTTTTTATTATTGGATATTTTCTTGCTGATACAGAATTGGTAGATATACCATTTAGAAATATTCCTTATTTAGAAAATTTATATGAGGTTGTAGATTAAATATGATTAATACAGATAGAGTTTTACATGGCTTCACAGATCTTAAAAATTTAAATTCACTTGGTCCTATTGTTCTTAACCAAGCAAAAGGTATCTATGTTTACGATCAAGATGGAAAAAAGTATTTAGATGCCAATTCAGGGTTGTGGAACTCGGTAGTTGGTTTCGATCACCCAAGAATGGTGGAAACTGCAAAAAAACAGTATGAAAAATTTTCAGGCTATCATGCTTTTTTTGGAAGAATCTCTGAGCCTGCAGTAGAACTTGCAGATAAATTAATTGAAATTTCTCCTTTTACAGATGGTAAGGTTTTTTTTACAAATTCGGGGTCTGAGGCAAATGATACCACAGTAAAATTATTGTGGTTTATAAATAAAAGAAAAGGTTACCCCAAGAGAAGAAAAATAATAACTCGAATAAATTCTTATCATGGTGTAACAGCTGTTTCAGCATCGATGACTGGAAAACCATATAACAGTGAATTTGGCTTACCTTTAGATGGATTCGTTCATTCTGCCTGTCCTCATTATTGGAAATATTGTTTAGAAAATGAGAATGAGGAAATGTTTACAAAAAGAATGGGCGAAGATTTAGAAAATTTAATTCAAAAGGAAGGACCTGACACAGTGGCTGGTTTTTTTGCTGAACCTGTCATGGGGGCAGGAGGTGTCATACCTCCTTCAAAAGGATATTTTGAAATAGTTCAAAAGATTCTAAAAAAATACGATATTCCATTTATCGCTGATGAGGTAATTTGTGGTTTTGGTAGAACTGGTAATTTATGGGGATCTGAAACATATAAGATTAAACCTGATATTATCATTGCATCCAAATGTATAACTTCAGGGTTCTTTCCACTTGGTGCGGTCATTTTAGGAGAAAAAATGACAAAAAAAATGATGGAGGCTTCTTATCAAGCAGAGGAATTTTTTCATGGCTTCACTGCTGGCGGACACCCCGTTGGTTGCGCCCTCGCCTTAGAGGCAATAGACATTATAATTAATGAGAAAATGATTGAAAATGTTAGATATCTTGAACCCATATTCATGGGGGGTTTAAAAAAATTTGAAGATTTAGAATTCATAGGTGAGTCTCGCGGCATTGGTTTAATGGGCGCTTTAGAGATGGTTCAAGACAAAACGAATAGAATTCCTTTTGATGGATCAATTTCTATTGGTGAGCGCGTTGCTAATAAATGTATCGAAAACGGATTAATATGTAGACCCCTGGGTCCTTCTATTGTTTTGTGTCCACCTTTTATTACAACTGAAGAGGAAATGGATATAATATTTGAAACTTTAGAGAAAACTTTAAAAGATGTATTTAGTGAGGTTAAATCTTTAGGATAATAGAACCCGAAGTCTTTCTTTTTTCCATATCCACGTGAGCATCAGCTACATTATCAAGATCATATTTTGTTATTTTATCTAATTTAATTTTATCTTTATCTATCATTTCAAATAATTTCTGACTTGCGTTTTCTAGCCAGTTTCTGTTTGCATAAAAATGAAAAAGTGTAGGTCTAGTTAAATAAAAAGAACCAAGAGCCAAATCAGTCATTTGTATATCTTTATACGGGCCTGATGATTGACCAAAACTAACTAACATCCCATGCTTTTTTAGACATTTAAATGAATTAGACATTGTATCTTTACCCACGCTATCATAAACCACATCAAGACCTTTACTGTTTGTAATTTCCAATACTTCCTCTAAGAAATTTTTTTCAGAATAATTGATAACTTCGTCAAATCCTCTTTGCTTTGCTAGTATACATTTTTCAGAATTACCTGCAGTGCCAATTGATTTTGCACCAATTTCTTTTATCCATTGTCCTGCAATTAATCCCACACCTCCTGCTGCAGCGTGAAACAAAACCTCATGATCGCTTTGCAAATTAAAGCTGTCACAAAGAAGATATTTAACAGTTAATCCCTTAAGTATTGAAGCAGCAGCTTGATCATAAGATATGCTATCAGGTATAGAAACTACAAGATCTTCAGATATTATTCTATGAGTTGAGTAGGCGTTGTTTGGCTGTGCGTATGCTACACGATCGCCTATTTTAAAATTCTTAACATCTGGTCCTACGGCTTCTACTTCCCCCGCACCTTCAGAGCCAAGAACAAGATCCGTGTCTACTGGCCAAGGATATAGTCCTGCTCTAAAGTAAATATCAATAAAATTTACCCCAATTGCTCTATTTTTGATTAATACTTCATTTGACTTAGGATCAGAGAAATCAACACTTTTTTTTTGAAGAACACTTATATCGCCGGGTTTCTTTGCAACAATTGAATACATTGAATGAACTTATCATCAAAAAAAATGAATAAATAGTCTATTTAAATATCTTGAAATTTAAATTTGAAATACCAAATTAATAATAGGGGAAATTGCCATTAGGAATTTCTTAATTAACGCAGGTTTTAAAAAACTGCAATTAACAATTAACGCTTAAGGAGGTTAATTATGACTACATTTGACTTATCTCCTCTATGGAGATCATCAGTTGGTTTCGATGAGTTTGATAGACTTTTTGATACTGTTTTTTCTACAAATAACAAAGGGTCTTCCTACCCACCATACAATATTGTTAAACATGACAAAAATATTTACCAAATAACTATGGCAGTAGCTGGATTTGGTGAAGACCAAATTGATATATCCCAAGAGGGAAATTTATTAAATGTTAAAGGAGAAATGGGTGATGATAAAACTAATAATAAATCAGAATACCTTTATCGAGGAATTGCCAACAGAAATTTTGAAAGAAAATTTGAATTAGCTGATACTGTAAAAGTTATAAAAGCTGATTTAAAAAATGGTCTGTTAAGTATAAATCTCGAAAGAGAAATACCAGAACACCAAAAACCAAGGAGAATAAAAGTTAATACTAATTCTAAACTTTTATCAGCTTAAATAAAATTTGGGCTGCTTTTTACAAGCAGCCCTATAATTTAATCTAATTGGGAAGCAACAAATTCCCAGTTTACCATACTGTCTAAGAAAGCTTTTAAGTAATCAGGTCGTTTGTTTCTGTAATCAATATAATAAGAGTGTTCCCATACATCACAGCCTAGAATTGGCTTCATCCCATCAACCAAAGGGTTAGAAGCATTAGGTGATTTAGTGACAACCAATTTGCCATTATCAATAGCAAGCCAAGCCCATCCGGAACCAAATTGTGTAATTCCAGCTTGGATAAATGCCTCTTTGAATTGGTCAATCCCACCTAAGTCAGATGTAATTCTGCTTTCTAACTCTGACGGCATTGAGCCACCGCCATTAGGTTTCATGCATTGCCAAAATAAAATGTGATTCCAATGTTGGCCTGCGTTATTAAAAATTCCTGCCATAGATGAATCTTTACTTGATTTTACAACTATTTCTTCAAGAGAAGAGTCTTGCATATCAGTATCTTTCACAAGGTTATTTAAATTTGTTACATATGTTTGATGATGTTTGCCATGATGAAAATCAAGAGTTTCTGATGACATATATGGAGCTAAAGCATCACTTGCATAAGGTAAGCTAGGTAATTCAAAAGTCATATTTATTTCCTTTAATTAAAATTCTTAATGCGTATTTTTTATATTATTGTTGATCCAATGACAACCATTGAAGAGTTAACATCATAAAACATGAAGAATATAGTTAGTGTTCAGTCGACAGTCTTAAATGACAAAGTTGGAAATCATGCTGCTCGCTCAATTTTAAGCGATAAAGGTTACAAATTTTTTGAAATACCCACTGTGATTCTAACCTCTCATAAAGGTGTTAGAAGCACACTTCAAATTAGTGATAATAATTTAAATCCATGGATAATTTTTAATAAGGTGAGGCAAACATATAAATTAAGTTTAAATGATTTGACGATAGTCGGCTACACGCCAAATTTAAAAGTTTCAAAATCAATCAATAAAATAATTAACATACAAAATAGAGTTATATTAGATCCTGTCATGGGAGATATTGGAATAGGGCTATATGTAGAAAAAGATGTTGCAAATTTTTTTAAAAAAATAATGACAAAAGTCAAATATATCTCAGCAAATTTCTTTGAGTGGTCTTACTTAAATAATAAAGATGTAAATAATTATAACCTAGGGGAAATTTTAGCTGATCTTAAATTTTTCACTAAGAAATTTAATAGCCAAGTATTAATTAGGAGTGTGCCAAAAAATAAAAAATTAATAAATATATTATGTAACAAAAAAGATATTTTTATAATTGAAACACCTTTTATAAATTTCAAAGAACGATTTCATGGGGCGGGCGATCAGTCTACTGCTTTGTATGCGCATTATATCTCTAAAAAAAATACAACTAAGGAGATTTTAGAAAATGTTACAAATGATATCTATAGTATCTTGCTTGAAAAAAAAGATTATACAAAAATAGAGAAAAGAAAATTTAGAGCTAAGAACTTAAAAAATCTTTAATTAGTATTTCTGCAATTTGTACGGTATTTAAAGCAGCGCCTTTTCTTAAATTATCAGAAACGCACCAGAAGTTTAAACCATTTGGAATAGTAGGATCTCTTCGAATCCTACTGATATACACTGGATCTAAGCCTGCAGACTCAATAGGGGTGACATATCCTTCATCAGCGCGATAATCAATCATTTTTAAACCTGGTGATTTTTTAAAAATCTCCCTTACTTGGTCCTCATCATACGGTTTATTAAATTCAACATTGACTGCTAAAGAATGAGAAACAAAAACTGGAACACGCACACAGGTTGCTGTTAATTCAATGTTTTGATCAAGTATTTTTTTTGTTTCATTGAACATTTTCCACTCTTCTTTAGTTTGCCCATCTTCTAAAAAAACATCAATGTGCGGGATAACATTAAAAGCAATTTGTTTAGTAAATTTCTCTTTAACGACTGCTTCATTAGCATAAATTGATTTTGTTTGATTAAATAATTCATCAGCAGCTTCCTTGCCAGCACCTGAAACTGATTGGTAAGTTGAAACAACAATTCTTTTTACATTAAAATGGTCGTGTAAAGGTTTAATTGCAACTAGCATCCCCATGGTTGAGCAGTTTGGATTAGCAATAATATTTTTTTTTCTAAAATCTTTTAACGCCTCTGGATTGACTTCAGCAACCACTAAGGGGACATCTGGGTCTGTTCGAAAGTGTGAGGTATTATCTATAACTATACATCCTTGTTTAGCTGCCTTAGGAGCAAACTCACTAGATACTTTTGCTCCAGGAGAAAAAATAGCTATGTCAGTATCTGAAAAATCATATTCAGCTAAATCAGCTACTACTACCGACTTGTTTTCTCCATAATCAATTGTACTTCCTTTAGAGCGAGATGAAGCTAAAGCGATTAAATCAGAGTATTGAATTTCTTTTTCATCGATTATATCTAAGACCTCTCTTCCAACATTTCCAGTCGCTCCGACGACAGCAATTTTAGGTTTTTTTGAAGAAGCCAAGTTAAATTCTTTCTATAATTAAATCACCCATTTTAGAGCAAGAAACAAGTGTTTGGTTTTCATCTGTGTAAATATCTCCCGTTCTAAAACCCTCAGAGAGGATTTGTTGAACTGCATTTTCTAGTTTATTCGATAATTCAGGTTTATTAAGGTTATATTTCAACATCATTGATAAACTTAAAATAGTAGCAATAGGGTTAGCTTTATCTTGGCCGGCAATATCTGGAGCACTTCCATGAACGGGTTCGAAAAGACCATGCCTTTTTCCATTTTTTTTTGCACCTAATGATGCTGATGGTAACATCCCCAGTGAACCAGTTAACATGGCAGCACAGTCACTAAGAAGATCACCAAAAAGGTTATCTGTAACTATTACATCAAATTGTTTTGGGTTTCTTACTAACTGCATGGCGCAGTTATCGGCTAACATATTTTCTAGGGTAATATCAGAAAAATCTTTATGAGTCTGTTTAACAACCTCTCTCCAAAGAACACCTGTTTCCATAACGTTAGCCTTTTCAACAGAAGTAACTTTATTATTTCTTTTACTAGCTAAATCAAAGGCGACTCTGGCAATTCTATCAATTTCATAGTCATGGTAGACTTGTGTGTCGATCGCTTTTTTACCATTTGATGTATCCTCAATTCCTCGAGGTTGACCGAAATATACACCCCCAGTTAATTCTCTTACTATCATTATATCTAAATTATTAACTACATCATTTTTTAAAGTTGAAGCATCAACAAGTGCATCAAAAACAAGGGCAGGTCTCAAATTTGCAAAAAGTTCTAACTCTTTCCTCAAACCTAATAGTCCGGCTTCAGGTCTCTTTGATCTTTCTACATTATCCCACTTAGATCCACCAACTGCTCCCAATAAGATAGCATCAGAGTTTTTTGCTTTCTCTAAGACAGCCTCTGTTAAAGGTTCACCGTTGACATCATAAGAGGCCCCTCCAACTAAATCTTTTTCATAAATAGCATCAAGACCTTGTTCATTTAATTTTTCAATAACTCGGATTGTTTGATCTGCAACTTCCACGCCTATCCCGTCACCAGGTAAAACTAAAATTTTAGAGCTCATTTAATTGTCCTTGAATAACCAAGGTTTTTTATTTTTTTTCTCTTCTTCATAAGCGCTAATTTTGTCTTGGTATCCAAGAGTAATTCCTATGTCATCTAATCCCTGCAAAAGTCTATCTTTTCTATATTCTTCTATTTCAAAATTAATTGAATGATTGCCCGCTTTAACAGTTTGCTCTGGGAGATCGATGTTGAACTCTATTTGATTTTTAGCTGCCATCATTAATTGATCAAGTTGGTCAGGACTGACAACAATCGGTAAAATTCCATTTTGAAAGCAATTATTATAAAAAATATCAGCAAAACTAGTTGAAATTACACACTTAATTCCGAAATCTTTAAGAGACCAAGGGGCGTGTTCTCGACTAGAGCCACATCCAAAATTATCCCCTGCTACTAATATTTTAGATTGATCAAAAGGTGATGTGTTTAATACGAAATCCTTAATTAAATTTCCATCATTATCATATCTCATCTCATAAAATAAGCTAACTCCAAGGCCAGTTCTTTTTATAGTCTTAAGAAATTGCTTTGGGATGATCATATCTGTATCGATATTTACGATTGGTAAAGGGGCTGCGATCCCTTTTAAAGAATTAAACTTATCCATCTTAAGTGAAATCTCTTATATCTGAAATGTTCCCAGTAATAGCAGAAGCTGCCGCAAGTTCTGGGCTCATTAAATGAGTTCTTCCACCTCGACCTTGCCGACCTTCAAAATTTCTATTAGAAGTTGAGGCACATCTTTCGCCAGGTTTTAATTGATCAGGATTCATACCAAGACACATAGAGCATCCAGCCTCTCTCCATTCAAAACCAGCATCTTTTAAAATTATATCTAATCCTTCTTCTTCTGCTTGTTTTTTAACCAAACCTGATCCTGGGACTATCATAGCTTGAACATGTGAAGCGATTTTTTTATCCTTAACAATAGAAGCAACTTTTCTTAGATCCTCAATTCGACCATTGGTACATGAACCAATAAATATTTTATCTAATTTTATGTCTGTTATTTTTGTTCCAGGTTTAAGACCCATGTATTCAAGGGATCTCTCAATACTTTTCTTTTTATTTTCTGTTTGAGCACTACTTGGGTTTGGTACCAATCCTTTTACAGATACAACATCTTCGGGACTAGTGCCCCACGTCACCATTGGGTCGATCTCGGAGCTATCAATAACAATTTCATGATCATAGTTAGCATCATTATCTGATGGGAGAGATGACCAGTATTCCACTGCTTGATCCCAATGATCAGCACCAGGTGCATAAGGTCTCCCTTTAATATAGTTGAAAGTTGTTTGATCAGGGCTGATTAAACCAGCTCGTGCTCCGGCTTCAATACTCATATTACATATGGTCATTCTTCCCTCCATAGAGAGTCCCATAATAGAGGATCCGGCATACTCGATTACATGTCCAGTTCCACCCGCTGTTCCAATCTCTCCGATTATATATAGGATTAAATCCTTCGAATTGACGCCAAAAGGAAGGTCGCCATTTACTGATATTCTCATGTTTTTAGCGGGGTTTTGAACTATTGTTTGTGTAGCTAATACGTGTTCTACTTCACTTGTGCCAATACCAAAAGCGAGTGCCCCAAATGCTCCATGGGTAGAGGTGTGGCTATCCCCACAAACTATTGTCATTCCAGGTTGGGTAATCCCTTGCTCTGGTCCAATAATATGAACAATACCCTGTCTCTGATCCATTAAATCAAAATATTGAATTCCATGTTCTTTGGTATTTTTTGCTAAAGTTTCAACTTGTATTTTACTTTGTGGATCCTCAATATTTTGTCTATTTATTGTAGGAACATTATGGTCTGCAACAGCTATGGTCGCTTCTGGTCGATGTACAGGACGATTAGAGATTTTTAATCCTTCAAAGGCTTGGGGACTGGTTACTTCATGGACTAAATGACGATCAATATATAAAAGACTTGTTCCGTCTTCTCTTTGACCGACGAGATGCTCAGACCAAATTTTGTCAAAAAGTGTTTTTGGGCCTTGGTTGCTCAAGATACTACTTAACTTAGCTTTTAGTTTCAGCCTCTTCTACTTTTTTTTCAGCAGGTATCTCTTCTTTTAGCTCCTCTTTAGGTTTAGAGTCTTCTTGAGGAGGTGCTGCCTCTGTTTTGGTTTCTTTAGCAGCTTCTACAGGTGCCTCTTCAGTTACAGGGGTTTCAGATTTTTTTTCTTCAATTTGTTCTTCTGTAACTTCTTTGACATCTTCTATTGAAGATACATATTGTTTATCATCATATACTCGACCATCTGTTCTCTCGGCTATTCTTGCTTTTTTACCAGATAGGCCTCTGAGGTAATATAACTTTGCTCTTCTGACATCTCCAACTTTGATACGTTCAATTGAGTCAATAACGTTACTGTAAAGTGGAAAAACTCTCTCTACTCCCTCACCACTAGAAATTTTTCTAACAGTGAAAGATGAGTTAAGGCCATTATTTTTTTTACCGATACATACGCCTTGGAATGCCTGAACTCTTTCTTTGTTTCCCTCTTTAATTTTTACATTTACTTTTACTGTGTCACCGGGTGCGAAATCTGAGACTTTTGAGCTTTTTAAAATTTGCTGTATTTGTGATTGTTCGTAATTTTTAATTATTTCATTCATTGTATGCTCCATCCAATACTAATTTGTGGGTGGTGTTAGAGCGCCATATTCTAATCATTTTTGTTTTTTTTTAAATACTTTTTAAATAAATCTGGCCTATTTTTTTCAGTATTTTCCATGGAATTCTGGTGTTTCCATAAATCTATATCCGCATGATTACCACTTAAAAGAACAGCTGGGACTTCTATGTCTGTATGGTCAGGAGCTACCCATGGGTTTGGTCTTGTAAATTGATCGTGTTCAACTAGTTCATTTTGAAAAGACTCATTAGAGTGAGTATCTTCGTTACCCAAGACACCAGGTTGTAATCTCATAAATGCCTCAATAAACAACAACGATGCCACTTCCCCTCCATTTAAAATGACATCACTTACTGATATCTCTTGAAATTCATAATAGTCAATCACCCTTTGGTCTATTCCCTCATACCTACCATTTAATAAAATAAAATTTTGATTTAACTTATTTTGAATTAAATCGTTTTGAGAAAAATTTTTGCCTTTGGCAGAAAAACAAATCTTTGTAAAGGTATCTAGCTCGTCATTATTAAAGTTTGCCTCAATAGCTTTTGAAATTATATCTGGTCTTAAAATCATCCCTGCGCCGCCGCTAAATGGTTTATCATCTACAGAGTTAGCAGACAGATCACTATAGTCTCTTATGTTGATAGTATTGATTTTAAAATGATTTTTTAAAAGAGCCTTGCCTAGCAAACCATGTTGTAAAATACCAGGGAAAGCCTCTGGGAATAAAGTGAGGATATTAAATGTGATCATTAATTTTTAATTATTATTTTTTTTTCTTTGATATTTACCAAAGGAAAATTTTGTTCTGTAAATCTAAAAAATTCTTTTTTCATACTCTTCGTAAAATATATTTCCAGTAAGTCTCCTGCTCCAAAATTCACGACTGAAGATACTTCACCTACTTTCTGGTCTTTATTATCCATTACATCTAATCCCTCTAAATCATGAAAGTAATATTCATTATCTTTTACAGGTGATAATTGTTCTTTTTTTAAAAAAATTTTTTCATTAACAAACTTTTCAATATCCTTCCTATTGTTTATCTCATTAATTGTTATAAGTGGGCTTTTTTTATCGAAAGAGACGAGTTTTAATTCAATAATTTTTTCGTCGTCTAAATAAAATTCTTTAAACTGATTTACATCACGATCATCATTTAAAAAACTGTGAAACCTTAGCAGACCCTTAGTTCCTTTGGGTCTGCCAATTACGCCAACTTGTATGAAATTTTTGTTAAAGGAAGTCACAAGAAAATTATTCTTTAGGTTTCTCTTTATTATCGTCAGTTTTGTCTTCAGCAGCCTCGGTTGAAAACTCCTCTGCTTTAGGTTCTTCCATTACAGGGGCTTCTTCTTTCTTCTCCCCAGGCTCTGGTATTTCTTCTGATTTTACCTCTTGTTCAGCTGGTTTTTCAGTTGCAGCTTCTTCAACAGGGGGTTGCTCATCTGCAGTGGATGTCTCTTCAGCAGGTTTTTCTGCTTCTACTTTTGACGCTTCTTCAGCAGCTTTTGCATCCTCAGCTGCTTTTAATGCCGCTTCTTCTTTAGACTTAACTCTTTCCTGAGCTTTTGCCTTTGGTAAATGTTTTTTCGTCTTCTCAGTTATTTTTGGGGCTTCCATCATTCCTAATTCAAAAAGAATTTTTTGAACTCTTTCTGTTGGTAATGCTCCTACTTTTAACCAGTGCTCAGCTCTTTCTTTGCTTAGCATAACTCTCTCTTTGTGGTCCTTCGGCACCATTGGATTAAAGTTACCTATTTTTTCAATGAAATTACCATCTCTAGGTGCTCTTTCATCAGCCACCACTATTCTGTAAAAAGGTCTTTTCTTTGAACCCCCTCTTGCTAGTCTTATTTTAGTCGCCATGATCTCTCCCTTCTTAATTTAATCAATCGTTGGCATTTGGTTTCCGCCTAATAAACTTTTAATTTTATTTGCAAAACCTGGTTTTTGAGCTTGTTTCATAAGTTTTTTAGTTTGCTCAAATTGTTTGAGAAGCCTATTGACTTCATGTACTTGTCTTCCAGACCCAGTTGCTATTCTTCTTTTTCTTGAGGCTTTTAGTAAGTCGGGGTCAACTCTTTCATCTTTAGTCATTGAACAAATAATTGCTATTTGATGATCTATAACTTTATCGTCAAAATCTCCACTTTCCATCATATTTTTAATTTTGCTTACACCTGGCATATGTGACATCAGTCCAGACATACCTCCCATCTTTTTCATTTGTGAAAATTGTTTCAAAAGATCATTCATATTAAATTTCCCACTCAACATCTGGGACTGCAGACTTTCCATTTCTTTTTCATCAAAGTCTTTCTGTGCCTTTTCAACTAGTGATACAACGTCTCCCATGCCAAGTATTCTTGAAGCAATTCTTTCTGGGTGGAAAACTTCAAAATCTTGAATGTTTTCACCAGATCCAAAGAAACGAATAGGCAAACCTGTTTGATATTTTGCTGAGAGGGCAACTCCTCCCCTTGGGTCTGCATCCAGTCTTGTTAAGATAAATCCCGTAAGAGGGGCAGTGGAGTTAAAAGACTCTACAACACTTAGTGCTTGCTGGCCCATCATAGAGTCTAATACAAGTAAGTTTTCTTGTGGTTTTGCGATATCGTGAATAGTTTTTAGTTCTAAAAGTAATTCCTCATCCGTACTGATCCGGCCAGAGGTATCGATTATAAGAATATCTGATAAAAGTTTATTGCTTTGTTCCATTGCATTATTGACAATATCTTTTATATTTTGGTTAGCTGGTTCAATAAATTGAATATTATTTTTCTGAGATAAAATGCGTAGTTGTTCAATCGCTGCGGGTCTTCTTAAGTCTGTTGATACTAGTGCTACAGATTTATTGAGAGAATTTTGACAGTAATGGGCAAGCTTCGCTATCGATGTTGTTTTACCTGCACCCTGCAAACCACACATTAAAAAAATTGAGGGTTTATTTTTAAAATTTAGTTCACTGCTTTGTGTGCCAAGAATTTCTGTAAGCTCATCGCTAACAATTTTAATAATTTGTTGTCCTGGCTGAACATTTTCAATTACTTTTTGGCCAAGCGCTTTGTCTTGAATTTTTTTAATTAAATCTTTAGATACTCTTAGAGAAACATCTGCTTCTAATAGAGCTACTCTCACCTCGCGTAAAGTTAACTCTAAATCTTTTTCAGTAATGGCTCCTTTATTTGAGAGGTCTTGAAAAATTCCAGTTATTTTATTTGTTATATTTTCTAGCATCTAAAAAATAAAAAAAATCGGCGAATGATACTCATCGGCCGACTAATTTTTTCTTTATTAAGTTAAGTTTTTATATCACTATAGCGGGTCTATGAAAATACCTTTTATGAAAGCTCATGGGGCGGGAAATGACTTTGTAATAATAGATAAAAACGTTGATTTAATTAGAAAATCAAAAAAAATTATAAAAAAACTATGTGACAGACAATTTGGCATAGGCTGTGATCAATTGATTTTATTGAAAAAAGTTGGAGCATACCATCAAGTTGCTTTTTATAATTCAGATGGCTCACTTGGAAAAAATTGTGGAAATGGGCTGCGTTGTGTCTATAAATTTTTAGTTGAAGAAAAGAAAATTAAAAACGTAATTATCAAAAGTCATAAATTTATACATCACGGCAAAAAAACTAAAAAAGAATACAAAATCAATGTTGGAGAAGTAACTTTAGATTGGCAAAAAATACCTTTATCAAAAAAAATGGACACCCAAGCTATTCATATTAAAGGTATTAAAATACCTGGATTAGTAAAAATAATGACAGCAAATATTGGCAATCCCCATTGTGTGGTGTTAGTTAAAAATTTAGTATCAATTAAATTAAATCATCTAGGACCTTTGCTTGTAAAAAATAAAATTTTCCCTGATCAGGCAAATATTACTTTTGTTCAGGTAATCAATAAATCTAGTGTCAAAGTATTATTTTGGGAAAGAGGTGGCGGGCATACACTTGCCTGTGGTTCAGGTACGTGTGCAACAGCATTTGTTTTAAACTATAATGATATTGTATCCTCTAAAATTGAAGTAATTACAGAACAATCAAGATTAAAAACAGAAATTCAAGATAAGATAGTATATCTTCAAGGTCCAGCTGAATTAGTTTATAAATCAACCATTAATATATAAATGTCTAGGGTAGTAAATTTTGGATGTCGTCTAAATAATTTTGAAGGAAAAAAAATTGAGGAATTATTAGCTAATAAGAATAAAAATATAATTGTTATAAATTCATGTGCGGTTACAAATGAAACTGAAAGACAAGTAAGACAAACTATTAGAAGAATTAAAAAAGAAAATCCTGATAAAAAAATTGTTATGACAGGGTGTGCCGCTCAAATATCACCTGATAAATATTCATCAATGAGTGAAGTTGATAAAGTTATTGATAATATCAGTAAGCTAAAATCAGAAACTTGGATATCTTTATCTAATGAAGAGTCCCAAATTGATTTTAAAGAGGACATCTTTGACTCACCTCAAGATATCCGCCCATCTTTAGAAATAAACAACCTTAGCATCAGAGAAAGCCTTGTAATTCAACAAGGTTGTAATCATAGATGTACGTTTTGTATTATTCCTTTTGGAAGAGGCAATAATAGGAGCTTTGATCCTTTTTACTTAATTGACGAAGTTGAAAGAGTTGTCGAGAACGGAGCCAAAGAAATAGTTTTGACAGGAGTAGATATATCTGATTATGGGAGTGATTTTGAATACCAATATAGTATGAGCAATTTAATTTTAGATATTTTAGATAAAACTAAATTACAACGTCTACGTCTATCTTCAATAGACTGTGTAGAGATTGATGAGCAATTTGATGAAGTGTTGAAGGATCGAAGAGTAATGCCTCATCTTCACCTCAGTATTCAATCTGGAGATGATATGATACTTAAAAGAATGAAAAGAAGACATAACTCAAAAGATGTATTTGAATTTGTTGAACATTGTAAAAAAATTAGAGAAGATGTTTCATTTGGTGCAGATATAATCGCTGGATTTCCTACAGAAACAGATGAAATGTTTGACAATACATACAGACTACTGAAAAAAAATGAAATATCTCACCTTCATATATTTCCTTTTTCTCCCAAGAACAATACCCCCGCATCAAGAATGCCTCAGGTTTCCAAATTAATTATTAAAAAAAGAGCAAAACATTTAAGAGAACTAGGTGAATTAATTTTAAAAAAAGTAAAATCTAAACTTTCCTTACCAAGAGAGGTTCTTATTGAGGAATTAAATTTAGGATTAGCAGTTGGATATGATCAAAACTATATCAAACATAAGGTTCCATTAGTTGGCGTGCCGGTTGGTGAAATTGTAAAAGTTTAATGTTTTTTTTAAAAAAAATTTTTCAAAAAAAATTAAATGTTGATGAAATAGAAGATCTTTTATTTGAAAATGGTGTTGAGCCAAAATTTGCTGAATTAATAATTTCAAAAATTAAAGACAATACATCAAAGGAAGAAGATATTAAAAAAGTTATTAAAAAAGAGCTACTGACAAAATTCGCAGAAAAAAAATTTGGTGGTTTTTCTCCTCAAAGTAAGAGCTTATATGTAATTGCAGGTAACAACGGATCAGGAAAAACAACATTCATCGGCAAATTCATAAATCTATTTCAAAAAAACGGCTTAAATCCTGCTGTTATTGCAGCAGATACATTCAGAGCAGCAGCTATAGATCAACTTGAGCATTTTACCAAAAAATTTGAAGTACCCATACATAAGGGTAATAATATGGAGGACCCATCCGCCGTCATTTTTCAAGGTATTGATAAAATGAAAGAAAATGATGTTGTGATTATTGATACATCTGGAAGGCAACACAACAATAAAAATTTAATGGCAGAACTAAAAAAGGTTTTAAATATAATATCAAAGAAATCTGATCAATTTAATTTAATTCAAACTTTTTTGACTTTGGATGCTAATACCGGACTTGCATCCAAGCATATCATTGAAGGGTTTCGCGAATATATAAAATTAGATGGAATTATTTTAAATAAGGTCGACTCCAATGCTAAATATGGAGCTCTTCTTACTATAATAAATGATTTTGACATACCTGTTGTATTTGAAGGGTACGGTGAAAGAATTAGCGACTTAAGAGAGTTTCAATTTGAGGAATATTTAGATAGACTGATATAATATGAAGCAGCTATTTGAATTTTTTCCCTTAATTGTTTTTTTTGCTGTTTACTATAAATCAGACAAAGATCTCTATTTAAGTATAGCTGCTGTAATAGTGGCTACATTTATTTCTCTAATAGTTATCTATTTTAAAGAAAGGAAAATTTCTACAATGATGTTAGTAAGTACAGTTATCTTAGTTGTATTTGGCGGCCTGAGTATTTTCCTTAAAAATGAAATATTTTTTAAAATGAAACCCACAATCATAAACGCACTTTTTGCTATCGTTTTAATTGGAAGTACATTTATCAATAAACCTGTTTTAAAATTATTATTAAATTCTTCTTTAAAATTAACTGATGAAGGGTGGGGGCTAATGAACAAAATGTGGTCCAGCTTTTTTGTACTTCTAGCTGTTTTAAATGAAATTATTTGGCGAACTCAAACAACCGATGTTTGGGTTAACTTTAAAGTCTTTGGTATTATGGGAATTACAATTGTCTTTACTATAATTCAAATTCCGTTTCTAAAAAAACATTTTATAAATCAGCCTTAAGAGCTTCAATTCCAACTAGTTCTTTATCCTCTAGTGCCTCGAGAAAAGCACCCCCGGCAGTTGAGACAAAATAAAAGTCTTCAAATTTTTCTTTTGCCATATTGATGGCTAAGATCGTATCTCCTCCACCAATAACAACATCAGCTTGAGATTTGGCCAGAAGATGAGATAGATTAATAGATCCCTTAGAAAATTTGTAGTCTTCAATCATGCCCATGGGGCCATTCCACAAAATAATATCACTTTTTTTTGCAAGATTTTCTAAAACTATATGAGAGGAGTCGGCTATATCTAAAATTTTAAATTCAGAGTTTTTATCAAGTTTATTGACTAATACACTTTGATTTGAGTCGAGCATCACGTCAACAGGGAGATGTATTTTACAACCAGTTTGTTTTGTAGAACTGTAGATCATTTCAATCATACTTTCAGCACCCTCTTCGATTAAAGAAGAACTAATATAAAACTTATTATATTTTAGAAAATTATTAGCCATTGCTCCCCCTATAAAAATATCTGAGCAAGAAGTCGTTAAAGATAAAAGTGTTTTTATTTTAGTTGAGATTTTTGAACCTCCAATTATAGCTAATTTTTTCTTTTTAGATTTTTTAATATCATTAATTACCTTAATTTCTTTTTCAAAATTAAACCCAGGTGTAGATAAAATATTTTTGACCATTTGATTTACTGATGAGTGAAGCCTATGGGATGCGGAGAATGCTTCATTAACATACAAATCTAGATTGTCAGTAATTGATTTACTAAAACTCAAATCATTTTTTGTTTCACCTTCGAAAAATCTTATATTCTCTAAAAGAGATACGTTAGACCTATTATGATTGAATTGATTAAGACCATTTTCTAAAAAATTTTCATAGCTTATAAAATTTAATTTTAATTCTAAGATTTTCTCAAACTGATCAATAAGTTTTGTAAAAGAATACTTGTAATCGAAGTTTTTTTTAGGTCTTCCAAAATGTGAAAGAAGAATAATGTTGCATTGTTTATTTTTAATAAAATTGATCGTGTCTTTTGCCCTGTCTAATCTTGTTTTGTCAGTTATCTTAAAATTTTTATCAATGGGCACATTAAAATCGACTCTGATCCCAACGTTTTGGATTTTCTCGAAATTGAGATTTTTAAGAGATTTCATATTTATTCACATTTTTTTAATCATTTTAGGCTAGATTACTACTACTATATATAGTATAAAACTACCCATAGCAGGAACTAAATAGAGTAGGTATACAAAAAATGTCATGGAATAACCAGAAAGTAGAAGATCTAAAAAAGCTTTGGAATGAAGGGGTTGCTACAAGCCAGATTGGCGTGCAGCTTGGATTTACTAAAAATGCCGTTATTGGTAAAGCTTTTAGACTTGGCCTTGAGAGGCGTCAAAACTCCAGAAAAAAATCAACTCAAAATCAACAATTTTCTTCTGTTACCATGTATAGGGAAACCAGTAATTCATCTTCCCAAAATACGGTAAGAAAAGAGCCTGTTCGAAGAAGGGAAAAATTTAGTTTTAAAAAGAGTATTGTTGGCACCGGTAATTTTAAGTCTTGTCAATGGCCAATTGGTGATCCACTTGAAGAGGGATTTCACTATTGTGGATGTCAAAATATTCCGACAAAACCCTATTGTATAGAGCATTACAAGAAAGCTTATAATGTTGATGAGAAATATTTAGATAGACTTTTAGATTTCTTACACGAAAAAAATTAATATCATTTTTCTTTGGCGCGCTTGGCAGGAATCGAACCTGCGACCCCCAGATTAGGAATCTGGTGCTCTATCCTACTGAGCTACAAGCGCAAAAGTTTGAAAAAAATATCATTTTATCCAAATTTGATTGAACGTATTTCCAAAGTCAGAACTTAATCTAGTCATTTCTGAGTGTTTTTTTTCTTTGAGTTTGAAGCCAAACTGTTCCAGTATTTTTTTTACATTTAGAGATTGCTCAATAAAATCATCGTTAACTTCTATATATACTGATTTGCAAGAGTTTAATGATAAGATTTCTTTAGCTCCTTCTAAAATCTTGTGTTCAATGCCATCAACATCGATCTTAATTAAATTAGGTGGTTCTATTATTATTTCTTTTTTATATAGGTCGTCTAAAGAAAATCCCAAAAGATTGTATTTAATATCAGAATTCATTGGTTTCCCATCATATCCATAATCTACTCCAAAGGCGCTTAAAGCGCCTCCTTCATCAGAATTACCATTAATAAAATCTGCGCTTCCAGTTAAGTTTGATAGTGGGTTTGGAATAATTGTAATCTGGCTACTCATTTCATTTAAGCTAATATTTTTGGCAAGTTGACGTAGATTAAATACGGAAGGTTCAAAGCTATAGACATTACCTTTTTTTAATTTTGCAAAATAAATTGAGTAAAGACCAATATTTGCTCCAATGTCATAAAATACTCCGCCACCTCCAAAGTTATTTATCCATTCTAAAATTTCAGGCTCTTTATAAGAAAATGACTGATATCTAAATTTGCATAACTGATTAGGTGTATATACTTTAAATTGGATTAAATTATCATTTGTCAGATGCTTAATTGTTTCAAAATCATTGTCAATTTTACTGATAATATCTTGTCTTAAAATTCCAGCTATGCGTGGTAATATCAGATTTATTATTTCTTCATAAATGAAAATAAGTTTTATAAGCAAATAACTTGGTAATCTTAAAAGTAATTTAATGGCTGTATTAATTTTGCTTTTCATTATTAGACATTGATTATAAACAATTATCAAATATAGCGTAGAAAAATAATTTTATGTAAATACAATATATGTTTAATAAACTGTATTACAAAATAATTATGGTAAAATTTTTAAAATAAATGAAATTGTTTTTTACAATTTAAAAGAAAGTTTTTAGGGTTCATAATATATAAACTATGAAAAAAAAAGCTGATGAATACCTATACAATGAGGCACTAAAATATTTAGGTAAATATCCAGCTACTAAAAAAAAAATTTCTGAAATACTAGAAAAAAAACTCAGAAATAAAAAAACTTATAAAAAAGTCACTTTCCCAGAAAATATCTCTAAACGAGAACTTATTGAAAATATTTTACAAAAATTAGATGATTTAAAGATTATAAATGAGAGGCACTTTATTGAAACAGTATTTCATTATTATGAGCAATCCTTATTTTCTATCAAAAAAATAAAAAATAAACTCTATCAAAAAGGATTTGAACAAAGCTTAATTGATGAATATGTCTCAAAGAAAGTCAATGAAAATCCAGATATAGAGTTAGATATTTTAAAAAAATTTATAATAAGAAAAAAGCTTTCTAAGCTAGAAACCGATGAATTAAAAAAAAAGCTTTATAAACAGAGCTTCTCAGAAAATTCAATATATAAAGTAATTAGAGATTAGTTATTTAGAAGCTGGAGCTTCAATAGTTTTTGTGGTTTCTTCTGTGTTGGCTAGTGCTTGACCCTCAGTATCTTTTTCTTTTTTAGTTTTTTTAATAATTATTTGCTTTCCTCTATACATACCAGTACTCAAATCAATATGATGGGGTCTTCTCAATTCACCAGATTTTTTGTCTTCTGCAAAAAGCTGTGTGCCCGCTCTATGATGAGAGCGTCTCATATTCCTTTTTGAAGGTGTCGTTTTTCTTTTTGGAACTGCCATATTAGAGCGATAACTTAATAAAAAATTGTATAAATTACAATAATAATGTATAAAACTGCCCACAATGCAACTAGAGCAAATCGATTTAGGTCACAAAAGAACATGCCCTCACTGTGGAGCAAAATATTACGATTTTTACCAAGAAGAGCTAGATTGTCCGCAATGTGGTAAGTCAATAGAAGCAATAAATATTACAAAGCCAAAAAGAGGAAGAAAAGCTGGAATTACTGTTGCAACAACTACTAAAACAACTAAAGAAAATGATGAACTAAAAGACTTAATCGAAGAGTCAGAAGAAACTGAAAATCAAACTGAAGATGCCGAAAACCTAGCAGAGGATATCAGCATTGATATTCCAACTGATAAAACAGACGAGGAAACTAATTAATTTATCTTTTATTTAAAATTTCTAATATTTTTGTTGATGCTTCCTCGAACTTTAAACTCGAAGATATAGCAAATTCTCTTGTATACCTCTCAAAAGCTACCTGAAACATCTGACGCTCACTGTAAGATTGCTCAGTTTGATCATCTTTTCGAAATAGGTCACGAACCACCTCTGAGAGAAGTTTTATGTCGCCAGAGTTTATCTTTTGATCGTACTCTTGAGCCCTTCTACTCCACATTGCCTTTTTAATTTTAGGCTTTTGCTTTAAAACAGAGAGTGTTCTAGTCATAGAAGGCTTACTAGTAATATTTCTTAAACCAATTAATTTTGCTTTAGCAAAGGGGACTCGTATTGTTAACTTGTCTTGAAAAAACTGAATTACATATAATTGCTCCTCCACTAAATCATATTGGAACTTTTCTAAAGTAAGAATTCTTCCTACGCCGTGGGTAGGATAAACAATATTCTCTCCTGCTTTAAATTCTTGCGGAACAATTACTTTTTTAATTTTAGGAGCTTTTGGGGTAACAATTTTTTTAACTACTTTCTTTACTACCTTTTTTACTACTTTTTTCTTAGTGATTTTTTTTATAGGTTGTTTTTTTTTGGTAGGTGTCTTTTTTTTGACTTCAACTTTTTTTTTAGTTTTAACTTTTGAAGTTTTTTTTGTTACTTTTTTTGTTGTTGCTTTTTTTTTAACCGGCATTAATCGGGTCCTTTTTCACTAAAATGATTTTCAAATTTATTTTCTACCCCTTCCCACTGTTTTGCATCAGCAGGGGCATCTTTTTTTGTAGTTATATTAGGCCAAACTTGTGAATATTTTTCATTTACATCTAACCATTTTGTACCGTCATCCAAGTCATCTGGAATAATCGCTTCAGCTGGGCACTCGGGCTCACATACGCCGCAGTCTATGCATTCATCAGGGTTAATAACAAGCATATTTTCACCTTCATAAAAACAATCCACTGGACACACTTCAACACAATCCATGTATTTACATTTAATACACTTATCATTAACTAAGTAAGTCATAGACTGTCTTTTACTCTATTTCTGATTAATATAAAATCCTTATCTTCAAGACCAAGCAAGGTTGATATTTTTCTAGCAGTTGAAACCTCTAACTGGTCTTCTTTACCATCAGCCATTAGCACTTGCCAACAAATTAAAATCACATCCATTCTTTGTTCATAACTTAAAGATGTTTTAAGCCTGTAAGAAAACTGTGATAAGTCGGTGTTAAAATGTTGTTGATCAGCAAGTTTATTAAATTGCTCTTTATTGTTTAGGGTTGGAATTTTAAAATAATACTCAACTAACTCAGAGGCCAAATTAATTTCTTCTTCTGTAATTTCATGATCAGCAATGATAATTTCGTAAATCAGGTTATATAGATCTGACTCAAAGGAATGATCCTCATTTATACTCTCTTTTTCATTAAAGGATTGGAAGAATTTACTTAGCATTTATATTTTTTAGTTGATCAAAAGGGTTATTAAATAATTTTTTTGGTGTAGATTTTTTTACTTTTTTTAAAGGTTTTTTCAATACTTTTTTGCTGTTATTTTGTTTTAACTCCATTGTTTTATTAGCTTTAATTTTTTTCGTGATAACTAAATCATTTTCTGCAATGTCTTGAATATTAAAAGACCTGCTTTTTAAAATACTAATTAATTTATCTTTTTTAATTCCTAAAAGATTAGATAAGTCCATCGGAAGTGAAAAAGGGCCTCTATTTTCTCTTTTAAAGAGTTGTTTTTCAAATTCATTAAAAATATCGAGTCTAATTAATAGATCATTTTGGGAGACAAAGCCTAAAAAAGTGACTAGGTCTTCATTTAATTTATTTTGAATATTAAGAGTGGCATTCCCATCTTTAGGAATATATTCATCAATATTTAAGCTTTCATTATAATATAAATTCCATAGATGGAACTTTAACTTCATATATTCAGGTCTTATAAGTTCAGAGTTAAAAATAACGTTTTTTCCAAGTCTAAAATTTAGAGAATGGATTTCTTTTCTTTGAGGTTCATCAATAAGCTTAAATTCGTCTAGTATATTTATTTGATAAAAATTATATTTGTTTTCAATAATCTTAAAAATGAAACTTCTTTCTTCTGGTTTAGAGTTGAATTTCTTTAATTGATCGGATAAATCCAATTTAGACAAGTAGGTCTCTTCAAACCATCTTTGAATTTTCTCTTCAATTTTCTTAATATGATCTTGTGACACTAATTGATCGTCTAGGATAGGTTCTAAAATTGGGTGTGTGAGGTCATTACCTTTTTTAAATATTGCAACATTAGCATCTCCCCATTGAAGATATAAATTCTGGAAATTTCCTTTCTCATCAATTTTTGAATTGATTGACAAACTTTCGTTAGGGGCAGCAATAAAAGTATCGACGTTAAAAGACATATATAGAAAAATTTGTTCTTTAATAATTACTTGGTAGTTGTTATTTAAAATATCTTTAAACTTTTCATCAAAAAAGATTTTAAAACCTCTAATAACTCCTATTATTTCGTCTTTTATCTTAACATATCTATTATCAGTTAAAGAAATATTTTTTTTACTAATATTTAAATTTTGAATCATCTCACTTTTGTTTTTATCAACAAATTTTTGCATTAAACTTAAATGTATCTCTTCAGATAGTTTGTTTTCAATATTTTTAACTGTTTCAACCCAAATAGAGTTACTTATCCAATGTTTCTGGTTAGTGATGTATAACCAAGTTCTAGTCTCATTTAAATTATATATAAGGTCATCGATACTCCCATTGTAATTTTGTAAATATGAAGTTTGGTGCTCTAGAAAGTTATCACTTAAAGTCCATTTATTTTTTATGAGTTCCCTAAATATTTTTGTTAATAGTTCAATATGTTTTTCATCAGAGATATTTTGATAATCTGGTATACGACATATATCCCATAATTGTTTAAGTGTTTCTGGATTATCAAATTTAAAGCTTGTCTTATTATCTTTTAAAAATCTCAATAGAAATTTTTGGTCCTCTGCATCTTTTTTTAAAATTAATCGGTGATTATCAGATTTTTGTTTTAAAGAATTTACTAATTCATATTCTGACTTGAATGATAAAAGATGGTTTCTCCAAAATATTTTTTTAATAGCTTCAAATTTATGAGATTGAATGTTTTCTATAGATTCTAAATTTGTAAACTTAGCTCCAAGCGTGGAACCAAAATATCCTGTTTTAGTATAGCGACCTGCTCTTCCTGCTATTTGGCCTATTTCCATATCGTTTAAAGGCCTAACATATTTCCCGTCAAATTTATCAAGACCAGAAAAATACACTTGGTTAATATCTAAGTTTAGTCCCATTCCTATAGCATCAGTGGCTACAATATAATCGACCTCCCCATCTTCATATAATTTAACTTGAGAGTTTCTAGTTTTAGGACTAAGCGCACCAGCGACAAGAGCCACACCTCCTTTTAAACTTCTTATCTGCTCAGCGATTTCATAAAGACCAATTAAATTAAATGCGATAATTGCTGATCGAGGTTTAATATTTTGAATCTTCTTATGACCGATAAAATTTAATTCGGAAAATCTATTTTTGAAAATTATTTTTGCCTCAGGAATTAATTCTCGAATAATTTCTTCCATAGTAAGAGAGCCCAAGAAAATAGTTTTCTGCTCACCGCGAGAGTATAAGAGCCTTTGGGTAAAAATATGTCCTCTTTCATAATCAGATGCTAATTGAATCTCATCAACACAAACAAATTCAAAAAAATCATCTGGCATTGATTCGACAGTACAAAAAAAATATTTAGCATCTGAAGGAATTATTTTTTCTTCTCCTGTTATTAATGCAATTTGATTTATAGGATAAAGTTTGCATGCTTTATCATAATTTTCTCTTGCCAAAAGCCTTAAAGGGAAACCAAAAACACCGTTTTTAAAGGAAAACATTTGTTCAAATGCAT
>CABZOW010000004.1 GCA_902527525.1 uncultured Alphaproteobacteria bacterium | reverse complement strand
TGGAAAATATTTTTTCTGATGGTTTAACCGTAAAATATTCAGATATCATTTCAATTTCAGATGAATTCATCAAATTCAATAGTTTAGGGTGGTATACAGGAGGTATTGGTGAACTGAATAAGAATAATTTAAAAATTACAATTTCTGAAAGATTTGCTTTAGACAATGGTGAGAGGATTTACAATTTTATTTATTATCAATGTGAATTACTTACTAACAGAATAGAGGATAATAAAGAAAAAGACCTTGAAAGTTTAGAAGTAAGTAAAGATGAGATTTTTATAAATATAAAAAACTTTATTGTATCTGGATATGCAATCAACAAAATTATGTCTATGTGTAAAGAAGATCATAAAGAAAACGATGGGAAATATATTTTGATGAGTACTTTAGATGCAGCGTTTAGAGAAAACCTATTAAATGAAAACCAAACAAAAAAAATTGAATATTTAGCTATTCAAAGTGAAATTGACACTACCAAGATTATTGAAAAAGAAGGTTGTGATTATTCTATGATGGAGATTTACATTCCTCACACAATGAAAATGTACAATTCGCAAAATAATTTAAATAATTTAGGAATTTTAGATTAAAATTAAATGTCTGAACTATGGAGCGATGATAAAAAAGATTTAGAAATTAAAGCTAAAATTATTAGTGAGTGTGCATATCTTCCAGAGTTCTTCCCAGAATTTCCTGATAAAGATTTACCAAAAAAAGAATTAGATAAGTATATGGATGATTTTGTAGAAATTTTAACAGTTAAAGCGGATACTATTTATTCTACTAATCGAGATAAGAATTTAGTACGAGTATTTTTTACAATCCATTGGAAAAAATTAAGCACTAATCCTAAAGTTAAAATGTATTGCATTTCATATTTATGTGCTGAATATTTTAGAAAGTCAAAGAGAGATAGAACTGTTTTGAATTATTTTCAAACTTTTTTTAATGCATTTTTTACAAAAGATAGAATTAGTAAATTAAAAGATGAATACGGACAAAAACATTATGATAATCTCATTAAGAAATATTATGAGTTAAATTAAAATGACAAAAATAATTGAATTCAAACCAAAAAAGAAAAAAGCACCTGTTAGAAGAAATGCTAGAAGGGGTTTATCTATTATCGATAAATTTAAAGATATTAATAAACAATGGCACGAGAATGAGAAAAAATTTATGCCTCATTGGAATGATTTTAAAGGACCTGAAAGAAAGTATTGGAAGGAAGCCTTTAGAATATACAGAGCTCAAAATAAATTATTAAGATTAGTTGCAACAAAAACAGAACTTAAAAAACAAATAAAAGATGACCTTCTAAGATATGAAAAGAATTTTATTAAACAGAATAAAGGTTACTACAAATTCATAGAGTCAATAAAGAGGTTAAATAAATAATACTCTTTAAAGCGTAATTATATCCACATTTTATTAACAGTTAAATTTTAAGTCTATGCTCTCTTATAAAAGGGCAATGTTAAAGTTTAATTGAGAAGAGTAATGAGGTTTAATTCAAAAATATTATTGAATATAGTAGTCGTTTTTCTACTTTTTTATCTGACTTATCACATTTTTAATGGAAAATACAATCTACAGAATTACTTTATCAATAAGTTTGAATTAAAATTGTTTCAAGACTTTCATTATAACCTGAAGCAAAAGTCATTAGCTGTCGATATGGATTTAAAAGCTTTATACTATGAAAAAGATGATTATTTAGATGAGCTTTCAAAACAATTTTCTGAACCTGAAAATGGAGAGACCTTATTAAAATTAGATTAATATGATAATTCAACAATGAAATTTATTGATGAAATTTTAGAAAACTTGATGTTTGCTTCTAGGTGGTCAATGGCATCTTTGGAGAAGAGGAAGTGAAATTAATTTAATAAAAAATGATTAAATATCTGATTGGAATCCTTTTTTTTATTTGTGGAAGTTTGGTAGCTCAAGAGGAGTTATTTACTTGTACTGATATTGATAGTGGGGGATTTTATTATAATGGTAGCGAGTATAAATTAACCCTTTTTAATTTAAGTCAATTTGACATCAAAATTGACTTTGACAATAGAACAATTGAAAGCCCTGATTTACTTTTTGAACAAGCATACTGTCTTGATAATTCTAAGAACCTAGCTCTATTAACATGTAGTAATCGTTATGGTCAGACATTTATGATTAATGCATTAAATTATGAGTTAGTTTTTTATTATAATTAATACCCCACATTTGCAAATAATCTTCAAACTCTTTTGAAATATATTCAAAATGTTTGTCTTTTTGATTTTGTCTAAATAAATCAACATACTGATAAGTGTCGATATAATCCTCTTTTCTGGTTTCATTGAAGAAATCAACTATAGTCTCTGTCATATCAACTTTTATACCTTCATCTAATTCATTTTTATGGTCTTCAATTTGATTGATAGTTAAATCTTCTTTTTTAATTGTTATTTCAACTTCCCAACCCACAGCAGGAATATCATGTGGTTGCTCTGAGTGTTGTATTTCATTGTTAAAGTTTTCAACCATTACAAAATCAGCATTTGGCTTGAATCCATACTCCACAGTATGGTTAATTCCACTTTCTTCATCATATCCATGTTGAGTAAATAAGTTTAACTTTGATGACATAATTTTAATCAATCCAACTTTAATACAGTCTCTCCTTCATTAGGAAGAAGGTTTTTTTGAATTTCTAACTCCTCTAAATAATCCTCTTGTCCAAGGCGTAAGGCATTTAAATCCATTGCGACATCAGCAATATTTATATCCAGTGTCTCTTGTTTTTGTTTCCAGATTTTTTCCTCAAACTTATAAACTAAATAATTTTGAATATTAAATTTTCCATAAACTAGGTGATAGGCTAAATAACTAATTACAAGTACAAAAAAGATATTTACTAACATACTTGCTTTAAAGAGTTTCATTTAAATTACCTGTAACTAATGATAACCAACATAGTCAATTCTCTCAATATTGATTTCTAAGGAAAACCAAAATGTGAAGAAAATGAGCAAAAATTTCTGAAATTTAATGCACACTTTGGTTTGGCATTACCCAAAAGAACAAGTTTTCGTCGATTATTGTAAATTATGGTTAAGGAGTACTGTATTACCAAGGATGATATAAAAGAAAAAAACACTGCAAAACAATAATTCTATATTATAAAAGTTATTAAATTATGCTCTGCAGTGTATCCAAAAGTGTATCCGTCGAAATTTAATGCTTAATTTTCCAACCTTGTTTTTGAAGAGCTTTGATTAAGATTTCTAATTTTTCATCTCTAGACATTTCAGATTTTATTTCTGTGAGAAATATATTTTTTGAACCTGTGTCTTTTTCCCTTTGTTTAATAAAGTCCTCTTTAGATTTTACCTTATAGATTTTGATATTTTGTTCTGACATAATTGACCTCTTTTCTTTTATTTACTGTCCTTACATTTCTTCCAAAAATTATTCCTGTTTTATACTTTAGTTTCACTAAATCTTCAGGCTTTCTAGCAATTATACTTTTTATGACTTTAACCATTTTTACCGTCCTTTGGTTTATTAGCAGAATTTAAAAACTTTTTAAGTTTTTGATTTGGTAATGGTTTTTGATGAAATCGAATATAAGAGCGATGAATAGGTATTCCTAGTTCTCTTATTTCTTTTAGCGTTAATTTTTTCATTGGCATTGTAAACCTCCTTTGGTTAAAACAAGGCAACTAATGGGGAAATTTAAGATTCACCGTTTTAGCTGCATTTATTAAGCACCCGCAATATTGTGATAGTAAATCGGTGCTGATAGAACTTTATCATAAATAAAATTAATTTAAATCATTACCTAACACGTGTTAGGAAATTTTAAACTTGATTAGCTATACAGGTATTATGAGCTTCATGCATTTTGTCTCCAAAATTTTCAAAACTCCAATTTTCTTCAGGGATATCAAAATACTTCGCATACTCTTTTTGTATGGTCATGGTCATTAAATTGTCTTGCAGCATATCTTCATTCATTTGGATGAAATCATTTGATAGGGGAATGTTTGTAGCGACGTAGATGCCCGCAATTTCACCTAGGCCAAATGGTGAAGTAAAGCCAACGCTCGCAAGGATATCTTGACCACCAAAATTCAAATAAATTTGAGGATCTTCAAAAATTTCTTCTAAAGGTGATGGGTTGTCTTGCATGGTGTAAATGAAGAAAAAAACATTAAATTTGCAGCCGTTGTCTTTATCAAAATTAAAATGAATATTGTTTCCATGTTGAATTTCGCCATTTTTTTTTAATGTGATGAAATTTTCATCTTGATCTATTTGCCATGGATCAGCAAAAAGAAAAGTTGGTGTCAGCCAAATGGAGAGAATTAAAATATATTTAAATATCATCTTTGAATAGTACATCAGTCCCAGAGTATTCCTAGTAGGACTTGAAGGTCTTGCTGGTGACATTTAGGACAGCATAGATCTGGGATAGTTTCATTATCACTATCCTCTGGCATGTACTCTCTAGCCTTTTGACATGACCGGCAATACGAGTCTGTTTGGAATACAAGGTCTCCTTGTTGGTTGTACAATGTCAGGTGACACTTATTCTCTAATGAATGGCAACTAGTACACTGATACAGGGAGTATCCTCGTGAGTAATGTGTGTGAATTTGCTTTCGGTGCTTTAGAAGTTGCACTGTTTTTTTATCATTGCCTCTCAGCGCATGGAGGATGTCGTCAATGTTTCCAAACAGAAAACCCACACCCATTGTAATCTCCTCAGATTTATAATCGCATTTTTGACATTCAATAAAATAACTATGACCCATAAGAGGTATTATAAGTTTTTTTGAAAACTCCCCAAATAGTTTTGGCGCAGCCGGATCAGGAGTCGAACCTGCATTTTCCCTCCCCGCAAGAAATCTCAGTGTGGGACGCTTTTTGCCATTTAAAGCTACGGCTGCATGGGCTAGTTTCAATTTTGTCAAAAAAATTATTTTCCATACTTAGGAAGCACTGGAGGCTCAGGTTCCTCAGGTATGGTGCACTGCTCTTTGTTGGCGGGCAGTTCATCAAAAGGGCGCGTTACCCAAATGTGGGAGAAGATAATATCGCCGTTTTCATTTTGAAAGCATTTCTTACCAAAATGAAGCTGGCTGTGGTTTTGCTCATCAGCGACATACAAGAATAAGACTGCTGCGAGGAAGTGTAAAAAAGTCATGATTTTAGTCCTTTCTGGGAATAATTTAGATTGGCCATGATGGGATCAGGTATTTTTTTGCAGTGCTTGTGCGCTCTGTCCATGGCTTCTTCTACTTGTGGCATGGCCCACTGAATTGTTGGCAAGTCTATAAATGTTCTCAAGGCAACTGGCTCCTCCACGGGAACATCAGTGACTGTTAAACGCGAGCGTTTATGAAAAGTATAATATTCTTTAATGGTTTCATGCCCATAGGACCCCATCCCTATTAAAATCATGTGTCCGTTTTTGTAGGGGTATATTTCCATAACCATCCCCGTCGTGGTATGGCCGTTTTCCAGGAGCTCAATTTCTTGATCGATTAGTTTTGTGAGATCCGGGTGAGTAGATAGCGTAAATAATTCAAAAAATTGGAGAACGCGGTCACAATTATTTTTAGTCATCACAAAGATGATGTTTTCTGAGTCCTCGATATCTCCACTGCGTTCGATTGCGATCATTTCCTCCTCCAGCAATTGAATATTCCAGCCATGAAATTTTTCCAAAGTCATCGCTGAGGTTGTGGAAATAAATAAGAAAGAGGTAAATATTAATATTAAATATTTTCCTCTTTGTACTACGGCGTATTTGGAGGATGAAACAAGCCGCAGTACAGAAAGGAACCATGAAAAAACCACCTCAATGCTTCCCCTCCATTTTTTATGTTTGTCATATAAACCCTTGGTAGGAAATGACTTAGAGAAGGAGTAACTAGAAAACAGAAAGGAAGAGAGAGGTCTTTGCACTGAAGACTAAAGTATTAAATTCTAGAGATAAAGATTGGGGAGAAATTAATTAATTTTAGACAGCAATACTTGTCCCAAGCAAGTTCCAATTATTTGTGATCCCCCACCATAAAATGGCCATGAGAAGGTGATAGGTTATGGGAACGAACCATCGAAGTGTCCTATCAATTGTATTGTAGAGACCAGTTTGCTGATCCCTGTGATAGTCCCAGTAACTCCATATGGTAATCATGGTAGATAAGCCCGCAAACAGGTACGAGAGCAAAATCCAGGCATCTAAAACAGTGATATAGTTTAATTTTGGGACATCATCCCCAAACACAAAGTTATAGGCAACAAGAGTTAACAAGCTTCCCATTGAAACTGCCAGCTTTGACTCGAGTTCTCTTGCTCGAATGTAAAACACACTAAAGGATAAATAGACGAGAAAGATTACAGGGAGAATAATCTTCAAAACGTAGTAAAAAGATTTACGGTTGAGATCAAAACTGTAATCCAGTGTCTGCAGTACTCCTTGCCCGTAAAGTTGAGTATCGCAGCAGTTAAGACGATGGTCATTAATTTTCCATTCATACAAAATATCATTGCCTTGGCTCATAGTAATCTCTGGGTTGTACCGTGGGGGGACGCTTAGATCAATATCCTGAAATATAAAATCTGCAGATGTAGAAATATCATCAAAAGGGAATTTTCTAAAGTCTGAGGAATTAGTTACCTGGTAATTGATTTGCTGCTTTAGGATAAAATTAAATGGAACAGATTGATCATTAGTAATCAGTAAACTTTTAAAGTTGACATCGTTTATAAAAGATCCAGTTTGTGTCGTTTCAAATGTGGGATACCAAATTTTTTGTAAAATATTTTCAAGTTCGGCTGACTTTCTATAAATACATTTAATGGGTGATTTATCTAAATCTGTTAAATTAAAGAAATTATGTATTAAGTCTTCATTTTGCCACTGCAAGTAAACTTCTAAATTTAGATTGGACTTGCTGCTTTGCTGAGTTACCTCAAAATCATTTAAGATTATATTTGCTTCAACTATGGGGTGGCCTAAGTAAGGAATGCGTTTCAGGTCGATTATCTCTTCCTCACCGTCTTGGTGTTGAACGGTTAATGTGAGGTCTCTCATTGCTGAAGTCTCTAATAAGTTAGACAAGTAGAGATGAGCATCGCTATCATCAGAGGCAACTGGTTTTTGATCAACCGCCAAAATACGGTCTCCGACCTCAAGAGGGGTAGTAAAAGCATAGGAACCGAAGCGTTTTTTGTTGATAATTGGTTGATTTTGCTCAAGAACCACGCCACTGTCGTTATAAGCTAACCGGATGTTAGATGTTTCTCTGAAGTCTTTTTTTAAGAGTCGCTCACAAATCTCTGCTCCCCAACTCACGCTGGAGAGGAAAACCCAGACACCTACAAAAATCCCCCTTAGTAACAAGCTAAAGTGATTTTAGCACACTCTTAATTTTACTCAACTGATCATCCAATTTTTGGATGTCTTGATAGATTTTCTCTTTTTCGTGAGGGACTATTTTTGCTCCCCCCGAGCTCTTCTCATCCATCGACTCACGCACCGCGTCCATTAAATCTCCCAGCCTTCCCCCGATCGCCAATATCTCTGATTGCACCTCGCTTTCACTTGCAGGTTTTTCAGGTTGCGCTGTTGCTAGGTAATCTTTCAGAAAATTACTAAAAGGAGTTTTTTGATAAATTTTTTGCATGGCATGCTCTAAAAGAATGACAGTTCTAAATTGGATGTTCCTTTCATGATCATCAGGATCGGCACACTTGTAGATATATGATTTGGACTTACCGGTAATCTCTTGGATGTCTTGATCACTGAGATTTTTTAGGACATCTTTAAGGGTGTGTTCGATGGTGATAATTTCTTTGGTTTTAGACATACCCCACTATAGCAATTTATGATAATGGGGTAATCAATAATCTCTGTCCAAAAGTAAAAAAGCTTTGGACTATTTTTAATAATGCTTTTTCTCATTATAGGGGTATGAAGTCTAATTATATTACCCCTACTTTAACTGGAGGATCCTCCTCCGATAAAAAATTTGAACCCCAATCTCTGAGTAATATCGAGGAGTATTTGCGCTGCCTTGCTCAAATCAGGCTGGAGAATAATATTTCAGTTGAGGATGTAATGCAGCATTTGAATTATTCTCGTAGCACTCTTGATGCTCTTGAAAATGGTGATCTGGAATTTATTCAGTATCCTTTGAACTACTTCTTTACTAGGCAGTACGCCTCATATTTAAAGGTCCCCTTTCCTCAGCAATTCCTAATGAGCCATTTCAAGCCAGGAGAGAAAAAGTAATGAGAGTTCTATTATTATTATTTATCACTACTTTTTTAACTAATTGTACGTTGAAGGCTGAGAGAAGCTCCATTCACCATGAGTTTGATAACTGGATACATATGGAGGCCAAGGAAGACAACCTCGATTTGGTCTTTAGCTTGGAGAACAGTGAGCGAATGATTATTTTTATCGTCGATCCCGACTTAAGTTGTGATGCTCGGTTAGTTTACACTAATCGTGATTTTGAACCTCAGGATTTTGACGTTATGAGTGGTGAAACTTTCGATTGGATTCTCTCAGGGCAGACATACGACGGCAAAGATGCCAGTCGATTAAATGCAGACGGATATGTTCGCTGGGAGCTGATGAGTTTTTACAAACATCATTTCTCCAAGCTTGAAGATTTGTTATCTAAAAGAGGGCAGATTTCATTTTCAATTAATGATCCTCTCAATCGATTTGAAAAACAGGAAATACAAATGAAAGCAAATGGACTCAGTTCTGCTCTTGTCAGTGCGCTTGATACTTGCCAGGGGTGGACATGATCAAAAAATTATTATGTTTACTCTTATCCATGAGTTGGTCCTTACCTATGATGGCAGAAAATAAACCTGCAGCAATTTTTGTGCTTGGTAGTTTAGATAATGATATGAAACAATTATTCAAAGAAACTATTGATGACCAGATACATAGTTATGCTCAAACAATCAGTGTAGGATCACAATCAAATATTTATGTCTTTCCCTATCGCAGTCAAGATCAGTGGCAAGTGGTAAGCCTGCATGTAGAGGGCAATGAAAAGCATATAGACATTCTTAGTCTTACTTTTGAGGGTCCCCCACTTCGATCTTTAGATGAAATCCGCCAGCTAGTCGGTCTTGATGGCTCCCTTAAATATATCAGTTGGAGTAGCTATGATGAGCTCCCTCCAGAAAAGGTTTTTATTGCTTCCAAAATTATCGCTCAAGATTATCTATACTTGTATTTTTAACAAATCCTCTGTGAGCGTTTTACTCTTTGTTTGCTTGATGTCTTTTCAAAGTGGTTTTGTCCCTTTAGTGGTCACTGTGGGTGTCTTATTATATAAGTGTGTGATCTTATTTTTTTACTTAACCTACAATCATCAAAAATCATCAACTCCATCGATAGCTGAAACCACCATTAATGACTCAATATAGCGCTTTTTACTGCAATCGTAGCAAATCGTAATCATATCATCGTTGATTTTATTGATATATTTCTTTGAGACCTCTTTGTAATCCCCGCATTCTGTACACTTACTATAAGGGATTTCAATACTTTGAATTAAGTCCTCTTTCCCGTTCCACCATCCCATAAGTTATCATTATCATAATTATTGATCGGGCTTTGATAGAAGTTATGCATTAATCAAAAAAGTTGTTAGTAATTTATTTAGTCAATTGATTGATTAAAATATTGAGGTCGCTGGTGAAAGTTTTCTGATTAATAGAAGTATCCAGATACATCGCGCAATAATGATTAACGAAGTGATCTTCGAGAAATCGTATTACATTTTCTTCGCCATTCCAAGATTGACTAAAATCCTCAGATGCTTGAAAAAAAGAGTTTAATGACTCCTCGGAGCAATCATTCCAAAAAGCAGGACAGTAGTTAGTTCCGTCTCCTTTAAATAGATTGATGTATGCATCCAACACTAAGATTTCAAAATTAGGGTAATTAACTTTTTTGTATTGACTGATATCAACACCATTTAAGTCAGTTAAAAACTGTTTTGATTGCAAGTCATAATACAAGTCATAGTTTAAACCTTTAGCTCCTTCAAAATTTTCATTGAAGAAGAGTATAATTTGATCTCGTGTCTCAATCTCTTCAATCGGGTCTAAAGACCAGTAGACTTCTTCTAAATAACCTACACAGTAATCTTGATCCAAGGAATTAGAAAATAATTTTGAGAAAATTAAAATAGTAAATATGAAAATGCAGAGCTTTAGATACACTATAAAAACTTATCAATTGAAAAAGCTGGATTGTTTGATGTCTCACCGTTTACTAGCCCAGAGATTACTTTTCCAGTAATAGGACCTAAAGTCCAACCTAGGTGATTGTGTCCAAAGCCGTAGAAAAGATTATCGAGTTTTGGGGACTTGCTAATAATTGGCAAACAGTCTGGAAGGGTCGGCCTATAACCCAACCATGAATTTTGATAATCTTGAAGTTTTGGAATGAGTTGTTTAGCGTAATGATTAATATATTTTAGCCTAGATTCATTGATCTTTTTCTTTGTGCCCGCTAGTTCTACTGTTCCCGCAGCTCTAATTCCATATTCAAGGGGAGTCAAGTACATGCCGGATTCTACCAAACAAGTAGGACGAGTTAAATAATCTTGCATTCCAAGAAATTCTAAGTGGTACCCCCTTTCTGTTTCAAGAGGTATCCTTTTATTTTCTAGTTGATTTACTAAATCATTTGAAAAGGCACCAATGCAAATAACCAAGCAATCAAAATCTCGATTGTTGATCTTAAATTTTCCGTGACTGGGATTTACTGAGAAAACTCTTTCCTTTAAAAATTGCCCGCCTTTTTTAAGAAACTTCAAAAATAACTTATTTAATATTTTATCTGGATTTAAAGTGTGGTGGGCACGAGGGAAATACCATCCCCCTTTAATACTTTTACTTAAATTGGGCTCGAGATCCAAGATCTCAGCTGGAGATAGACTTATTTGTTCAACATTATTTTTTTTTCTAACTTCTATTTGATCAGGAGTTGGTTTTTCTTTCTCATTCATCCAAACATATAAAACTCCTTTGTGAGTGATTAGTTCTTTGGCACCAATCTCAGTCAATAAGGTTTTATAAGATGGTAGGGCATCCTTTAAAAGGCTTGTCATTTGCTCTGCTGTATAGTTCATTGATTTTGAATTACAGTTTTTAAGAAATTTAACAATCCAAGGAATCATTTTAGGCAAATAAGCCCAACTTACGTGTAGAGGTGAGTCACTATTAAAAACATAGCGCAATAAATTTCTCCAAATATCTGGTTGGTTTAATGCCGGAACTCCATAATCTGCAATCACGTTTGCATGCCCTCTCGAAGTTCCTGAGCCTGGATCTTTTTGATCAAAAATTGTAACGTTATGACCTGAGGACTGTAAATAATAAGATGTACTCAGTCCAACAATACCCGCCCCAATTACAGCGATATTTTTAACATTATTCATCAATTGTTTTTTCGATAATCCCATGGATATTGAAATTGCATGGACCACATTCCAAGCTTATTGAATTTGGCGTACTCTTCGTCTTCTATATATTTGTTTGAATATTTTCTGTATGCAAATGCAAAACCCTCTCTGACTAAGTAACTACTCAAAGACTCTCCATTGACAAAGCACTCACCTAACACTCTTCCATAAAAATCTTTTCCTTCATCTGTACAACTAATTTTATTATTTGTAACTTTTTCAATTAAAAGATCTCTTGATATTTTTCCACATGCAACTTTTCCTTCACTTGCAACACATGTTTGTTTTATTTCAGGGGCATCTATTCCACTAAAGCGTATTTTCACATCACCTAATCTAATTGTATCTCCATCAATAACGGTGACATGAGAGGCAAAAAGATTATTTGAAAATAGAAATAAAGAAGATAGTGAGCATAAGATGAAAATTTTCAATGACACGCAATATTATACTTTTTTAATCTCCAGTAATTATATGGCCAAGCGGTAATAAATCCTACAAAAAGCATAATTGGAACTACCCACCATGTAAGTATTGCCCCTCCAGTTAAAATAACGTCAGTGACATTCATAGCTATTTCCATAGATATCATTGAAATGAAACTCATGCCTAAGGCTGTTTTTAGTGCTTGATTAAATTTGAAGTTTTGTCGAATTAAAACTATCGTCTCAAGTACTATACTTGTAATTAATCCATTAATTATCGCGAGTATCATAATACTCATGACTGGCCAAGGGATTTGGGTGATTTGAAAATATAAAATAGTTCCAAAATCACCTATAGAACATCCGATCAAGCACCAAGATGTATTTTTTGCACTTTTTTTCCAGGTATGCTTACAGTGCCAATGAAATGTGGATATCGCATGATTCATGATCAATTAGGTATACAATTATTTTATAGTTAAATTAAATAATTTTAGATTTTTGCCCTTTTTTAATTAAAAAACATTGATTTAACTAGCTTTTTAAATATTCCATATATGCATAATGAAACGGCTTTTTGCTATTTGAAATCATAATCAGTTTGTTACATTTTATAATCAAATTTTCTAGGAGGAGGATTTCTATGAAAATATTAAAAACGTTTACAGTAATAATTGCACTTTCTCTATTCGGGGCAAGTTATGCAAATGCTGGTTCTCACGCTTATTCAGGTCCTGACCTGTCGGGAGAAAAATTAACAATCTTTGGTCCATGGTTGGCACCACAAGATGATGATTTCAGGGATGTCATATCAATATTTGAAGCAGCAACTGGTGCCTCTGTCGAGTACGGGGGATCTGATGAGTTTGAATCAATTATTAATATTGACTGTCAAGCAGGAAGTCCAGCGGATATCGCTGTATTCCCTCAACCAGGATTAGCAGCGAATATTGCAGCGACTGGTTGTTTATCACCATTAGGTGATGATGTTAAACAAATGGTTCTTGATAACTATGCTGCAGGTCAATCTTGGGTAGACCTTACAACATATAAAGATCAAACTGGTTTTGAAAAGTTTTTTGGTGTATTTTACAGAGTGAATGTAAAAAGTTTAGTGTGGTACTCACCAGATAACTTTGAAGATAACGGTTATGAAATCCCTACAAGTATGGAGGGATTATTAGCATTAGCAGATCAAATGGTTAGTGATGGAAATACACCTTTCTGTATTGGATTAGGTTCTGGTGGAGCAACTGGGTGGCCAGCTACTGACTGGATGGAAGACATCATGTTAAGAACTCATTCACCTATGACTTACGATCAGTGGGTGTCTAATGATATGAAGTTCAATGATCAAAGAGTGATCGATGCAATGGAATTCTTTGGTTCAATTGCATTAAATGACTCTTATGTTAATGGTGGAACTAAAGCCGTTGCTACAACTGACTTTAGAGACTCACCAAATGGGCTCTTTACTTCTCCTGCGGAGTGTATGATGCATAGACAAGCTAGCTTTATTCCCGCCTTCTTTCCTGAAGGATCAGAGGCTGGTGTTGACTATGACTTTTTCTACTTCCCACCTTTTGAAGCTCAAGACCTAGGAAAACCTGTTTTAGGTGCTGGAACTCTAATGGCTCCTACCAATGACAGAAAAATAACTACCGAGTTCATGAAATTCTTGCTTCACACTGAAGCTAATGAAAGATTCATGGAAAAAGGTGGTTTTTTAACACCTCATAAGTACGTGGATGTTGACAAATACTCCAGTGAAACATTTAAAGGTCTGCATGAGATTTTAATGAATGCAACAACCTTTAGATTTGATGGATCAGACTTAATGCCTGGTTGGGTTGGAGCAGGATCTTTCTGGACAGGTATGGTTGATTACACCAATGGTAAGTCAGCTAAGGAAGTCGCTGACGAAATACAAGCTAGCTGGGAAGCTGGTCAGTAAAAAAAAGTAATTTTCTTATCTAAGGGCGAATAGTATATTTGCCCTTAGTTTCTCTAAATATTCTATGAGTATATTTTCCCTTGCAATAACTGTTCTTATTGGTGTTCTTTTTTTTGTAGCATTTTTTCACTTTTCAAACTTTTTATTGGATTATTTTAGGGTAAGAGCATCAAAAAAGTTTGCCTTAGAAAATTCAATTAGAGTTATAATTTTCACCGCACCAGCTTTTATAGTGCTATTTGTCTTTATACTATATCCCGTCTTTGAAACTATTAGATTGAGCTTTTACGATAAGATAGGTGAAAACTTTGTAGGATTATACAACTACTCTTGGGCAATCAAAGATCCTGATTTCAAACGAAGTATCATTAATAACTTAGGATGGTTAATAGTAGTACCGACTATGAGTACATTTTTTGGTTTAGTGATTGCAAATTTAGCAGATAGGGTCTGGTGGGGATCTATTGCTAAATCGATTATATTTATGCCGATGGCAATTTCATTTGTTGGGGCAGGTGTAATTTGGAAATTTATGTACGATTACAGAGGTCCTGGCGATCAACAAATTGGACTTTTAAATGCCATTGCAGTTGCATTGGGTTTCGAGCCGCAAGCTTGGTTGACAATACCCATTTGGAATAATCTCTTTTTAATGGCAATTATGATATGGATACAAACAGGTCTTGCTCTTGTAATTTTTAGTGCTGCTCTTAGAAGTATTCCAAATGAAACTTTGGATGCCGCACGAATTGATGGGGCAAGTGAACTTAAAATATTTTGGTCAATCATTGTTCCTTATTTAGAGCAAACTATTTTGGTAATTTGGACCATTATCACAATCTTAGTTTTAAAAGTTTTCGATATTATCTATGCCATGACAAATGGACAATGGCAAACTGAGGTATTAGCAAATCTCATGTACGATTGGATGTTTAGAGGTGGGGGCGACTCTGGAAGAGGAAGCGTACTTGCCTTTTGTATTTTAATTGGGGTGACTCCTATTTTAGCCTGGAACCTATACAGGCATAAACAAGACCAAAAAGTATGAAAAAAATTACATTTACCTCAGTATTATCACAACTTTTATTACTTTTTTTTGTAGTAGCTTGGATTGTTCCTACTTTTGGATTATTTATCAGCTCTTTAAGGGACAAGGACGTATTGGCCATCAGTGGTTGGTGGACATCCTTTACTACCACAGAAATTAACGAGATATATCGAACTGAAGGCAAGGATGTTCAAATCAAAGAGGGGAATTATTATTTTATTAAAAGTAATTTATTCGATGGAGGGCAAGAAAAAAAGATTTTTCGTTTTGGAATAACATCTAAGAACATTGACGAATTCAAAGTTGGCGAGACTGCGCTATTTAAGGATCAAACAGAAATAATAGTTTTTGAAAATGGTGATTATGTATGGAAATCGAAAGAGGAGTTTAAGAAGAAAAAAGGTAAAAGAATTTTTGTGTCTGCTAAGAGTCCGCCTAGCTTTACACTTGATAATTATAAAGAGGTACTCCTAAAAGAAGGATTAGGGCAGGCTTTTTTAAATACATTAGCAGTTGCGCTCCCTGCAACTTTAATACCTCTAATTATATGTTCTTATTTTGCATACGCACTTACTTGGATGAAATTTTATGGGAGAGATATTTTGTTAGCCACAATTATTGCCTCACTTGTTGTTCCACTACAGATGTGTCTAATACCTGTATTAACAATTTATAATGACTTTGGAGCATTGTTTGGAGTCAGTGCAAAATCTTTTCCTGGTATTTGGATGGCGCATACTGGATTTGGTCTCGCATCAACTACTTTTTTGTTATGGAATTTTTTAAAAACACTCCCAAGCGAAATGATCGAGGCGGCTAGAGTTGATGGGGCAACGCATTACGATACTTTTATAAAAATTGTAGTTCCATTATCAATACCCTCCTTCGCATCTATTTTTATCTTACAATTTTTATGGGTATGGAATGATTTGCTCGTAGGTTTAGTTTTTTTAGATAAACATCCAAGTGAAATTATTTTAACAGCAAAGCTAAAAGAGCTTCTTGGGTCAAGAGGAGAAAACTGGGAGATACTAACAACTGGTGCTTTTGTCTCAATGACTGTGCCATTATTTATTTTCTTTTCTCTTCAAAGATACTTTATAAGAGGATTGGTAGCAGGATCTATAAAAGGGTGAGTAATAGAATAGTAATAATTGGTGCTGGAAGTACTAACTTTGGTCTAGGCATTGTTGGTGATTTTTTTAAATCAAAAATTCTCTCTGGGTCTACATTGGTCTTACACGATATTAATTCTGAAACCTTAAAAAATACGCATAACATTGCACTTTCTTTCAAAGAAAAGCTCGGCGTGGACTTTAATATAGTATCGACAACCTCTCGAACAGAGGCTCTTCAAAAAGCTGATTTTTGTCTTATATCAATAGAAGTGGGGAGTAGATTTGATCTTTGGGAGCAAGATTGGAAAGTTCCCCTCCAATATGGCATCAAACAGGTCTATGGAGAAAATGGGGGGCCTGGTGGTCTATTTCATGCAATGCGTCAAATACCAGCCATTATTAAAATTTGTGAGGATATTGAAAAAATTTGTCCAGAGGCATTTATATTTAGTTACTCAAATCCCATGCAACGTATTTGCCATGCGTTGACCACGCGTTTTCCAAATTTAAAAATTACAGGCTTATGTCATGAAATTGCTTCCATGAGCCGTCAGCTTCCTACGCTGATGGAAACTGATTTAGACAATATTCAATTTGAAGCTGGAGGTTTGAATCACTTTAGCATTTTATTACAAGCAACTTATAAAGACTCTGGCAAAGATGGATATCCCTTAATCAATAAAAACTTTGAAAGTTATTATTCTGATTTAGTTAATGATCATGAAGGATTTTTTTCTAATGCCGGTGCAGAGAGAGGCTTATTTTTTGAGTTATTTAAAAGATATGGGTATTTGCCAATTACAACGGATAGTCATTTAGGAGAATATTTATCTTGGGCTTATAGTGTTGCTGACCATGATGGAATTTTAGACTTTTATAATAAATATAAAAAAAGATGTTTGTCATTTTTTTCAAAAGATGGCTATGAGCAATTTTTTGATATGAGTCATCCTGAACCTCATGAAAGAGCGATACCAATTATTGAGAGTATTGTGGCAGACTTAAATATGTTAGAGCATGCCGTAAACATCAAGAATGAGAATTTCATTGAGTGTTTGCCAAATGATATTGTTGTTGAAGTACCTGCCATAATAAATAAAACAGGGGTTCATGGTAAAAAATTAGATAATTATCCTGAGCCTTTTGGTGCTCTTCTTAATGCGCAAGTAGGGACAATTCAATTGACTTCAAAGGCAATATTAAATGAATCTAAACAAACTGCTGTTCATGCTCTTTTGGCTGACCCACTTGTGGAAAACCCAAACTCAGTAGCTTCTTTAATGGATACAATGATAGAATTTCAAAAAGAGCACCTAGGTTATTTGAAATAAAATAAAATTTAATGTTTAAATCCATAGAAAATTGTAACAACGTTGATGATTTTAGAAACCTAGCTAAGCAAAAATTACCTAGTCCAATATTTCATTACATTGATGGCGCAGCTGATGACGAAGCTACTTATAAGAGAAATACTCTTGCTTACGATGATTGTGACTTAGTTCCTAATGTTTTAGCTGGGGTTAAAAAAATTGATATGACCACTACTATTTTGGGGAAAAAATTAGATATGCCAATATATTGTGCGCCTACTGCACTTCAGCGACTTTTCCATCACGAGGGAGAAATTGGGGTAGGAAAAGCTGCAGAAAAATTTGGAACTATGTTTGGGGTTTCCTCTTTAGGCACAGCAAGCATTGAGGAAATTGCTAAACAAATTTCTTCACCAAAATTATTTCAACTCTATGTCCACAAAGATCAAGGTCTAAATAAAAGTCTCATAGAGTCTTGTAAAGAATTTAAATTTGATGCACTAGCAGTGACAGTTGACACAGCTGTTGGAGGAAATAGGGAGAGAGATTTAAAAACAGGTTTTACTATTCCGATGAAATTATCGTTTAAAAGTTTTATTAGTTTCATCAGTCATCCCTCTTGGGCTTATAATTATTTTACAAAACCTAAGTGGGAATTAAGTAATTTAAAAAAACATATTGCAGAGGGCACGAATGTTATGACAAGTGTTGGTGATTATTTTACTAAAATGCTTGATAATTCTCTAGACTGGAAGGGTATAGAAACTATTAATAAACACTGGGGAGGACAATTCGCTTTAAAAGGAATTATGTCTGTAGAAGATGCTAAAAAAGCTATTGACGTAGGAGCCTCGGCAATCATGTTATCTAATCATGGAGGAAGACAGTTGGATGGTTCTAGATCACCATTTGATCAATTATCTGAGATTGTAGACGCAGTCGGTGATAAAATAGATGTAATTTGTGAGGGGGGGATAAGAAGAGGCACTCATATTTTAAAAGCATTATCTTTAGGGGCTAAGGCTTGCTCTGGTGGTAGATTGTATTTATATGCTTTAGCTGTTGGTGGACAAAAAGGAGTAGAAAGAGCTCTAGGTAATTTAAAGAATGAAATTGAGAGAGATATGATTTTGATGGGTGTTTCAAGTATTGATCAACTATCAAAGAAAAATATTAAATTTCGATGAATGATTTTTTTAAAAAAACAAAGTAAAATTGTATTTGAAATATGGCATCCATTAACATTAAATCTTTAAATAAATTTTATGGCAAAACACATGTGATTAAGGATTTTTCTTTGGACATAAAGGATCAATCATTCACTACTTTAGTTGGCCCTTCTGGATGTGGTAAATCAACATTATTGAGAATGATAGCAGGTTTAGAAGAAATAAACTCTGGAACTATCTCAATAGATGACAGGGAAGTTAACGATTTATCTCCTAAAGATAGGAATATAGCCATGGTTTTTCAATCTTATGCTTTGTATCCCCACATGACAGTTTTTGACAACATGGCGTTTGGCCTGAAATTAGAAAAAAGATCTAAAGAAGAAATTAATGAGCGAGTTTTAGAAGCTGCAAAAACACTTCAAATTCAGGATTATTTAGAAAGAAAACCCAAACAATTATCTGGCGGTCAACGTCAACGTGTAGCTATCGGAAGAGCTATAACAAGAAAACCTCAGGTTTTTCTTTTTGATGAGCCTCTATCTAACCTAGACGCTGCATTAAGAGTTCAAATGAGAATTGAATTAGCAAAACTACATGAGCAACTAAACACCACAATGGTTTATGTTACCCATGATCAAACTGAAGCAATGACTCTCTCTAATGAAATTGTTGTCTTAGATCAAGGAGAGATTTCTCAACAAGGGGACCCGATAGAGCTTTACAATAAACCAAGTAATTTATTTGTTGCAGGATTTATTGGTTCGCCGAAAATGAATTTTATCCCTGCTCAATACAAATCATCTTCAAGTGAAAGTACAGAGGTAGAAGCTCTTGGGACTAACTTAGTTCTCCCAAAAAAGTCAACAAGTCAATCAGATGAAAAAGTCACATTTGGTATACGACCAGAAGATATTCATATAACAGCTGAGTCAGATCATGACTGGGAAAGCAAAGCGTTTGTTGTTGAGAAATTAGGTTCAAATACTTTTATATATTTAGAACATGATAACGAACCAGTTGTTGTTGAAGCACCTGGAGATAGTCCTGTTAAAGTTGGCGATACTATTAAAGTGAAATTTGATTTATATAGATCTAATTTATTCAATTCTCAAAATACTAATATAATTGGATAATCTTTCTGTTCTTAAGGATTTTCCAGATAATTTCACTTTTGGTGCTGCTACTTCATCATATCAAATAGAAGGCAATAGTTATGGAAAATGTGGAAAATCTATTTGGGACGAATTCGCCCAAAAAAAATTAAAAGGTATTGATGGTTTAAAAGCTTTATACTATGAAAAAGATGATTATTTAGATGAGCTTTCAAAACAATTTTCTGAACCTGAAAATGGAGAGACCTTATTAAAATTAGATTAATATGATAATTCAACAATGAAATTTATTGATGAAATTTTAGAAAACTTGATGTTTGCTTCTAGGTGGTCAATGGCATCTTTGGAGAAGAGGAAGTGAAATTAATTTAATAAAAAATGATTAAATATCTGATTGGAATCCTTTTTTTTATTTGTGGAAGTTTGGTAGCTCAAGAGGAGTTATTTACTTGTACTGATATTGATAGTGGGGGATTTTATTATAATGGTAGCGAGTATAAATTAACCCTTTTTAATTTAAGTCAATTTGACATCAAAATTGACTTTGACAATAGAACAATTGAAAGCCCTGATTTACTTTTTGAACAAGCATACTGTCTTGATAATTCTAAGAACCTAGCTCTATTAACATGTAGTAATCGTTATGGTCAGACATTTATGATTAATGCATTAAATTATGAGTTTACTTACTCTACTATTTTTGGTCATGTGGGCGATGGACCAAGTGATAGTGGTTACGCTGATTCTATTGGGGTTAGATTTGGCACTTGTAGAGAAATTTAAATTAATAAAATACAAACCTCTAAATATATTTTTTCCAAATTAGTGAAATGATAAAAATTCTATTACCATTATTATTAATTTTCTTAATATATTTTCCTTATATCTATGTTCGCTACATATATCAAAATTATAATAAATCATTAGATTTAATGCCTTTTAAAGGAAGAGAATTTGCTGATAAAATACTCAATGACCAAGGGTTAAAAGAAGTACAAATAGAACCCCAAAAAGTTAGTTTGCAAAATTTTTACAATCCTAGAAATAAATCAATAGGCATTGAGAATGAGCTATTAAATAAAAAAAGTCTCACCGCACTATCTATTATTGCTCATGAAGTAGGACACGCAATACAACATAAAGAAAATTATAAACCCTTGATACAAAGACATAAGCTACTCGAAAAGACCGTTGTTTTTCGAACAATCGGATCCTCTATTGTAACGCTAGGAGTTGGTCCAATATTTGCTTTTACTAATAGTCTTTCTTTAACTTTAATTGCTACGATTATCGCTCTTCTTTTTTTTTGTATTGAGATTTTTATTAATCTATTCACTTTAAAATGTGAGTATGATGCAAGTTTTAATCGGGCAATGCCAATCTTAAAAGAAAATGTTCCCAGCGAATATATAAATCAATGTAAAAAAGTTTTAAATGCTGCCGCTCTCACATATGTTGCAAATTCTATAATTCGAGTTTTATCACTGAGAAATTTCTTTTTTATATTCTTACGTCTACTAAAACGTTAAATTTAAAAGATTAAACAAAATTAAAATTGAAGATAATTATCTGGCTGTACTAAACTTACTTTGGAGACTTCAATAAGAAATTAGTTCTTATCTACTGATATTTTTAAATTAATCACTTTTTCTTCAAGACTTGCTATCGATTTATAAATTTCATCTTTTTCTCTTTTGGTTAAGCTGATACCACCCTCACTATGAATATGAGTAAAATCTTTTATTTTTTCCATCAATGATCCGATCCTACCACCTATATTTAATAAAGATGTGGTTATAGCTTCATATTCATTAGCTGAACTTTTACTTTTTATTAAAGCTTCGATGCAGGACATCAGAGGCGTTCCTAAACCTTTTTTAAAAGCTAAAATATCTATTTCTACGGCATCTTTTAGATGAAGATTATGTTCACTATCACTTTCATCACTACACTTTCGAAAAAAAGATTCTGATTTCCCAGTTGCACTCTTGATATCTTCTTTATCAATTTTTCTTACTATTTCTTTTAGTGCTTGCTCTATTGATAAAAACTCTCTTGTATATCCAGACATTTTCTTATGTGAAATAAACTATAATCTTTTTCACTTTAATTTAATCATCTTTGACACATACTTTCAACTAGGACTGATTATATGAAAAAAGGAAAAATTATTGATATTACTGATTATTTTGAAGAAGGTGACGAGTCTAAGAAACCTAAATACATACCTCAAATAACAAATGCAAAAAGAGATTTAAATTTAATAAATTCCAGACTTAATCTTGATGTGGTTTATAAGGAAATAGCTAAGTCTAAAAACAAGCATGATAAAAAATGGGGTGGTGCAGATACTGGTATTGTATCTCCTAACGATATGAAAAAATTTAAAAATGACCCCAGGGGTTATAATTATATTGTTACACATTTTCACAAAGAGCTTAGTTGGTTATTTATCGTTATAACCAAAGTATGCCATAGAAATAATTTGTATGACTATTTAACTAAATACCATTTTTATTATTTACTTGCCGTTAGGGCAAATAAATACATAAAAAAACACAATGAAAAAGAATTAAAAAAAAATCACATATACTCTAGAAAATATGTTCAAAATCTTTTTGATGAAGTATTAGACGAATTTGATTTATATATTCACCAATTAGAAAAAGAAATAATCACTGTACATTAGTGAAAATAAAAATTTTAAATTTCACTAAAAGTTTTTCATAACATAACTAAATATATTAAATAAGGAGAAAATAATGAAAACTAAAAAAATAAACACACATTTAAACGAAAAAAGTCTTGCTAGTTATTTAGACATACCATATCACACGTTAAGGTATTGGAGGAAGACAGGACAAGGTCCTAAATTTAAGAGACTATTTAATGGCAAAGTCAGATATGTTATGGCTGACATTGACAAATTCTGTGAGAAACAATTGAAGGAGGGAGTATAAATGACCTATAATATTTCTATGAAAAAACCTGCTGATAATTTCTTCTTGTCTTACTGGAGAGGAGAATTAGGTATAGGCACATCTTTCTGGGGGATTTTTGTTTTCCTAAGTATTTTAGTTACTGGTTTACTTGGAATATCTATGGACTATATACCAAACCAAATATCATTTTCTTTGATGACTGCCTTTATGATTTACACATGCGTTGGTCTGTACCAATCAAATATTAAGCATGAGTCACATGGATTTATAACTTTTATATTGCATCTATGTGTTCTTAGTAGGCTAATTAAAGCTATCTTGTTTTTATTCGTAACTATTACAAGCTTTTAAGTCATGAAAAAAATATTTACCCTAATCATTATTATGATTTCTTTAAATTCCTTTTCTTATGCAAAAGAATATAAAGCATTCTTATGTAATTATTACGTGTCTTCAACCTTGGCAGGCGATAACTGCCAAGGAAGCAATAGTTGGTATAAAATTTATTTTCCAGATCTTTTTAAGACAAAGGATATTTGTAATTCTCAAAGTGAAGTAATATTCAACAATAGTTTGATATTAGAAATATTTCCTGATTATCAATCTTCTGGGGATGAGGTTAAATCTTGGGTATCAGGATGCGATAATTCTTGGCTATTTTAAAATACAAATAGTATATTTAAAGACTTATAAATCAAATGACCTGTTTTTGTGAGCAATTTTTATAAATATATTTGGATATTAATCACATCGTACATTTTGCTGGTTCCAGTAAATCTAAAATCAAATGACTTATGTAATATTTTATTAGATCCAGAGACAATTATTTCAGATACCTCTATTAAAAAAGGTTTTGTTCTTTCCACTGAGGTTGCTATCAAAAAATGGAAAATCTTTGAACAATCATCAAAATCAAATATAGGCTACAATCAAATTCTTTACTATCCTAATGAAACATTTGAGTCTTATATTAATGACCGTTACCCAAACCTTTCATCTGAGTCATGTGAATTTACAAATGATGATCAAATTAAGAAAATTTTTGAAAGAATTCATGTTTATTTACCTGATTTAAGAACAAATAAAGATATTAAGACAAAATATAATTATTTATATGTATTTAAAGTATCAAATGATCAAAGTTACGATGGAAGTTATTGGTTGTTTGAATATCAACAAGAAAAAGAAATAGAAATAGTTAATGAAAATTATTACAAAAAATTTCCTTTTGATGAAATAGAAGTTTTTTTAAACTTTGAATATCCTTCTCTTGGTACAGATGATTTAATTGATAATTATGATCAGTTATTTGCTGACTTCTATGGAGAAAATCCAATATCTCAGCTTGAGTGGAACAAGAAAGTAATATCCCAGCTCTCTGGATTACACGAATTTAATTTGAGTTCACATAATATTTACGAGGAACCTTTTACATTTTTAAATGGTGATCAGTATGCAAACATTACCTATGAATTTAGTTTTAAGAGAAATTTTAATTACTATGTATTAAAGATTATGATACCCGTAATTTTCTTAGTTTTCCTATCCTTTAGTGTATTTTGGATTAGAAATAATGAGATAGAAGCGAAGTTGAATGTTTCCATAGTATGCTTATTAGCTTTGATTGCATACAACTTTGCTGTTAATGCGGATATTCCAAAGTTAAATAGCTTAACTATTCTCGACTCTTTTATTCTAATTTCATATTTATTTTCTGGCTTAGCTACTTTTGTGACAATTTATTCATATTATGATTATAGAAGAGACAAACTATCAGGAGACTTTAATCCAATTGATCTAAAATTAAGAGTATTAGCTCCATTTTCTTATATTTTATCAAGTTCTGTTATTGGTGCGCTGATATATTTAAGTAAATAAATGATATCCATATTACAAAATAATACGCCTAGCTTTTTTTATTTATCGCTTAATATAATACCTGCAATATTATTAATAGGTTTATTTTTACTTAGAGAAAAAAACAAAGAACCAATAACGATGGTTCTTTCAACATTTGCATTGACATACATAATAATTATTCCTTTAGATCTTTTAATTACTATTGTAGATCCTTTTTTAGTAAATTATTTTGATAATCAGCATTTTTATTCCCTAAATGCTTTTTTTCGAGCAGCCTTTCTTGAAGAATTTTTAAAATTTTCAATTATTTTTTTATTTGTTTATAAGAGTACGTACTTTGATGAAATATCAGATGGCGTTATTTATGGGGTAACAGTTGGTTTGGGCTATGCTGTTGCAGAAAATTATAATTACCTTATTTACGACTACTATGGTTTGGAGCCAATGATTAAATTTATTGAAAATAGATGGTGGGCTTTAATAGGGCATGTGTCTTTAGGAATTATAATGGGTATTCTTATTGCGAAGTCAAGATTAGTAAAATTTAAAAAAAATATAATTCTTTCTCTATCATTAGTGGTACCTATATTTTTGCATGGCTTGCATAATTACACATTTGACAGTAAAGTATTATTTGAAAATTATGTTGACTATTATATTTTTGGTTTTGACATAATATTAATTACAGGTTGCTTAATTTTCTTACCAAAGCTAGAAACCTATAAGTTCAAATACGAGACTACAAATTCACTTTATAAAGATTTTATTAAAATTTCATTAGTGGGATTTATTTTTTCATTGTTAATTGCAATAATTTTTGGTTTTATAAATTAATGAAATTAATTTTATTATTGCTCTTTTTGATGACTACAAACTTTTCATCATTGTATTCTGCCAGTAATGATGATCCCATTTTTTATGATGAAATCGGTGGCTGGGAAATTGGTATACTTCCCCATCTAAATTTTGGCTGCTATACATCTTCACCAGTATATGAAGGAGGAGAAATGCTCTCAGTTTATGTTGATAACAGACAAAACGCTGAAAATGTTTATTTGCATCTTGTGAACCCTTTATGGAGTAGCCTACAAGTTGGAGATATCCATGAAATGGGTGTAATTTTTGAACCATTTGCTGATAAGTGGATTGGTGAAGCAGAAGTAGTGAGCTATGGTGATCATAAAGGTATAGAGTTTGTAGTTGGAGCAGAATTTCTTGTAACCTTTGCAAAGATGGACTCAATTAGATTCACATATAATGACAGAGATTTACTAGGTTTAGTTTTAGATGGTAGTTATAACGCAGCAGTTTCTCTCGCACAATGTCAGGAACTTGTTGCTGAAGTTGGAACTTCAAGAAATAGTATTAATATGAAAAGAAAATTAAAAAAACCGTCTTCAAGAGACCCTTTCCGACAGTAATTATTTGAGATTAAGATTAGTTCATCTTAAAAATTCTATAAACTTTTTTGATTACTCAACTTTAAAAAGAGTTGTTGACCTTGCAATTTTTTTAACAGTTTTTGCACTGATCGCCTCAATAATCTCAATTAGCTATGAAATTAAAATAAATGATATTTCTTTACAAATCTCAAAAGAACAAACAAAACAAAGAATTTACAATCAATGGGTTCAGTTAATTAGTGAAAACCTTCATAAATCGGATAGGAGATTTACTCAAACTTCTGACATTATAAATATTACCTATGAAACATTCGAAAAAGAAATTGATCGAGAACAAACAATAACATTTAGAATTTTCCAAATTCTTAATCAAATGCCAACGCAACTTAAAAATTCAGCGAGAGATATGAAATACAATTTCACAAATGAACAATTATCTAAATATGATATTGAAGAATTAGAGGAGGGGTATAATAAAGCAGTTGAAGTTCTTAAAAGTATTGATTTTAATAGTGAAAATCCTAATACTGACTTCAGAACTTTTCAAAGAAATTTAATAGACTCTATTTTTGAAACTAGGGGCTTACTTGAAAATGCTTTAAGTATATTTCAATCTGCTAAAAATGAAGTCGATAAAAAAATAATAGATCTCAATTTAAAAAAAAATGAAACATCTCAATTATCGACAAATATCATTTTAATTTCATTTGTTTTGCAATTATTAATCTTCATCGTAATTCAGTTTGTGGATATTAGAAGTAGTGAAGAAGTTTAGTAAAATTAGTAAAAGAGGATTTATAATTTTGATCATAGCTGGTGTTTTACAATTTGGATCTTTGGCAATTCAGCAATATGTTGTTCAAGCAGAGGGGAATATTAGAAATATGCAGGAAAGAATACCAGAGTTAAATAATAAATTTCAAAATATACAATCCTCTTATTTTTCGCTTACATCTTTAAACAGTGAGTATTTAGAATCAATTCAGATGTCATTAAATTTTAGATTATTTAGTGATGATTTATTATCTAATTTGAAATTTTATACTTCAAATTTTATGGAAATAGTGATTTCAAATAAATATGTAAAAGAGTTTATAGATCAAACCACCATTAGAAATTTCGAAAATTTAAAAAAAAATATTGAAGAATTAGAAGTTGAAAATTTATCTAGTTATTCCATTTTTGAAGATTATTTATACGAAATTATGAAATTTTATAGAGTTTTGCAAAAAGAAGCAGGTGCTACTTTAGGAGAAATTGATAATCTAAACATTGAAATTAATAATGCGAATAATAATAAACAAATTTATTTACTTTTTTCTATAGTTTTAGAAATCTCATCTTTTTTACTAATTCTTGTTTTTTTCAGATTGTTTATTAATAAAAATTTAATTTCTAATTTAAAATTACAAAAATTAAGTACCATAAAAAAATAATGGGCGCTTAACTAAAAATATATAAGAGTCACAATAACTTTTAATGTCATTATTTAGTGAAATAGTAAATCTTTTTTTTCACTAAAATCACAATTTAATTTATGATTATTTAATTAATAAAAATGCAGTCTTTGAAAATTCAAAATAAAGAGAATATATGCCTCGATAATTACGATAAAATTTACACAGAATTAGTGTCTTTAATAAAGAATTCTAATTCAAATAAAATTTCAATAATTTTGCCATTGAATGAAAAAGATTTCTATAACGTTTTTTATTTATATTCTCTCTCTCAATCACTCAACACTTCTAATCATAATAAGGAATTTCCTCGTCAAGGAGATAATTGCTACATCGAACCATTTAACAACGAAATATTCATATTTCATAATTATGTTACAGAACAAATTCCTCAAGTAGGTCAAGGTATGAATCAATATTTCAATAGAATTTATATCAGTGATGTTAATTCCAAAGAGATAAATAAGCACTTGCTAAATGAAAAAAATAAAATCGTTCGAACAAATAGGTCAGCACCCAAAGGAAATTCTAAATTTCCCTCTTTCAAAAATAAAAAAAACATTAATAAGTTGGAAGATTTTTTCAAAGAAGAAAATAATTATAACTTTGAAAATCTCACAGAAGAAAATATATTTTTGATTAATAGAAACAAGAAACATAATCACTTAGACTTTTTGGATACTTATTACTTCCAAAATGACCAAGCAAAGAAAATTTATATCAATGAATTTCCGTTATCTTTCATAAACAAAAAAAGTCTAAGAACTCATTACAAGTATAAGGATCAGATTTTTGATAATGCGACTGTATTTGAATATACAAATAGTCTTAAGAATCTTGAACTAGCAGATCACAATCAAACTCTATTTGTGAATAATATAAACTCCCTTGTTAATAAAGATACTTGGGTGGATAGATTTACTCAAAACAATAAAATAATTCTATTTATTCACCCTAATCAAATAAATCAAATTAATTTAATAAAAAAACAAAATTTCCATTACTTATTGTATGGCAATGATAGGAATACAGAGAATACTTTAATCAATTCAAATACTAATTTTGAAAAATCAATTTCAAAACGTATTTCTGATTATAAGGAATTTGATTACAATTTTGTTAAATATATAGACTCTGATTTTGACAAAATATGTAATTTGTATTTTGAACTAACAAAAGATTTAAAAAACTTTGGTGAAGAAGAAAGAGAAATTTTATCTAAACTTACAAATACTATATTTAGATCAAATGATTTAATTGATATCGAAAATAATGAAAAATTTAAATTAGCTAAACAATCAATTCAAATATTCTCTGAAATATTAGAGATAAAAAAATTTGATCTCGATACCAACAAAATATCCTCTTTTGAAAAAATAAACTCACTAATTAAAGAGTTTTTTAAAAAAAATATATTTTTTGAGAATAAAATAATGGAAATAAACGAATTTTTAAGAATAAATAATCAAGATACACTGGTTATAATACCAAATAATTTTAACTTTAATGACCAATTAAAAAACAAATATCCAAATTGCACCTTTTTAACCTTAAAGAATATTTTAAATAAAACCCAAGATTTACCTACTTTTGAGTCAATGTTAGTGTGTTGCTACATAAAAAGAGATTATCTTCACAAGATTATTTTCTCACAATTATCAAAAAAAATAACATTTTTATGTAATAATTTTGAACATAATTTTTATAAAAAGTTTTTTTCCAAAAAAGCTTGGTTGGAACTCGTTAAATTTGATAGCAACAATAATGAGAAAATAAATATTTTTGGTGAAAAATATGAAACTATTTCATCTAAAGATAAAGTCGAACAATCTTTAGATGACGATAAAATGCGTCTTGTAAATTTAGATGAATTATTGGATAGGCCAATTTTTGAGTCTTATCAATCAAATGAGGAGCAAGTAATTCCAATACTCCTAAAATTTCAGTGCGGAGGTATGGCCTATTTTTATCAAAATCACGATTATAAAATCATTAATCAAGAGAAGGATGAGAAGTTTGAGATATCTAAAGTCAATTCATCAAATTTTCAATACGATGACATAATAATTATAAGAAATACCGGAGATAAAGTAATTTATGAAGAAGAGACTAAAAGGATTTCAAACAATGAGGAAAATGAAGTTTTGAAGAAAAATTCAGAAAAATGGAAAAATATGTTAGAAAATAAATTTAATACAGGTCAAGGATTTGACACAGATGATATTTTATTTCAATTACAAAAAATTGGTTTTAAAAAAACAAGAAACACTTTACACAATTGGCTGTACGGTGATGTTTATTGTCCAGAGGAATATAGTGATTTAATTTTAATAAATAAAATATGTGATTCTAGATATTCAGATAAAGAATTAAGGGAAGTTTATAACTCAGCACAATTAATCAGATCTAAACATCAAAGTGTAGGCAGAGATTTAACTAAAAGAATTCTCGAACAAACTGTGAATATATTTAATGATAATATTTTTAATATACATAATGATAGAATAAGGGTCGATATAGATAAAAATGGATCCGTACAACTTGGTGGAGATAATTCAGAAAATCCTGAAGGATGGGTTCTTAAGATAGATACTGTTCGTACGGTAAACTTTAGTGTGCCAATTAGTCATGTGAACAGACTTTATATTCCTTAATGGCTAAATGTTATCCCCCAAATATTTTTGAATATACGAAAAGTTCGGCTGAAAAAAAAATATTTAAAATTTTTGAAAAAAATAAGCAAACTAAAAATTGGATTGTTTTGCATTCCTTGGGTTTACCTCCTGGAACTTCCAGAGATAAATATAGATTTGGAGAAATAGACTTTGTTATTCTTATTCCAGAATTTGGAATAATTTGTATTGAAGCTAAATCCTCTCATCTTAAATGTGAAGACGGAGTATGGACCATATTCAATAGGTATAAGGGAAACTATGAAAAATTAACCAAATCTCCTTTCCAACAAGCAAAGGATGGTATGTTTAAACTCAATGAAGTTATTCATAAGAGATTAAAAGATAACCATAAAATTATATGGGAGAAAATATCTAATCGATCTTTAGGTATGCATGTCATGTTTCCCGAATGTACTAGACCAATATTACCCTCAGACATCAATAGAGAAGACCTTACTTGCCATGATGATTTCAATTCAGATGAAGATTTCATTCAAAGGTTAATTAAGTCAGTTAATTTGCAACTTAATAATTCAAAGCAATTCGAGTTTAAAAATAAACATTTTGATCAAAAATTAATGAAATCAATTAAGCAGATCCTAAGACCTGACTTTCAATTTGTTGTAAAATTATCTTATTTAAATCAATTAGTAGATGAAGCAATTTGTAGTTTTTCAACTGAACAGCAAGATCAATTAGACAATATTGAAGATAACTTAGACTCAAATCCAAAGATTTTATTTCAGGGACCACCTGGTACCGGTAAAAGTTTTTTAGCTATTGAGCTATATAAGAGAGTTTCATTGACTCACAAAGTTTGTTTTCTTTATTTTAATAAGTTAATCAAAACATCTGTTCAATTTAAATTGGAAAATGAAAATATGAATAATGAAAATTGTTTTATTATTCATGATTTGATGAGAAAAATAGTTGGACAATCATCTTTAGAGGTTGATTATAAAAATTCAATAGAGGGCAAAAATGATAGCGAAGTTTTTGATGAGATACTTCCTAGATTTGCTATCGCCGCAATAGATGAAAAATATAAATTTGATTTTATTATTGTTGATGAAGCACAAGATATTTTATCTGACTTAAATCTTGAATTTATTAACTTACTTTTAAAAAATACTTTTGATGAAAGTTCACTAGTTTTTTTTGGTGATTTTGAAAACCAAAATATTTATAAAAGACAATCTTTAAAAAACTATAATTCATTTTTTGATAGTTTTTGGAAAAGCACATTAAAGAAAAATTACAGAAATACAGTTAATATAGGTAAGTATGCTTCCGCTTTTGGAGAATATAATCATTTACCATTCAAATTAGTTACTAAAAGCAATCTAGTTCCAGAAATTCAATATTTTACAAACGAAGATGATTTTATTTTTAAAATATCTGAAATAATTAAGAGCTTTGACTACGAGTTAATTAAACAAGGTATTGTATTTTTATCTAAATTCACACTTCCCAATTCTTTACTTAATAAAGTTAATTTTGCAGATGTAAATTTTGATTTAACAATTTTAACAGAGAAGAATATCCACTCATTTTTATACAAAAAAGATCAAGTATATTTTTCTACATTACAAGGTTTCAAAGGATTAGAGGCCTCAACTATAATTTATATAGATGTAGATTTTAGTAATGCACAAGAAAATTTATATCACTTCATTGCTTTAACTAGAGCCAAGAGCAATTTAAAAATTTTGATAAACGAAAAATTTCGTAAAAAAATACAGCAAATATACAATAGGCTGCTAGAATATGATGTATATGACGGAAAATAGCTTTAGAAATTCTTTATATGATCAAATATATCAAGAGTCAATTGGGCCAGACATAAAGACTTTCAAAAATTTATTTCCCAATAAATATAAATTATCTAAATCTTTTTTTGACTACGAAACTGAAATAGTTTTACAACCAGGGCCCAAAAATAAATATGGTGCAGGAGTTTTATTTCCACAAAGATCAATTATTGATAGCAACGAAACCCAAGAAGATATTTCAAGTTCAGATGAAAATGAAGATGAAATAAAGTATGGAAGAGAAGATGTTGCTAATAATGACAATAGTTTTGAGATAGAGGATAATGAAAATGAGAAAGTAGAAACTGAATCTGCAGAAGACACTAATATAAGTTTAGCAAATCAATATTTACCTAGTTCTTTGGGTTTGACAGTTATCACAGATTTTTCTGATGATATTGAAGTAATAGCAGATGAGATATCTGTTTATAAAAAAATTGATAATATAGAGGATGAAATTATTGAATTACTTTTTTTAGAAGTAATCTATATTAATCAATCTTTAAATATTTATGAAGAGTTTAGTCTTGATAGAAATATTTATTATGAAGATTTAGGAATTGATGAAAATAATTTTGGTAACATCATTAATCCTATAAGAAAAATCTGTAAACAAGACATTAATGATAAAACAGATAAAAGACTTTTATCTTTATTCAACAAGGTAAGTTCATTAGATAAAAATAAAATTCAAGAATTATTAAATAATCTGCAAGATTTATATAAATCAATGCCTTCTGATGAAAAGTTTTCAAAAAATATTAGTGGTTATGTTAGATATAAGAGGAATCTTAGCTATATTTTACGTGCTGATGAATTGTCAAATAAAAAAAATTTTAAAATTGACCATCTTTTTGAGGATGACAAAATAAAAATTCATATTGAGGGCAGAACGTATAAATCACATAAAGGACTTTTTTTTATTACCACTTCTCTTATTAATAATATTCAAAAAGAGCAAGCACCGGGAGAAAAACCAAAAATTGATAACCAAGAATGTATTTTTCAAGCCAATCTAAGAATTAATAGTTTAAATAATAAAAATTGTTTCATTTCTTTCAAATCAGATTTTGAAACTATTCTTAACCAAGAGGATAATTTCAAGAGAGAGAAATACCATGATCTAATTTATGATCTATATAATTCAAATTTTTTAAATAGAGATAAAAAGAATTTTGCTATTGGTCATGGTTGTGCATGTAGTTGGAATGATCCTATAAAAAGTTTATGTAATTCTGTGTACACAGTATCTATGCCAAAACACTATACTCATCCAGTAGAGCCCAATGAGGCAATTGAGCTGTCAATGTTTAAACTTAGCAAGGATGAAAATTATATTTCTAACCAAGTTAATTTATTGATTTCAAATTATGATGATTGGATAATTAAAACTTCTGCCGAACAAGACAATATGTCTGAAAGTGAGAATTTCTTTTTTTTAAGAAATTTAGAACAATGTAAAAATATTAAAAGACGAATAAAAGAAGGACTATCTTTAATTAGCAGAGGCTCTGATATTTTTAGCCCCCATTGTTTAAAAGCATTTCAATTAATGAATCAGTCAATGATTATGCAGCAATGTCATTACCATATTGTTGAAAATGGATTTAATGGAAAAAAGAATATTTGGGACAAAGATAACTTTAAATATTCTGAAGAAAACTATCAAATAGACATAACTAATTATGAAGATTATGCAGCTAATATAAAAAGAGGTTTATGGAGACCATTTCAATTAGCTTTTATTCTAATTAATTTAAAGTCGATTATTGATAAAGACGACCCCTCTAGAAACATTGTAGACCTTCTTTGGTTCCCAACTGGTGGTGGAAAAACAGAGGCATATCTTGGACTTTCTGCTTTTACAATTTTTTATAACAAAATTATAAACTCAAAATCTTTCGGAAATTATATATTGATGAGATATACACTTCGCCTCCTTACTGGCCAACAATTCCAACGTGCCCAATCATTAATTTGCTCGATGGAAAAAATTAGACGAGGTAATTTGAGTCTCCTTGGAGAAAAAGAAATATCCATTGGATTATTTGTGGGTAATAATTCGTCGCCAAACACTAAAGAAAGATGGAGAAGTATAAAAAATGAAATAAGAGAAAACGGCAAAAGAACTAACTTAGTTTTGCTCAATTGTCCTTGGTGTGGAACTGAAATGGGGCCACTACAAAAAAATCAAGAGGATTTAACAACCAAAGGATACGGTGACGATGGGGATTATTACTGTGAAAACACAAAATGTGATTTTCATGAAGGCCTTCCTGTGTATACAGTTGATGAAGTTCTTTATACGCAAAAGCCAAGCTTAATAATTGCAACTGTCGATAAATTTGCAATCACACCTTGGAAATTTAAAGAGGTAAAGAAACTTTTCTTCAACAAGAAAAATCCAAATCAAATTAAACCTCAGCTAATTATTCAAGATGAGCTACATCTAATTTCTGGAAAATTAGGTTCTATGGTTGGCTTTTTTGAGTTAATGATAGAAAAGTTATGCGAAGATACGATCAATCAAAAGAGCATTAAGCCTAAAATCATTGCTTCAACAGCTACAATTTCAAACTCTCAAAATCAAATAAGATCATTATATGGTAGGCAGAGTAATTTGTTTCCTCCTCAGTTAAGTAAAATGGGAAATTCTTATTTTGCTGAAGTTAAAGAAGAAAAAAAAGGAAGAATGTATGTTGGAATATTTTTTTCTGCAAATTCATCACAACAAATTACCTTATCAAGACTTACAGCTTACATCGCACAGGAACCTAAGCTCCATCTTTTCAATGAAGGTGATCCACATATTGCCGATATGTATTGGACTAGTGTGTTGTATTTTAATTCTACTAGAGAGCTGAACCAAGCTAATACGCTAATCGAAAATAATATAAGAAATACCCTGAGAAGGTATTATGACCGCCTAAATATTTCCTCAAAAAATGAGAAAAAAAAACATATTAGAAGATATCTTTATTCAGACAAAGGCAAGGTAGAGTTAACCAGTAGAGAAACTGAGTCTAATTTGACAAAATACTTTCAAAGATTACAGCAAAATAAAATTATTGGTACTGATGATAAAGAAGTAAAAATGAGCGGCGGTAGTGTTGTAGATATCTGTCTTGCAACGAATATGATCCAAGTAGGTATTGATATTTCGAGATTAAATATAATGATCATCAATGGTCAGCCAAAAACCACTTCAGAATATATTCAGGCATCTAGTAGAGTTGGTAGAAGCAAATCTGATTTAGGCTTGGTTTTTACAATATACAACACCTCGAAATCAAGAGATAGATCGCACTTTGAGAGATTTGATCACTATCATTCCTCTATATATAGCTATGTGGAACCTACATCTGTTACTCCTTTTTCCAAAAATCTTCTAGAAAGAGCATTACATTCGGTGATTTTAACCTTAGTGAAATTGATTGGTGATGAGAGTCTTGAAGATAAACCTTCCATAAAACTAGTAGATGAGGAACTCATAACAAAAGTTAAATCAATTGTCCTTGAGAGGTTTAAAATTTGCGAACCTGAATATTATGAAAATGAGAAATCTGAAATTGAAGAATTAATAGATAGTTTTTTCCAAAAATGGAAAAGTTTAGAGCCTGAGATTTATGGATATATGGATATTACGAAATTAAATCAAAAAAAACCTTTGCTTAAACCATTCAATACCTCCTTAGATGAGAACTGGGACGATGCGATAGAAACATTAACAAATATGAGAACAGTTGATGGACAAGGACAAGTAAGGATTAATAGAATTGTCAAACAATAATAAAAGATTCAAATATTTTCCCAAAAAAGTTGATATAAGAATACCCCAATATTTATCTGTTTATGGTCCAGGAAGTATCATGCCCACTATTAATGACGATAGTGTCATTTTATCTAGTCCGGCGTACTGGGCATCTGGTGACTATCCCCCCCAATGGAGAATTAGAGATGTGAGACTTCAAAAAAGACTGGGAGTTGATCATTTTAAAGTTCCACCAGTTTATTTTTCTAAACACAGTTCCCACTTAATGCAGCAGAGAACTATAAAAGCCTTTAGATTTCCGAGATGGCATTATTGTCCTAGGTGTGGATATATGAATAAAGTTTCTTTGACAGCTGAACATGCTAATGGAAAGAAACACGATCCCCTTTTTTGTAATGGATCTATAACTAATATTAAAAATATTTGTTCTAAAACAAAACAACAAAACCCTGATAGATTGCCTAAACTTATACCTTCACGATTTATCGCTGTATGTAAAAAAGGTCATGTCCAAGATTTTCCGTACCGTGCTTGGATACATGATTATGAAATTGATGACGAAGATACAAGTCATAGATTAAAATTTGAAGATCAAGAAAACATTTCATCAATTAGAGTTGTGTGCCTAGATTGCAAAAAATTCAAAACATTTCAAGGTGTGATGACTGCTGGCATTGGCAAAGAAAATTGTACTGGGTCCAAGCCATGGCAAGGAGCCAATTATGATAAATGCAAAGAAACATTAAAAGTCATGCAGCAAGGAGCCTCGAACGCTTATTTTCCAATAACAAAATCATCAATTTACCTTCCAAAAAGTCAAGTTGAGTTCTCTAAAGATATAGACAAAATTTTTAAAGAACATAATGAAAAGCTTATAGATTTAGCACAAACCAATATTGATGATCAAATCGACCAGCAATTAAATGCTTTTGCAACTGTATTTAATGTAAATGTTGATGAATTAAAAAAGGCGTTTCAAAAGAAATATATAAATCTAAGTGTCAATAAATCTGAACATTTAAGTGAAGAAGAATTTAGACTTCAAGAATATGAGGCTATTATCAACCAAGAATTTGATAAGGAAAAAAATCTAATAATTAAAAAAATAGATAATTCTTTGTTTTCTGAAAAATTTAAAAATATCTTTGATAATATCTATAAAGTTGAAAAGCTCAGAGAAATCAGAGCTTTTTATGGCTTCACAAGAATTGAGCCGCATGATCCTGAAAGTTTAACATTATCCCAAGATAATAGAATTCAATCAGTTGTCGAAACAGATAAAAATGGTGAGAGATGGAGCCCTGGTATTGAGGTGAGGGGTGAGGGAATTTTCTTTGAATTTAATCAAGACTCAATTTCAAAATGGGAGAAAGATATTATTGATAATGAACTTGTGAGTAGCATGGATAAATCAATTGATAGATATAATTCTTTTAGAAAAAATATGGGTTTAGATAATAGAAACATTAGTTATAAATTTTACCTTCTGCATACTTTTTCTCATTTAATTATCAAACAGTTTAGTTATGAGTGTGGATATAGCGCTACAGAGCTAAGAGAGAGAATTTATTGCAATTCTAACCCTAATCATCCAATGAACGGTGTTTTGATTTATACAGCCTCAGGGGATAGTGAGGGATCTTATGGAGGATTGATTAGACAGTGTGAGCCCTTTTTATTAGAGAAAAATGTCCAAAAAGCAATAAACTCTTCATTGTGGTGTTCATATGATCCTCTTTGCATTGAGAACGATCAACAAGGCACTGATGGAACCAATATAGCTGCATGTTATAGCTGTAGTTTGCTTCCCGAAACATCTTGTGAAGAAGGAAATAGACTTCTAAATAGATCTTTGATATCGGGGAAAATAGATAATCGAGAGATATCCTTCTTTAAAGATTTTATCGATTAATTTTTTTTGAATATAAACTTTGAATAAGACTTTTAGATAAATTTTCTACAACATCAACTGAAACAGCATTTCCAAATTGTTTATAGGACTGAGCATTTGAGACCGTAAGTTTAAATGATTTAGGAAAACCCTGTAAATTTGCACATTCTCTGGGAGTCAATTTTCTAGGGTTCTTTTTTGTTTTAATTAAAATTTCACTACCATCTTTGTTGTATCTCGCTGATAGAGTCCTTGTATAGGGATCATGCTTATCAAAAAGGCTATACCCAAAACCCTTACCATTTTTTTTGTTTCTCTCTTTACGCTTCACATGACTGTCCCATAGCCTGTCACTTATTTGAAAACTTTTACCAACTCTTTTTTCTAGTATCTGACCCACATAAGTTTCTTTTTTGTTTCCAATTGGGAAAATAAATTTTTTTTTATAGAGATCTTTTCTTATTCCTACGATAAAAATTCTTGCCCTATTTTGTGGTAGCCCAAAATCTTTTGAATTTAATACTTTTGGGTCGGGAACAAAATATTTCTTTCTTAAAACTTTAAGCATTATTTCTAGGGTTTTCCCTTCGTCATGTTCTTTTAGACCTCTGACATTTTCTAAGATAAAAGCATCAGGTTTCTTATTAGATAATATTTTAGCAATATAATAAAAAAGAGTACCCCTAGTATCCTCAAGTCCTTTTTTGTGTCCAGCTCTGGAGAAGGGCTGGCATGGAAAACCAGCTAATAAAAGGTTATGTTTAGGTATAATTTTTTTAATCTTATTCTCATTATTTAAGTCACTAACATCACCAATAAAAGGAGTAGATGGAAAATTATTTAAATAGGTTTCTTTGGCATATTTGTCTATGTCACTTGCCATGACACATTCATGTTTGAAGCGATATTTTTTTAATGCCTTTTCTAAACCAATTCTCATACCACCTATACCTGCGAATAAGTCTAAAGAGGTTACTTTCATCATTTTAATTTATATAGTTTTAGTAAATAATTATGAGCACTAATTATAAAATACTTTGGCAGCAGTTGGCTCGTCATTTAATTAATAAGAAACCATTTAAGCATAGAGATGAAGTTAAGATGGATCAACGTTTCCTTGAGATTTATCAGCATTTTGTCGAAAAATATGGCTCACATGAGAAGGCAGCTAAAAAATTATATTATCATGATGAATTTACCCATATGCAGGCATTAGATGGATATTACACAAGACTGGGTCGTTCTATGGCAAAAGATCATTGGAAATCACTCATTCGAAAATGGGAAGATTTGAAAAGAAAGCCCGAATTTCAACAATATATTTGGCTAGATAAAGAACAAAAAAAACGGGACAGAAAGGTTTCCCGTAGGTGAAAGATACCTGCTAACACTCATAATCTCTCCTAATAAACAACAACAAAGGAGTGATCATGGCATCATTTTTTTACAACCATCGGTATTACGTCCGTCGGCCTAAAGAGCTTAAAAAAAAATATAAATTTATTTATGATGAAGATGGGTTTATGAGAAAAGAGGAGATTATCCCTAAACCTAAAACAGAGTATCTGCAGCGAATGCGGCGCCTCTTTCCTGATTTCGATGATGGGAGAAGACGATGCTGAGTAGGGTAGCTATTGGACAGGTGCTGGTGAAGGTCCGCTCGGCAAAACAAATAGAGGCGAGTAAAAGAAATGGCTCGTTGGGACTCGGTCCGGTGACGGAGAGGGGTAAACAGCGATCCTGTTTGAATGCCTACTGTCATGGCGGATACTCGAATAAGTATATTGCGCTGGGTGAAGATCTGGCAGAGTTTGAGCAGTACCACCGAGCCATGGTCGATCATTGGCAGCCCCGAAATATTCTTGAAAATGATTTAGTCGATCAATTTATTTTTTGTGCGTGGAAGTTTAGACGCTTAGCCTCTATGGAAAGTGCTGTTTTAAGCACTGAGATGTTAGATTACTACCGATCTGATTTGCTTCTAGATTTTCGCAGAACTCGAAAACTTTCGAGGAGCTATTTGAAGAAAGGGGAGAAGCTTGAATTAAAAAAAAGTGAAGAGTTGCTAGCTATTGCCTTTAAACGAGATGTGAATAGCCATCAAAGCTTAATGGTCTTAGAAGAAATTCAAACACGCACCACTTCAAAGTATTTCAAGTTACTAGAAAAATTATTAGAGATGAAGCAGGGTAGGTATGCATGAGGAAATATTATTGGCTTCGAAGGCAGAAACCGCTTTCTCATTTAATCAGTGACTATAGCCAATCCTCTCGATTGGAGGATCGTTACACTCAAGACTCTGGCATACACTTTGTGCTTCCGTCTCGTGATGAGCTGGTTGAACTCCCTCAGCCTTTAGAGGAGAGGGTGGAAGTTCGAGGGGATTGTCAGGTATCTGTTGGAGGGGTTTCTTGTAGCGCGGAGGTGGGAGAGTTGGATTTAGTGATTTCGATGAACGAACCCACCGAACGGTTGAAAAATAAGAAACTAGCGATCCATCAACGCATCCGTGCTTACAGTCCTGATCTTGGTCACGATTCTCGCTATGGGTGCTGGATTGACCCCTTCGAGTTTGTCTCCAAGACCAAAAGAAAGACCAAAACCTATGAATATTACTAAAAAATCATTATTTATAGGTATTTTTTGGTTGTGTCAAAATATGTGGGAATTGGGGTCGATTACTCTTAACACAAGGACTCTTTTTGCTATTATCTCGTGCTTAATCATGACTGCGTTTAAAAAAATTGTTGTAATAGGAGCAGGCACAATGGGCTCTGGTATTGCCGCTCATTTAGCTAACTCCAATCGCGAAGTTATCCTACTCGATCTAAAGGGTAAGGAGTCAGCGAACCAAATTTCAGAAAACGCCATAGATATAATTAAAAAGTCAGACCCACCCCTTTTAGTGGAGCGCTCCCGTCTGGAACATATTAAACCTGGTAACCTCGAAGATGACTTTGATGAAATCAAAGATGCTGACTGGGTGATTGAGGCAGTCGTTGAGCGTATAGACATCAAGCATAAGCTTTATTCTCAAATTGATAAAGTTCGTAGCCCCAACTCCATCATTTCATCTAACACATCTACCATTCCTCTTTCAATTTTGACTCAAGAAATGTCAGATACCATGAAAGCTGATTTTTGTATTACGCACTTTTTCAATCCCGTTCGATTTATGAGATTATTAGAGATTGTTGAAACACCAACGATGAACAAAGATAAGATGAGTGGCCTTCGTGACTTTTGTCAAAATGAACTGGGTAAAGGAATTGTAAATTGTAACGATACCCCGGGCTTTATCGGTAATCGTATTGGTGTGTACGCGATGCAGGTCGCGATGTATGAAGCGTTAGAGCGAGGCCTTCCAGTAGAAATCGCCGATGCACTATTTGGTCGACCTTTAGGAATTCCTAAAACAGGTGTTTTTGGATTATACGATCTCATTGGAATTGATCTGATGAAAGATGTGCTTGCAAGTTTTAAAAAAGAATTACAAGAAAATGATCCCTTTATGGATGTGGTCGCACCTCATCCCTTGGTCGAGAAATTATTAGAAAAAGGATTTAATGGAAATAAGGGTCCTGGTGGTTTTTACCAAACTACAATCGTTGATGATGATGAAATCGTCAAGGCGATGAATACCTCAGATATGAGTTATTATGATTTCGATAAAGTCGATTTAGAAATTGCTCGAAGAGTTGAGAAAGAGGGGATTAAAGCCCTTCTTGATGACGATAGTGAATATGGCCGATATGCTTTTGCAGTACTCGCCAAAATCATTAATTACAGCGCTTTTTGCATCCCTGAAGTCTCATCAAATGTGACAGACATCGATGATGCCCTTCGGATGGGATTTAATTGGAATGAGGGTCCATTTGAATTATTGAATGAGTACGGGCTCACCAGATTTGTTCAACGACTTCAGGATGAAAAACAAGAAATTCCCGAATTATTAAAAACCATGATTGGACTAAAACAAGAGCCTTACGACTCCACCTCTTCACGAGCTTATGATCATGAGGCAGGTATGAAGTTTATCTCTCGAGGAGAGGATGTACGCCGACTCGGTGATCACAAAAAATACGCTAATCATTTATCTAGAAATTTTGCAGCTACTGTATGGCAGTTTACCGACGAGCCGCGTGAACAAAAAATACTGTGTTGTGAATTTCACACCAAGGCAAACGCTCTGAATGCAGATGCGATGAAAATATTAGAGGAGTCGGTTGATCGCCTTGAGCAAGATAATTATCAAGGCCTTGTCGTCTATAATGAGGCAATGAATTTCTCCGCCGGTGCTGATTTAAATACCATGATTGGCTTAGCGGACGTGAAAGACTGGAAAGGGATTGATAAATACCTATCTGATTTCCAATCTGCATGTAAGAAAATGAAATACGCAACCAAGCCCACAGTCAGTGCTGTCGCGGGACTCGCTATTGGAGGAGGTTTTGAAGTGGCATGCCAAACTTCTAAAATGGTCGCTCACATGAATAGTACGCTGGGCCTAGTCGAGACAGGCGTGGGTCTGGTACCAGGCGGTGGTGGATGTAAAGAACTGTTATGGAGATGGGTGCAAGATGATAAATATACAAGCGATCACGATCAAGCAGCCCTACAAGTATTTGATATTATAGGGTATGGGCTGATGGCACACTCTCCGCTCCAAGCCAAAAAGCACAAATTTTTCTTAGACAGTGATATTTTTGTTTTGAACCGAGATAATCTTTTAGTCGAAGCGTTCAAACAAGTAGCTGCTTTAAAAGAGGGTTACTCCGCTCCAGAAAAGCCGAAGTTCGTTCTTAGCGGCCCTGAAGTAAAAGAGAAAATGCACCAAGTTTTGTTAGGTTTGGAGCAAAAAAACATTATTTTTGGCTACGATGTGGATATTGGTCTTCATTTAGCGGACGTCCTTAGTGGTGGAGACACAACCAAATCAAAAGAATTGAGCGAAGCGGACTTATATAATTTAGAGCGACAGTCTTTGATAAATTTAATACAATCCAATAAGACGAGGGATAGGATCCATGCAATGTTGTCTACAGGGAGAAGACTAAAAAACTAATGAGTAATTTTGAACAAGGAATGCATAAAAATGATGCAAACTTTGTTCCCTTAACTCCCATCAGTTTCCTTGACCGCATCAAAGACGTCTATCCCGACTACGAAGCTTTAGTATATAAAGAGAGAAAATATTCTTGGAGACAGGTTTATGACCGCTGTACTCGATTTGCAAGCGCTTTAACAAAAGTAGGTATTGGTAAGGGTGATGTTGTCTCTATTATGGCAGCTAATACACCTGAAATGTTTGAAGCACACTATTCTGTGCCTATGACGGGGGGGCGTCGTGAATACAATCAATACTCGCCTCGACACAAGAACTGTTGCTTACATCCTAGATCACAGTGACTGTAAAGTTTTTATTGTAGATCGACAATTTCACAATGTAGTAGTGGATGCCATAGCACAAGTTGACAGGGAGATCACGGTCATTGACATTGACGACAAACAAGCGGGCCTTGGAGATATCCCCGCAATAGGAAAATTAGAATATGAGAGTTTTTTAGAAACAGGTGACGAAGGGTTTGAATGGATTAGACCAGATGATGAGTGGCAAGCAATTTCACTCAGCTACACTTCGGGCACGACAGGAAACCCTAAAGGTGTCGTTTACCATCATCGAGGATCTTATTTAATGTCAATGGGAAGTATCAGCGCCTGGAACATGCCTAACCGCCTGACGTACCTATATACCGTTCCTATGTTTCACTGTAACGGCTGGGGGTATCCTTGGACTCTGGCGATGCTGCACGCGCGTGTGATTTTTATTAGAAATATTGTTGTTAAAGAAATTTTTGAATTAATCGATGAATATGATGTAACGCATTTTGGAGGCGCTCCGATTGTTCTAAATATGATCGCCAATGCTCCAGCTGAAGATCAAAAGGCATTGAAAAATAAGGTTTATGTTATGACTGCGGGAGCCCCGCCGCCCAGTTCAATTCTCCAAAAAATGGAGTCCTTGGGCTTTGAGGTTATGCATGTTTACGGGCTCACTGAAACTTATGGCCACGTCGTTCACTGTGCTTGGAATAAGGAATGGAATAGTTTAGCGGAAGATAAGCGCTCTGAGTTGAAAGCTTATCAAGGAGTCCGCTATCCGCACACCGAAATGGTATCGGTTATGAATCCCGATACGCTCGAACCGGTTCCCTCTGATGGAGAAACCATGGGTGAGATTATGATCCGAGGAAACACTGTGATGATGGGATATTATAAAAATGAAGAAGCCTCCAAGGAGTCTATGAAAAGTGGATGGTTTCACTCCGGGGACTTGGCAGTAATGCACCCCAGTGGATATATCCAAGTTAAAGATCGATCAAAGGATATCATCATTAGTGGGGGTGAGAATATCTCCTCTGTAGAAATCGAAAATATTATTACAAGGCATCCTGCCGTATCACTGGCAGCGGTAGTAGCAAGGCCTGATGAAAAGTGGGGGGGAGACACCCTGTGCCTTTATCGAATTGGCCGACGGTCAAACAGTTGAGGAAGATGAGCTCAAGAAATTTTGCCGAGAGCATTTAGCAGGTTTTAAAATGCCTAAAACTTTTGTATTCCAAGTCTTGCCAAAAACGTCAACGGGTAAAATCCAAAAGTACGAACTAAGAGAAACAGTCAAAAAACTTTAATTAACTTTTTTATTTTTATCTTCAGTATTGATAACTTTGATAGCTTTTAGCTTTTTGTAACACATATAGCAGACAAGATTGTGATGACTTTTAATTAGGTTTTGTACTTTCTTTGGGGCTGTTCGAATTTCAGACTCAATGTAGACGCTATCCATGACGGATAATTCTCCCTCGCAGTATTTACACTTCTCTGCCATGTCTAGTATTTTAAATTTTTCTTGATTTTGTTCCAATACTGAAAAAATCTTTTTGCAGGTTGAAGATAATTGTCCTGTAACAAGAAGTAATCGGGCAATTGCTCTAAATCATATGCATCACCGAGCTTTTGAAATAACTCTTGGTACACTGGCCTAAAAGTAGCTTTGGTTGTGATTTTCGATATGGGATTTTGACTATGAATTTCTTGCAATATCTCGTATGTGTCTCCCTGATATATCTCAGCTCCTGCCTCTTTGGCCAAAAAGTATCTATTTTCAATGATTTTTTCACTGAGTTCGTAGCCCTCACTCAAGGTATTGTCAAAGATGTATACAGGATTTCCCTCAATGCCTAGAGGCACCCTCATGAACTCATCATATAAAAAGATCAGGTTCATAAATTGGGAAAGAGCCTCGCACTAATCTCCTCATAGCTTCCATCTATTTCTTGGTTTTTCTCAGTTATAATCTCAATTGAGCGGTGACAGTATTTATGGACATTTTCTAAATTAAAAATATAAGGCTTTCCTGCAAAGGTACTCGCTATCCATTGCCAAGAAAAGTTATTACTCGCAATATCACCGTCTAGTAAATGACTGAGAAAAAACTTTGCTCCTGCCTGCCACTTCACTCTTCTAAAATGAACAATATAAGAGGCCAAATACATACGTGAGTGGTTATGCAGATATCCAGTAGTAAGAAGCTGATCGATAAAAACATTGATTACTTGTGTTGGAGTTTTTGCAGATGTGATGTCTTCAGGCAAGTCATCTTGATACTCATGTGCTTGAAATCCTGTTTTATATTCTTCCACATCTGTCCACAGTTGATCGGGATGATGATAGGCGTAACTTCTCCAAAAATCTCTCCATGCTAATTCTTGGATAAATTTTTCGCTTTCATTAAAAGCATATTTATCTCGAACAAGTTCATAAATCTCTTTATTTGAAATAATTCCATATTTGATGTGAGCAGATAATCTAGAAATTTGTCCATTGAGAAAATTTCTTGTCTTTGCATAGAGTGCAGGATTAAAAGAGTTAAATTTTTCTAAAGCATCTTGCCTTGAGGCAACAGCGCTATTTGACTTAGTCGATGAGGGAATGAGATCTTGAATATTTGAAATTTTCATTTCTAATTATACATACAAATTTGGCTAATAGATTGTTTGTAAATCAAACGTAATTTGGCTTCCAGGAGGAAGTTGAGAGATTTTGGAAATATCTTTCTCTTTTAAAATTGCAATCTTTGGATATCCACCAGTGCAGGGGATATCTCGCATCAATACAATAGGCTGCCCATCACTGGGTACTTGAATAGACCCCGGTAAAATACCCTCAGACAAAATATCGTGTGACTCAGAGCTGAGGATCGCCTCTCCTTTGAGCCTGATACCCATCCGATCGCTTTGAGCTGATATTGTAAAAGTAGTGCTAATAAACGATTGTAGAGCTTGATCTGTAAAAAATTGAAGTTGTGGACCAGGATAAACTTTAAAGTTTGTCTCCTTTTTGTAAGTAGGGTTTGGTATGGATAGATGATCCCATGAACTCACATCTTCCAGAATTTCAAAGGTATCATCAACTTTCAACGGCCTATTGATAGAGCCAATTCCCGCCTTTGTATCTGTAGAGAAACTTTTTAAACAAGGATTTAACCCAAGCCCATGTTCAACTGCGATGTAACCATAAACAGTTTCAATTGTATTATGAATATTCAACTCATCCCCTTCAAATAAATTTATACTCTTATAAGGTTGACACATAATTTGAGTACCATTATTTTTTTGTATATTCATATTACAATTTCCACCTACACAAACTTTTACAGAGCCCTCCTTTACTTTTATTGATGGTCCCACATAGGCAAATTCAATAAATTGATTATGATGGAGTGGTATAATTTTTTCTAATTCTTTAATAATTCGTTGGTCCATAGCACCACTGGGGGAAACCCCTAAGTGTTGATAATGAAATCTTCCGAAATCTTGAACAGTTAAATGAGTCCCTGTACGGGTGATCACAAGTGAGTTCATGAGGAGTATTCCTTGATCAATTCATTAATTGAAAAATGTTTCTTTTGGATTTGCTGAAACTCTTTGTGGTTGACAGAGTAAAAACTTACCTTGTCTCCAGGTAAAAAAAGAGAGGGGTTAGGGTTTTGAAGATCAAATATATCGAAGGGTATTTGTCCGATAATATTCCAGCCACCTGGTGATATTTTTGGATATATGCAAGTGTGGTTTTTAGCTATTCCAATGGATCGAGCAGGAATATTAATTCTTGGAGTGGCTAATCGCGGTGTAATTAATTGAGAGGGGATATCGCCCAGATACGGAAATCCAGGCATGAAGCCTATATAATAAGTATAGTAACTCTCAGAGGTATGGAGATTAATTATCTCTTCTTTTGTTATATGATGAAGTTTTTGAATTAACTTTAAATCTAAAGCGAAACTTTCATCATAACAGGCAGGTATTTTCCATTTTTTATGGGCACTTTTATGAGATTGAGATTTTATCTCACTCATCTCTAAAGTAATTTTTTCTTTATTTTGATCGCGTATTTGCGAATTTTCAAAAATGATCACAATTTTATTAAATGAAGGAATTATATTAAGTAAAGGCAGTCCAAGATTTGCAATAGTGGAAAATGCTTTATTCACCTCTATCGATATAGATTTTGAGGAGTCATCTCCAAAATCTAAGACCATCCCTCGGTCTCCATAAGAATTTATTCCTTTGAAATACACACTAATATCTTAATGTAACTTTGGTGCATTTGAATAAAATTAATTTTAATTCTGATATAGCAGAAAAAAATCATAGTTTTTATGAGGCTGTTGATAAGCAACTAATAGACAAAATTAGCTCTGCCAATATTTCATGTTTATTTCATGGGGGTTCAAAAGAAGTTGTTTCTAAAGCACTTAGTTATTGTAATACAAAAAATGTTTCAATTGGAGCTCACGTCTCTTTTTTAGATAGAGATAACTTTGGACGGTCACAAATCAATTGGAACAAGCAACTCATTCATGAAATTCTCAACGATCAATTACTTTTTATTCATAACCTTGCATTAGAAATGGGTGCTAAAGTGACTCACATTAAGCTTCACGGAGCTCTCAGTAACATGGCTTGTATTGACCAGGATCTCTCTGCTGAAATAGTAGGCTATTTAAAAAAAAATTACCCTTCTTTGATATTACTTGCGCCAGCATTAAGTGAACTTGCAAAAATGAGCTCGGAGAGTGACACTGCTACTGCTCTTGAGATTTTTGCAGATCGTACCTACGAGAGTAATGGCACACTCACACCTCGTTCTGTTAGTGGCTCTCTAATCACAGACCCCAAAAGTGCCAGTGAACACGTTCGAGCAATGCTCATACAAAAGGGAATTATTTCTCGCGCAGGGGATACTTTAAATACAAATATACATTCAATCTGTGTACATAGCGACACACCAAATAGTATTGAAATATCTAAACAAATTTGCATACTCCTTGAAGAAATGAAGATAAAGCAAGTAACACTTCCAGAATTCTTTTAAAACTATAATGGGTAATTATTTTTTTTACGGCACACTTCGTTCTATTTTAGTTTTAGAAAAAGTTATTGGAAAGACATCTAACCATTTGGATATAATTCCTGCTTTTGCACCTAAAAGTGAATTACGCCTTGTCATTGATGAGAATTTCCCAGTTATAATTTTTGGTGATAACTACACGGGCGTTGATGGGATATTGGTTAGTGGTTTAACTGACGATGATATTGCACGCATACGTTTTTTTGAAGATGTAGAATTTGCTCCTAAAATAATGTCTGTTGAGACTGATGGAAAACACTCAGAGGCAAAATTTTTCTCTCAAAAAGGAGTTGAGCCTTCTATGGACCCTTGGATTTATGATGAATGGAAAGAGAAAGACGAGGCCTTAACTTTAGTAACCACTGAACTTTGGATGCAACTTTATGGGAAATATACAGCGGAAGAAGCAGATCAGTATTGGAATGATGTTAAAAAACAAGCTTATCATCAGTATCACTCTCAACAATGAGAGTTATTAATTTTTTTCTACTTTTTTATTTTTTATTTGCCCCCCATTCTTTTTCCAACGAGAACAGTTGGAATTTGTTAAAAGATGGCGGTAAAGTAGTTTTTATTCGTCATGCTTATGCTCCAGGGGTTGGAGATCCTGATAACTTTGAATTAGAAGACTGCTCAACGCAAAGAAATTTAAATCAACAAGGAGTTCGTCAATCCCAAACAATAGGTCAATTATTTATTGAATATTCTATACAGGTAGACTTTGTCTTTTCCAGTCAGTGGTGCCGCTGCCAAGATACAGCCCGGTATGCGTTTGGAGATTATGAGAATTTTAGTGCATTAAACTCAACATTTTCTGGTAAGTATCAAAAAAATCATACAAAACAAATGTTGGAATTGAGAGAATTTATTAACAAATGGGATGATAGTGGGGGGAACCTAGTTTTCGTCACTCATTATGTGATCGTCGGTGGCTTTCTTGATTATTATCCAAATTCTGGAGAAATTGTGATTGCAGATAAATCTTTATCAATTTTAGGAAATATAAAAGTAGACTTCTAAAAAAATACCCTTTCAATAAACCAATATAAACCTATCAAGGAGATTATAACAGAAATAGGAATTTGCAAAAATGCTCGATACCAACTTTGGCGTGAGGGTAGAATAAAAATAATTGACGCGAGAATAATGATTGCTATTTGAGCTACTTCAACTCCAAGATTAAATGAAATTAGACTTACTAACAGTTGACTTGTATTGAAACCGATATCTCCAAGAACAAAAGCAAAACCTAAACCATGAATTAATCCAAAGATAAAAATTATGACATATCGAGGAACAACCAAACGTCTTTGAAAAATATTTTCTATTGCGACATAACTGATAGATAGAGCGATCAAGGGTTCTACAATTGCTGCAGGGATAAAGATTAAGTTAAAACTAGCAAGAATTAGTGTAATAGAATGTGCGATCGTAAACATAGTAACTTGAAGTAATAGAGGTTTAAATTTAATTGCATAAAAAAAGATACCTATAATAAATAATATATGATCTAGCCCTTTAGGAACAATGTGCTCTATTCCTAGAATTAAATATTCAATTATTGTTTTTCCTGCTGAGGATTGTGACTGTTGGGACAAAAGGGGCGATTTTTCAGCTGGCTGTAAATAACTTGTAAACAAGACAGACTCTTTTGATAAATCTTCAAATTGTCTAATTACAACAGGTCCTATCTTTTTATCAAATTGAATTGTAAACGAAGAAGAGTCTTTAAGATCGAAATTGAGATATAAAATAGTATCTCTCGGCATCTCAACGTTTGCCTCATCAAACGTCTCTACTTTATTTAGTAAGAGAGGAATAATCTCACCCTCACTATTGATTTGGATCTTATAAATAAATTTAGACTTATCTTTTAATACTAACTTTTCTATTTTTTGAACAGAAAAGGCCCTAAATTCGTCATATTTTTGAGACTGAGGGGAATTATTTGTATCAACATAAATGGAGGCATCGATTTCAGATAGCACAGTTTCAGCATTCAATTTAAATTCAATTGAAGCATTTTCCTCTATAATGGTAATATCTACAATCGCAGGTTTAATTTCATGTGTATGCAGAGAGGGGCTTAATAGAAAAATTAAAAAAGATAAGTACTTAATCATTTAGTCATGTTTACCAAAGTTCACTTAAGAATTCTTTATGTTTTTTCATCTCTCATTGCTTGCTTTGTTCAAGTAAGCGCTCACGAATTTTGGATTGAGCCAAACAAATACCAGCTTGATGATAACATCATAAATGCTCACTTGAGAGTAGGGCAAGAATTTCAAGGCATGGCCTTAATGTATAATCCGCAAGATTTTAAAACCTTTAAAATTATATCTGGTTCTAAAAATAAAAAAGAAAAAGTCAAAGGTATACTTGGTGATGTACCAGCGATAAACACAAAGACAAAGTTAGAAGACTTATTAATTATTTATCACGAAACTACTGATAAATTTGTAAATTACAAAAAATTTCAAAAATTTAAGGATTTTGTTTCTGAGAAGGGTTTTGAACAATTAATTCAAACTCATTTAGATAAAGACTTCCCCCAAAGTAATTTTATAGAGAGTTATCGGCGTTATGCAAAATCTTTAATTACTACAAGTAGTGCTAGTAAAGGAAAAGATAAAAAAACAGGACTTTTATTTGAATTTGTTTTAGATCAAAACCCTTATACAAATTTTGACTTTAATCAAATAAGTGCAACTTTATATTATAAAAAAAAACCACTTCCAAATAACCTCGTTACAATTTTCTCAAAATATAAAAACTTTAAATTATCTGTTTCAAATATCAAAACAGATGAGAAGGGTAAATTTACTTTTGATATAGAACCTGGTAAGGAGTATCTATTAGACTCAGTTGTCATTTATCCATTAAAATCAAAACCTGATGAACAAGAACCAATCTGGCATAGTGACTGGGCCTCTACAACGTTCTTAGTTCCTGAAAATAATCTTTAATTTTTATTTATTAGTATAAAATACTGTACATGATTTTTGCTCTAAAAGTAATATTAGCAGCCCTTGTAATTGCATTTGCAAGCTGGCTTTCTGGTAAAAAACCAGAGCTGTCTGGATTTATTATTGCTCTTCCAATCGCGAGTATTATCGCCATCGCCTTCTCTTTCTTAGAGCATAAAAATACAGAAAATACTGTAATTTTTGCTAAAAGTATTCTAATTGGGGTACCTGTTTCATACATATTTTTCTTACCCTTCTTCTTCGCAAAAAATCTTAATATGAATTTTTGGCTAATTTACTTGATCGGATTAACCTTGCTAGTAATAGGATATTTTGTTCATAAATTCATAATGAGCCTTATTTAGATGTTTGAGTTATTCGCAGACTCAACTCCAAATGCTAGAAAAATTTCTATAATGTTAGAGGAGATCAACGAAAAGTACTTAGTTACATTTATTAACTTAAATAAAGGAGAACAGTTCCACAAAGATTTTAAAAAAATCTCTCCTTTCTCAAAAATTCCCGTACTCAGACATGAAAACCAGACTATCTTTGAGTCTGGTGCGATATTAATATATTTAGCAAACTTCTCTGGTGAGTTTTATGGTGAAAATCAAAATTTAACTACTCAATGGTTGATGGCACAGATGGGGTATATTGGACCAATGTTAGGGCAGCATCATCAATTTCATCATTACAACCCAGGTAAAAGTGAATTTGGAGAACAACGATATTTTAAAATAGCAGAAACTATTTACAAAAATTTGGATGATCATTTATCTAACAATGAATATTTAGCAAGAGAGTATTCAATTGCTGATATTGCAACATTCCCTTGGATTGCAAGACATCCAATCCACCATATTGGTTTAAATAAATATTTAAATTTGACTAGATGGTATAATAAAATTGCACTTAGACCTGCTGTTATAAAGGGTTACGATTTATTGAAAGATGGCACAGTGCCGCCAAGTGTAAATTAAAATGAAAGTATATTTCAATGGCTCATGTAATATTTGTAATGCTGAAATAAGTCATTATAAAAAAAAAACGTGCGATATAAACTACGTTGATATCTCCAAAGATAGAGATGAACATATAAATCACCTCTCAAAAAAAGATTTATTCAGAAGAATGCACGTTTACCATCAGGGTAGGCTGATCTCCGGATCAGAGTCATTTTTAATTTTGTGGGATACCATGCCCAGATGGAAATACTTATCATCCTTTTTAAAGTTACCAATTTTTAAGCAATTATGGAACATCGCATACGAAACGTTAGCTTTGTTATTATATTATAAGAATAAATCTAAGATCTGAGGAGAACCATTCTTGCAGTCAAACCACAAGAATGGTTTTTTTGGAGGATTAAGGTTAATCATCATTAATTACCCTAATCTCATAAAAATGGATCAAATAGATTGCTAATAAAAAATAATAATATCTAACTTAATTTTCGAGATTGGTTCTTTTTTATAACTTCACCTATAAAATACAAAGAACCTCCAAAATAAACAGAAGTCTGAGTTGATGATAATTCATTAATAGTTTTTAAAGACTGCTCTAAAGAATCAGCAAAATATAAAGAGAGATTTTTGGGCAATAGTTCTTTGGTAATAGAATTTTTCTCATCCATTTTAACTACAACAATTTTATTAAAGTGTTTTGACAAACTAGTAAGCATTTGCAAATACTTTTTATTATTTAAAAAAGAGCATATTAATATTTTTTTATTTTTAGTTAATGATGCAATAAAGGCTTTCATTCCATCTATATTGTGAAATCCATCTAAATAAATATCTTTGAATTTTTTAATCTCTCTTGTTAAAACGCCACTTTTAATTTTTTGTAATCTTCCTGGCCATTGACAATTTGTTAATGCTTTTTTCGTCACTTCCGTATCAAATGCATCTTTTAAAATTTTTTTTGCTAAATGTATTCCTAATCCAGCATTAATTAATTGATGTGAGCCCAATAAATTTAATTTTGACATATCTATTTTTACATTATCAGAAATATAAAATTTAGATCTTATCTTCCATTCATCATTATAAATATCTGCATTCAATTTTCTTTTCTTTAGTTGTAACTTAATATAATTCATTACTCCTAACTTTTGCCTGTTAACGACAATTGTACTTTTTGAATTCAAAATACCTAGTTTTTCGAATGCGATTTGATTTAACGAAGTACCTAGATAGTCTTGATGATCTAATGAAATCGGAGTAATGGCTGCAAACTTTGATTTTTTGATTATATTTGTTGCATCAAACCTTCCACCGAGTCCTACTTCTAAAATTAAATAGTCAGCTTTATGATCTTGAAAAGCTTTAAAAGCTGCTGCTGTGGTTATTTCAAAAAAAGTAATTAAATTTCCTTCATTTATATTTTCACAATATCTTAAATATTTTAATAACTTTTGATTGGAAATATCTTTTGATCTTAATTGTATTCTTTCATTAAACTTTACTAGGTGTGGGGTAGAGTAAACATGTGTTGAATAATCATGGTGGTTGAGTATTGACTTTAAAATTGCTGCTGTTGAACCCTTACCATTAGTACCTGCTATATGAATTACTTTTGGTAATAAGCTCTCATCAAAATTTATTTTTTTTAGAAGTTTTTTAATTCTTCCTAAAGATAGATCAGAAAACTTAGGGTGAAGTTTTGTTAGCATTTAACTTTAATTTTACTCCCAAACTTCTAATTTGTTGACCTGGCTCAATAAAGGTTCTACCAACATAATGGTTTCTTATTAAACCCAAATCAAAATAAATTTTTTTTTGTTGGCTGTATCCTATTGCTGCTGCATTTCCTGAGTCTGGAACGGGTACAACTAATTCTGCATCAACATTGTCTTCTTTTGCTAACTCTCTTCCTAAATTTTTTCTATACTCATAAGCAGTCTTCCCTCTCAAAATACTATCTGGTCGTGAAAAATAAATATACTCAAAAACACAAGGCCTAGGAGTATGATTTCCAAATGGTTTTAGACTATGTAATTCATTATCTTCAATGTAAACAATTTCACCATTTTCAACTTCTCTAACAAATTCAGCACCAATAATATCTAGCGCACATGTTTCAGAAGCTAGTACAAAGGATTTATTTATTTTACCTATAACCAAAGGTCTGATGCCATAAATATCTCTTGCACCAATTAAAATATTTTTAGTAAGCATCACCAAAGCGTATCCACCTTGGATTTGTGAAATAGCCTCTATAATTTTATCAATATTTTTTTCTTTTTTTGATCTTGCTATAAGTTGTACAATTGTTTCAGAGTCGGAGGTTGTATAAAAAATTGCTCCATCTTCAACTAGCTTTTTTCTGAGTGTAATTGCGTTCGTAAAATTACCGTTATGAGAGACACCTATGCCACCAGCATTAGTATCTGCAAAAAAAGGTTGAACATTTCTTAATATTTTACCACCCGTTGTGCTGTATCTATTGTGCCCAATTGCATAAAATCCTGGTAATTTCTTAATCGTGTCTTCATTATTAAAATTATCTCCAACTAGCCCAAATCTTTTTTCGGAATAATAATTTTTGCCATCATAAGAAACTATGCCACAACCCTCTTGACCTCTATGCTGTAGAGCATGTAAACCCAAAGCTGCCAATGCTGAAGCATCATTTATGTTTGAAATTCCAAATACACCACACTCTTCTTTAATTTTAGTAGAGTTCATCTTTATCATTCTTTTTTTCTTGAATAGAAGAGTCTTTTTTATTTTTTTTTTCAACTTCAGGTTCTTTATACATAAGGTTTT
>CABZOW010000003.1 GCA_902527525.1 uncultured Alphaproteobacteria bacterium | reverse complement strand
GGATCTTTGATTGGCAAAGTTTCATTAAAAGCATCAAAAGAAACAGGACTTAAGGAAGGTTTGCCTATATACGCTGCTGGAGGTGATGGTCAATTAGCTGGTTTGGGAACAAATTGTACAAAGTCTGATCGTGCATATATTAACCTAGGCACAGCTGTTGTATCAGGAGTGTGGTCTGAGAATTATAAAATCTCTAAGTATTGGAGAACAGAAATAGCAGCACACGGGGAAGGATATATTTTTGAAAATGTTCTGCTGTCAGGCGCTATCCTTGTAAATTGGTTTGTAGATCAGTTCATACAAGGGGATAGGAAAGATAAAAACTTCTTTAATAACCTCGAAAAAGAACTTAACAAAATACCCATTGGAAGCGAGGGTTTAATATTACAACCCTACACTGGAGGAGTAATGGATCCATATTGGGACTCGTATGCAAGAGGGATCATAGCTGGATTAAGTATAAGTCACACACCCTTTCACATGTATAGAGCTATTTTAGAGGGATTAACATTAGACTCTGTTTTTAGAACTCAAAATATTGAAAAAGAGACAGGTATATATGTTAAAGAATATTTAGCGATTGGTGGTGGCGCTAATAGTCTTACATGGGTTCAAATGCTTGCAGATGCGTCAGGAAAAAATGTATTAATAGCAGATACTGTTGAAGCCTCTTCTCTAGGCGCAGCTATGATCGCTGCTTATGGCGCTGGGTGGTATGGAAGTATAAAAGAGTCTGCAAATAAAATGTGCGGAAAAACAAGATTAATTCAGCCAAACCTTGATAATACGTCAAGATATGAAGACCTAATAAGTATTTATCAAAATGTATATGACTCTAATAAATCAATTAACAAATCTCTTGTTGAATTTACAGAGAAGTATAAATCATGAGTAATTATAATGGCGTAATCAACGAGCTCATTAAAGGGGAGTGGACTAATCCCGAAGACCAAAAAAAATATGGTATACCCATAAAAAAAATTGAGATTGGAAAAACTTTAGATGGCCTTGAAAAAGATTTAATTAAATCACTCCATTTAGATCAGAAGCTTTTAATTGTAAGTGATCCTTTTACTCACAACGCTATGGGTTCAAGAATATTTAAAAATATCAAAGGAAAAGTAAATGTTGATGAATATATATGGGAAAATCCTTCCTCTAGTATGGAAGGCGTAGAGCACCTAAGAGAAAAAATAAAAGATTATGATGCAATGATTGCGGTAGGTTCTGGTACTGTAAGTGATAGCGTCAAGTATGCAACTTTTTTAGAAAAAAAAACATACTCTGTTTTTGCAACAACTCCCATGAATGCCTATACAACTGGTACAGCTTCAATCTCATTTAATGGAGTTAAGAAATCTTTAGTGGCTCATTATGCACAAGGAGTTTTTTTTGATTTAGAGGTATTAAGTAATTGTCCAAAAAGATTAACTGCAGCTGCTTTTGCAGATGTCATTTGTAGAACTACAGCACAAGTTGACTGGATGATGTCTCATAAACTTTTAGAAACAAATTACCAATCTACACCATATTCTTTACTATCCTTGTATGAAGGTGATATGATCCAAAGTGCTTCTTCAATTGCTGAGGGTGATATTAACTCTTTAGCTTTACTTACAAGAATATCTGCGATCATGGGTTTGGGAACTTCATTTACCCAAACAACACATGTTGGAAGTATGGGAGAGCACGGCATTTCTCACTATATTGATATGTTTGCTAAAGATTTACACCCTGGCACTTCTCATGGTGAACAAGTAGGAATTGCTACAATTAGTATTTCAAAATTTCAAAATGCTATTTTAAATAAAGACACACCTCCAATAATCACTCCTACAAAAATTCCCGAGGATGAAATAGCTAGCAAACTTGGTGAACAAATGCTGGAAAATATAATACAAAATATGAAACCAAAATTATTTAATCAAAAGAAATCAGATCTCGTGAATAATTTCTTTAAAAAGAATTGGATGGAGTTTGTTCAACCATTAAGAGAAAAAATGCTAGACTATGACACCATATGGAATGCAATGGGTAAATGTGGTGCCTTGCGAACTCCAGAGGACGCTAAACTTGATGGTATTTTTTATAAAGATGCACTAAAATATGCAAGATTTATTAGAGATCGCTACACCATTCTTGACTTAGCTGGGGATAGTAATCAATTAGATGAGTTAATAAATGTCTGAAGTAGAATATAAAAATATTAAAAAAAATTTTGGATCTGTAGAAGTTCTTAAAGATATAAACCTTAATATAGGAAATCAAAAATTTGTAGTTCTCCTAGGCCCCTCTGGATGTGGTAAAACAACTCTTTTGAGAATGACAGCTGGACTTGAGTCTATATCTAGTGGAGAAATTTTAATAGAGGGAGGTGTTATTAATAACATACACCCAAGAGACCGGGATATTGCTATGGTTTTTCAAAACTATGCTCTTTATCCTCAAATGAATGTTTTTGATAATATAGCATTTAGTCTTCAAATAAGAAAAATGGAAACCCAAGAAATAAAAGATAAAGTAGAGTGGGCTGCATCAGTTTTAAATTTAACCGAATACTTGAAAAGGACTCCAAAGGAGCTGTCTGGAGGTCAACGCCAAAGAGTTGCGATGGGAAGAGCTTTAGTTAGAGATCCTAAAGTGTTTTTATTCGACGAGCCTTTGTCGAATCTTGACGCTAAATTACGTGCACACATGAGATTAGAAATTAGAAAATTACACAATGAGCAAAATGCTACAACAATTTATGTTACCCATGATCAAATTGAGGCTATGACAATGGCAGATGAAATTGTCATTATGAATAATGGAATAATTGAACAAATAGCTACACCAAATGAAATATATGAAAAACCAAATAATTTATTTGTTGCAGATTTTATCGGTTCCCCAGCTATTAATTTATTAAAAGGAACAGCAACAGATCAAAAAACAATCAAACTTAAAGATCAAGAGCTCTTACACAAAAAGCAAAATGTTTCAAATAATCAGAATGTAGTATATGGAATTCGACCAACAGACATAACTATTGACCCTAGCTCAAATTTAAAAGCAGATGTAGTATTAGTAGAAACAACAGGTTCAGAGACCCATATAATTGCAATGCTTGATGATAATGAATTTAGAGTTGTTCAATCAGGAGGGCGTTCTTCTATTAAAAATGGTGATACCATACCTCTTTCTATAGATATTGAAAAAGCTCATATCTTTGATCAATCATCATCAAAAAGAATAGATTAAATTTTAGAGAATTTATGAAAAGCAAATACAGCGATAAAGACGCAAAACTATATATAAATCAATTTGCAAAAAAAGGGGTATCCAAAGATCTTGCACTAAGGATATATACGACTCAACTTTTGGGTAATGACCCAACTGTAGTCCTTCATGGCGGAGGAAATACCTCTGTGAAATCTTCTATCAAAACACTTTTAGGAAAAGTAGAGAAAGTAATCTATGTCAAAGGTAGTGGAAAAGATATGGGTGATATTGAGGAAGACGGATTTCCTGCTCTAGAAATGGAAAATCTTTTAAAGATGAGAACATTAAAAAATTTGGATGACTTTCAAATGGTTAATTATCAACGTAAATATATGCTCGATACCTCTTTTCCTAATGCCTCAGTAGAAACTCTATTACATGCTTTTTTACCTCATAAATTCGTCGACCACTCTCATTCAAATGCAATCCTTTCCTTGATTGATCAACCAAATCCAGAAAAGTTTTGTAAAAAATTTTTTGGAGACGAGATGGGTATTGTGCCTTACATAATGCCAGGTTTTGAATTAGCTAAAAAAGCCTCTGAAGTGTTTGAACAAAACACAAGTGTTAAGGGATTGATATTACTAAATCACGGCATCTTTACTTTTGCTGATGACGCGAAAGAAAGTTATCTGAGAATGATCCGATATATTACAAAAGCAGAAAGGGAACTCTCAAAAAATTCAAAAACATTAGTCGTTAAAAAATATTCTGAAAAAAAAATTAGTATAAGAAGTGCAGCTAATATAATAAGGCAACAGATTTCAAATCAAGTCAATGATGATTTTGAAAGGAAGATTGTGCACTTCTATAAACCTCAATTCTTTGAAGAAATTTTCTCTCATAAAAATTATAAGATATTTACTCAACAAGGCCCTGTAACACCTGATCATGTTATTAGAATAAAGTCAAAACCACTAGTTATAGATTTAACTAAAGAAAAAATAACTAATATTGAAAAAACTATTGTCAAGGCAGTTCAAAAATACAAAGAAGATTACAAAAAATATTTTAATAGAAATTCCAAATACAACCCATCAGCTACTATGCTAGATCCTTATCCAAGATTAATTCTCATTAAGGGTATGGGAATTTTTTCAACAGGTCCCTCGTTTAAAGATGCAAAAATAGCAATGGATGTAGGTTTAAATTCTCTCTCAGTAATACTTGAGGCTTCTAAATATGGAACTTTTAAATCAATACCTGAAAAGGAAATTTTTAGAATGGAGTATTGGCCGCTAGAATTAGCTAAAGTTAAGATATCTTCCCAAAAGCTTAAAGGACAAGTTGCAGTTATTACAGGGGGTCTAGGTGGTATCGGTTATGCCACAGCAAAAAAATTTCAAAAAGAAGGTGCTGACGTTGTTCTTATAGATATCATTGATCCTAAGAAAATTAATTTAGATCTTAAAGGTATGAAATATATTAAATGCGATATCACAAAAGAAAATAAGGTAAGAAAAGTCTTTGATGAAATATCATCTATATATGGCGGTGTTGATATATTAATATCAAATGCAGGATTTGCTACAGTGGAATCTTTAGAAAAATTATCTAAGCAGCAATTTGATAAAAGTTTTGATTTAAATCTCTTTGCCCACCATTACTTTGTAAAACACGGCGTAGAGATTATGAAAAAACAAAAAACACGAGGTGTTGCCCTATTTAATATTTCAAAACAGGCAGTAAACCCAGGAAAAAATTATGCTGCTTACGGGTTAACGAAAGCAGCCCTGATGTTTCTAATGAAACAATATGTAGTGGAATATAGTCAATACGGAATCAGATTTAATGGTGTCAATGCAGATAGAATACGAAGTGGTTTAATGACCCCAGAAATGATAACAAAAAGATCAAAAGCAAGAGGTCTTACTATCGAACAGTATATGTCTGGTAACTTATTAAAACAGGAGGTAAAGGCAATTGATGTCGCTGATGCCTTTTATCATTTGGCGCTATCTCAAAAATCTACGGCAGCTATAATTACAGTTGATGGTGGAAATATAGAGTCATCTTTTAGATAAAATAATTTATCTATAAATTCTCTTTAAGTTTAAACCAAGTTTTTTAAATTTTTTTCTAAAACTATAGAATTGTTTATTATGTTTAGCTGAATTTTGTTTAAGGACTAATTTTTGGTAATAATGAACCATTTCGTGCCCTAATATTTCAACAAATTCTTGGAAATTTTTAAACTTATTATGAATAGTTATTCTGTAACAATACTTTGTGGCATAAGGATTAAACTCAAAAAGGCCTAACGCTCCATGCATTCTCCTTATAGTTATTTTAGGATTTTTTAATTGATTATTAAATATCTCTCTATTGAGTATTTTATAGACTGACGGAATTTTAATAGCACTAGGCTTAAAAACCCTTTCATATCCATAATGTTCAATAAGTGTTGCTAAACTTTTTGTTCTAGGCATAAATTTAGATTACAAATAAAGTTTATGTATAAAAATTCAAGTTAATTTAATTAGGATTTTTGTACAAATATTTTAAAAATAAAATCACATCCTCAAACTTTTCATCTGGTATATTTTTGTAGCTAAAACCATATTTTTCTTTAATGCTCAAAGCAAGATGAGCATATGCATTCCTCCCTTTTGGATGAAAAGAAGATGGTTTTAAAAGAGGTTGAAGTTTATCACCTGTTGATTGAATCTTATCCCATATTTTTTTTCTATTATCTTCATTCAAAGAGATATTCCACCAGGAAAAAATATATCTATCAAGATTCTAACTATAGCAAAGCCTATTCCACAAAAAATGATAATAGTAATTAATTGTTTATTCATCATGATATATATAAATACTTATTATGAAGAAGTTTATCATTATTTTCTCTTTAGTAATTCCAAATATGAGTTTTGCAGAAATTTTAGATAAATTTTCACTTGCTTGTATTTGTGATAAGAACATTAATGCACTTAAGTATTTTGACTGTAAACAAAAAGTTTCTGGAACACAATTAGATATATTGGAAGACGAAAGCAATAAAGATAAAATTTTAATATACAGTAGTTTTGATCAAAAAAAATATAAGCTAACTGAAAAAGATCCTAAATACATTTTTAATTATGAAACAGAAAATTATATTTCTCTTCTATCAATTAATAATAACTTAGATTTGGTTTTTTCGATTTCTTACAAAGAGTTTGATAAAAATTGGTCTTATAATTTAAAGTGTGTTTCTCTAAAAAAAGAGTAAGGTCACAAATCTTATATATGATTGCTAAAAACTTTATAATTCCATTTTTTGTATCTTTAATTGGATTTGTGTTACTTGTTTCAATGGACTCAGTAATCAAAATACTAGGTGATACTTATTCTGTTTTACAGTTGTTATTTTTAAATGCACTATTTTCTCTAATACCTTTATCTTATTTTGTTATCAAAAATCATGGTTTTAAATTTTATAAAAATCAAAACTATACTTTTCAAATTACTAGAGGGATAGCACATACAGTTGGTTTTCTATTTGTTTTAAAAGGAGTTTTGCTTCTTCCCCTTTCAATCGTATATCCTGTATTATTTACTTCGCCTTTAATGCTCTTAGTCATGTCGCATTTTTTCTTGAGCGATAACATAAATTTAGTAAGAGTGATGGCAATATTAATTGGTTTCTTGGGAGTAGTAATATCAGCAGAGCCTTTTGGTTCGAGTGGTTTATCGTTTAAAGGAGTTTTATTTGTATTTATTGGTGCATTTTGCATTGCAATTACCCACTTAATAACACGAAAATATAATCATCTAACATCTTCGTATTCTGCAGCCTTTTTTAGTATGGCTGTAAGTGCAATCATTTTCTATTTTTCAACAAAATTTCATTTCGAAATAATGACTCTTCATGATTTATTTTTGTCAATTTTAGGAGGAGTTTTTGCAGGCCTAGGTGTCAGCGCAATTATTTATGGATCAAGAACACTGCCATCGTCTGTATTTGGCCTTACAAGTTATTTTCAAATAATTTATGGAGTGTTTTTAGGCTGGATTATTTTTAGTCAATTACCTTCAATATATAATTATATTGGAATAATAATTGTTATTTTTGCAGGTCTGCTACTTTTTTATTTTGATAAAAGTAAAAATGAAAGTTAGAGAATTGATATCAATAATTGTTTTATATTTCATATCGTATCTAATTTTTATATTTCCATTTGATGTCTTGTCTTCTTGGTTGGGCAAGCCTACTTCGATATTTGAAGCTATAATAAGCACCACAATAGTTTTCTCCCTTTGTCTTTATTACTTTAGATCTAAAAGCACTAATAAAATTATCAAATTTTTTGTTTATGAGGGTTTTGGTATTGGGACAGTATCATTTTTCCTGATATTGCCTTTCATAGTGGTAGAATATTTCAATATTATAGATAATTATAAATTGGCAGTTATTTTTTTTTCTATACAGATACCATGTATTATCTATGGATATATAAATTCAAGAAAAATTAAAACAAAATATATTTCTATAAAGTCTGATTTAATTAATAAAAGTATTAAATTTGTTTTCATTAGCGATGTACACATAGGTTCAAATCATTCATCCTACTTAAAAAAAATTGTATCTGAAATAGTTAAGCTCGATCCAACTTTTTTAATTATAGGGGGTGACTTAATTGATAGTAGCTCATTTAAAATCGCCGATCTGAAAGAGTTAAAAAAATTAAAAAAACCTATCTATTTTGTTACAGGTAACCATGAATACTATATTCAAAATTCACAAAAACATCTTGATGACTTACACACTGTAGGAATACATACCTTAAATAATGAGTCTTTACAGATACACGGACTAAATGTAATTGGTATTTCTGACAACTTAACTAACAATTTAAAAATTAATTATCTTGATAAACTATTTCAAAAAGAATTATTTAACATTTTAGTGGTTCACAAACCTTCAATCTGGAAAAAAGTTTCAACTAAAGCTAATTTAATGCTCTCAGGCCACACACATAATGGGCAAATTTTTCCTTTTAATTTTGTTGTAAAATTACAATTTCCTGAAAATTACGGACTTTATACTAGAAACAATAACCATTTATATGTGAGTTCTGGATCAGCAACTTGGGGTCCAAAAATAAGGATAGGATCTAACAATGAGATTATTCGCATAGAATTAAAAAATTAATAATTTCTCTGTTGGATATCGTTTAACATTATGTATTCTTTTTTTGATGAGATTTATCCTCTTTTCTTTTTTATCAATTAGCCCACTCTTCGCTAATAATCATATTTTAGAGCAAGAAAATTTCGAAGCTTGGCAATTTACTTGTGTTTCTGAACAAAACCAAAAAATTTGTGATTTGAGGGAACTTGTATTTGACTCTAATACAAATGAAGTTGTCAGTTACCTTTCCATAACTATTAATCCTGAAAATTTAACACAAATGCAAATAGCATTTCCTCATGCAGTTAATTTGAAAAGCCCTGTTAAATTACAAATAGATGATAATGATCCACTTGATCTCAATTACGCCTATTGTAATCAAAGTGCATGTTTTGTAGCAGAAATAATTGGAGAAAATTTTGTAAATTTTTTCAAAGCAGGAAATCAAATATCACTAAAAGTCTTATTTCTTGATAATCGAGAGGCCACAATAACTTATTCTTTGAGTGGCTTTACAGCAGGTTATAGTAAACTATCTTCTTCGAGAGTTAATTAAAATTTTAATTTTTATTAAAGTTAATTTTATTTCTAATTATTAGTAAACATATAAGAGATGGTATTACCATAACCGCAGTTATCATAAAGAACAAACCCCAATCTCCTCCTAGCCCATCAACCATTGCACCAGATGAGGAGGCTAACAATGTCCTCCCTGCAGTTCCAACAGAGGCAAGTAAAGCGTATTGCGTAGCAGTAAAGCTACGATCAACAAGAAGTGATATAAATGTAACAAAAGCTACAGTTGCAAAAGCGGCAGCAAGATCATCAATAATAACTGCAAATGCAAAAAGAACTTTAGAGGGACCCACCCATGCTAATATAGAAAATAGAATATTGGTAGCCGACATTGCAATTCCTGCAATAATGAGAGTTTTAATTATCCCAGATCTCATCGCAATAGCTCCACCAATAAGTGTAAAAACAATAGTGGTTATCCATCCAAGAGCCTTTGAATAGATGGCTATATCTCCTTTTGAAAAACCAATTTCTTTATAAAAAACTAAGCTCATTCTCCCCAAAAAAGCCTCACCGATCTTAAAGAGAAAAACAAATACTAAAATAGTAATTCCAATTCTTACTCCATTGTTGTTAAAAAAGCTACTAAGTGGGTTTGCTACAACATTGTTTAGGTAATAAAATGTTTGTGATATTGGATTTTGATCACCTAAGTTTTTGATCAAAAGTGAAAAAATATAAAATACCATACCAATTACAATAAAAGTAAGACCACCGTTGATAAACCATATTTTTTCAAAGAATTGACCAACTAAAAAACATAAGGCACCAATTGCTAAAAATAGATAACTGGCTTTGATGATACTTATAACATTGGTATTTGAAGCGTCTGTATTCAAAATATTTTGAAATCTTTCTTTATTGGACTCTGGAATAAAAGACAGTCCAACATTGCATAGAACTATAATTGCCATTAAAAAAATAAAAGTTACTTGCCAATATTGATCAACTCCAGAATTCTCTAATTTCTCAGCAATCTCTAAACATATAAACCCACCTAATTTAAATCCAGTCCACCATCCAACGACTGCCATAGCAGCTCCAGCTGCCATACTCGCTGACTCTTCCTTTTTTATTTGTTCAATTCTTAAGGCATCTATTGTTATATCTTGTGTAGCAGACGAAATAGCTATAGCTAAACCTACACCAATTATTAGTGCTAAATTTTGTGTTGGCTCAAGGACACTCCATATTATTAAGCAAATTAATATTATGGTTTGCATTAAAATGATTATTGATTTTCGATGGCCTATTTTATTTGTTAAAAAAGGCAATCTCATTCGATCAATAATTGGTGCCCATAAAAAATTAAATGCATAAACACCAAATATTAGTCCTGCCCACCCTATAGTGCTCCTACTTAGACCCTCTTCTTTTAACCAAAGCGATAATGCGCTAGCAATGAGAACCCAAGGAAATCCACTTATGATTCCTAACAACAGAATACGTATCATCCTTCTGTCGTAATAAGCGCCAATCAAGGCTTTTAATTTATTCGAATCTACTGAAACCGAACTCATTAATTGGGATACTATTCAAAAAAAATATAAATTAAACTTTAATCGCTCAGAGAACTAAGCCACTTAATTAAATCAGCCCTATCTTGGTCTTTTTTGATACCGTTATAATTCATTTTAGTACCAGCGATGTATTTTTTTGGCTTTAATAAAAATTTGTTAAGTTCTTCAACGTTCCAATCACCACCAAACGCAACAAGAGCACCTGAATATGCAAATCCCTCCATTGACCCTTTAGATCTGTTTACTATTCCCCACATAGCAGGACCTACTTTATTTTCTCCACCTTTAACTTGCGTATGACATGAAGCACACTTTTTAAAAATCTTTTCACCGTTTTCCATGTTTGCTGAAGCAAGCATAGGTGTTATTTCGGGGAGAACTTCAAAAATATCTACTTCTTCTTTTATCTCCGAAGAAATACCCCCTTCGGGAACTTCAATTTTATATGCTAATTCATCCGGAAACTCTGGGTGAATGGCCATATCAGCAACTTTTGAGAATACAGCAGCAAGTAAAAGGGCAAGTATTATTGCCCCTAGAATTTTATTGGTTTCCATATTAAAAAGAGAAGTCTATGTTTAAAAATATACCACTTAAAACGGATATTTGTCGCATTAATGAATGATACTTTAGTTATTATACCTATAAGACTAAAGGCATCTAGATTCCCAAATAAGCCTTTTGCTCAAATAGGAGACGTGCCAATGCTCCATTATGTATATAATCGTGTATCAGCTTTCACTGAAAATTTATACTTAGCTATATGTGACCAAGAGGTAAAAAATTACTGTGAAAAAATGGACCTCCGATATGTTATGACCGATCCTGATCATTTATCTGGGAGTGACCGCATTGGAGAGGCAGTAAAAAAAATAGAGGAAGACATCAAATTTAAGTATGTTGTTAATGTCCAAGGAGATATGCCATTTATTACAGAAAATCATGTAAACTTATTAAAAAAAAGACTGTTACAATTTCAAATAAGTACTTTAGCTTGTCCATTCATAAACCTAGATGAAGCTAATAATAGCTCAAAAGTAAAAGTCTTAATTGATAAAAAAAATTGCGCTTTAGATTTTTATAGAATTTTAAATAACGAATTAAAAGTTAATAAAAATATCTTTCATCATATTGGGGTCTATGGATATCATAAGCAATTTTTATATGATTTTATCTCTTTACATCCAACTAAAAGAGAGCTTGATGAGAAACTTGAACAACTTCGAATTATTGAAACCAATAAAATTGGAATTTCTATTGTAAAAGAGGAAATTTTGGGAGTTGATACAAAAGAAGATTTAGATAGAGTAAACCGGCTAATTTTAAAAAATGAATAAAAAAATATCTTTTCAAGGTGTTGAAGGAGCTTACAGTCACTTAGCTGTTCAAGAGTTTTTTCCTGGAGCAGAGCCATTACCCTGTAAAACATTTGAAATTGCTTTAAACGAAGCTGAGTTAGGAAATGTCGATTACGCTATGATTCCTATAGAGAATTCAGCTGCAGGCAGAGTAGCTGATATCCACCGACTAATACCTAAATCTAATTTACATATTAACTTTGAACATTTTCAAAAGGTTGAACACAAGCTTTTAATTCATCCAGATAGTAAAATAGAAAATGTTAAAAATATAATTAGTCATGAACAAGCCCTGGCACAATGTAGTGATAAAATTCAAAAATTGGACTTAGATATTTTAATAGGCGCTGATACAGCTGGTTCAGCAAAAAAAATTTTTGATGAACAAATATATGATACAGCTGCGATTGCTTCAAGTTTGGCAGGTAATATCTATGGTTTAAAGGTAATTGATGAAAATTTTGCAAACTCCGTAAATAATATTACAAGATTTTATGTAATGTCTAAAAATGAAAACCTAAAGTTTGATGAAAACAAGACTTACATATCATCTTTTTTATTTTCCGTCAAAAATACACCAGGTTCTTTATTTAAAGTGATGGGAGGATTTGCAACTAATAATGTCAATATGATAAAACTAGAAAGTTATAACTATGGGGCTGATTTTGTAATTACACAATTTTATTGTGAAATTGAAGGACATCCTAATCAAGAAAATACTAAGTTTGCGCTTGATGACATGGATCATTACTGTTCAAAAGTTAGAAAATTAGGAGTTTTTGAAAAATCTCCTTATCGAGTAAGACAATAACTTCATATTTCTATCTAATACTGTTATAAGATAATTTGAGAATTACATGGGCAACTTTTTATGCCAATCCGGTCAGGTTCGAAAGAAAGCAGCCGTAACATAAGGGGTTGGGTCGTGTAATTCTCTTTGAACCTGTAATGAAACATCAATCAAATATCCTTGCACTAAAATATAGACCTTCAAATTTTCAAGACCTTATCGGCCAAGACTATTTGGTTGAGACCATACAAAAGTCTATCGAACAAAATAAGATACCAAATGCTTACATATTTACTGGTATCCGAGGTGTGGGCAAAACCACAACTGCAAGAATAGTAGCAAAAATGTTGAACTGCACTGTGTTTGATAAATATAATAATCCTGATTTAACGAATTGTGAACAAGCTAAAGCTATTACTGAAGACAGACATCCAGATGTAATAGAGATTGATGCCGCTTCGAACACAAGTGTTGAAAATGCCAGAGAGATTATTGAAAACGTAAAATATAATCCTGTATTAGGAAAATATAAAGTTTACATAGTTGATGAAGTGCACATGCTATCTAAAAGCGCATTTAATGCCCTCCTCAAAACACTTGAAGAACCTCCCCCTCATTCAAAATTTATATTTGCAACTACTGAAATATCTAAAGTACCAATTACAATTCTATCGAGGTGTCAAAGATTTGATTTACGACGTGTTGATAAGAAGACTTTATACAATTTCCTTATAAATATTTCTAAAAAGGAAGATATTTCAATCTCAAACGATGCATTAAATATGATTGTTAAAGCTAGCGATGGTTCTGTTAGAGATTCATTAAGCATATTAGATCAAGCCAATATTTTTAAATCACAAAAAGAGATTCATGTCGAAGAAATAGTTAATATGTTAGGTTTTGCAAAGCAAAGTGACTTATACGAGTTAACAAAATTTGTTCTTGATAATGATCTTTCTAAATTAATATCAATGCTTGATGAAATGTATCAAAGAGGCTCGGAGACATCTAAAGTTATTGAAGATTTAATGAATATAATAAACTGGTCTTGTAAATTAAAAATTAACAACGACCTTTTAAAAGATGAGTTTTTAACAGAGCAAGACAAAAATTTTGCTTCATATGTTCTTCAATTTGATCAAGGTAAATTAAATATTTTTTGGCAAAGTTTAATGAAAGGATACGATGAAATTAAAATTTCTCCTCAACCTCACACTACATTAGAAATGGTACTTCTCAGGTGTGCATTTTTATTAAATAATAACCATCAAACAGACTCAGAAGAAAAAAAAAAGTCTGAAATAAATCAAAATACAAATCAAATCTCACCTAATCTTGATCGGGTAATTCAAAATAAAGTTAATCAAGTATCCAATTTATCCCTAAAAGATAAAATAGATCTTCACCAACATTTTTTTCAATTTTATGGGAAAAACTTCTCTCCATTGATGGCCGGCATTATAATAGAAAATTGTGAAATAATTGAATTTTCTGAAGAAAATAAAATATTAAGAATAAATGTTATTGATGAAAACTTTAATGGAAGTGAAGAGTTGTATAGAAATTTGAAAACCGAATACACACTTGAAGTGATTGTAAAAAAAGAAATTGTAACACTAGAGGAAATTAAGTCTTTTTACAAAAAAGAGCTAATTGATCAAGAGATGGAAACTGAGGAATTTAAAAAAGTTCTTGCTAAATTTCCTAATGCAAAGATTATAGATATAGAAGAAATAGAAAGAGGTGATGACAATGATGGGTAATATGGGTGGTATGATGAAAAAAGTTCAGGAAATGCAAACGAAAATGCAAGAAATGCAAAAAGAATTAGAAACAAAAACCGTCGAAGCAGAGGCTGGTGGTGGAATGGTTAAAGTTACGATGAATGGAAAACAAATTGTTCAATCTATTGACATAGATCCATCCTTACTATCATCAGATGAAAAAGAAGTCTTAGAAGATTTGATCAAAGCGGCATTAAATCAAGCTAAAGAAAAAGTCGAAGAAATGTCAGCTGAAGAAATGAAGAAGATTACCGGAGGAATACCCCTTCCCCCAGGTATGAAGATGCCATTTTAAATTGTCACAAGACGAACTTCAAAAATTAATTAATCTCATTTCAAGGTTACCGGGGATAGGTCAGCGCTCCGCACAAAGAATTGCATTATATTTGATTAAAAATAAGCAAGAACTAATGCTACCCTTAGCTGAAAGCGTAAAAGATACTGCATCAGCAGTAAAAAAATGTACCAACTGTGGAATTTTAGATGTAATCACCCCTTGTAAGATCTGCTCATCAGAAAATAGATTAAAAACAACTATCTGTATTGTTGAAGATATGGCAGATGTGTGGGCATTTGAAAGATCTGGATATCATAAAGGCCTTTATCATGTCATTGGAGGACTCTTATCAGCTTCAAAGAATTTCACAGAACAGGATTTGAATTTAAATAAACTCAAAGAAAGAATTATAAATAATCAAGTAAAAGAAATCATTTTGGCACTAAGTGCAACTATTGAGGGACAAACTACTGCCTTAGTAATAAAAGACAAACTAGAAAGTCAAAATATTAAAATTACCCAATTAGCATATGGCGTTCCAGTAGGAAGTGAAATCCATTATCTAGATGATAATACTTTAGGAGCAGCTTTAGAGTCTCGCAAAAACTTAGGCTAAATTATCTAGAACTGAAACTAATAAACTTTGATTTATTGTCTCTAATAACTTTATAAATTAAACTATATTGAATGCTATGTTAAAGCTCATTTATGCACCTGATCCAATATTAAAAAAAGAGAGCGTGTCTATACCTCAAGTAGACGATCACCACAGAGAGTTGATAAAACAAATGTATGAAGTTATGTATTCTGCAAATGGCGTAGGTTTAGCTGCTCCACAGATAGGTTTAAATATTAGAATATTTATCCTCGATGCCGGTTCCAGAGATGAAGAAAAAAAACCTATTACAATTATTAATCCCAAAATTATATCATTAGAAAAAAATACAGTGCCATATGAGGAAGGATGTTTATCTTTCCCAGAACATTTTGCAGAAATTGATCGTCCTAAAAATATTAAGATTGAATATCTTGATGAAAATAACTCTAAAAAATCCTCTACGTTTAAAGGTTTTGAATCAAGAATAATACAACATGAATTAGATCACTTAAATGGTATTTTATTTGTTGACCATTTAAGTCGTTTAAAGAGAGATGTCATTATAAGGAAGATGAGAAAGTATAAAAAAGAAAAAGAATCAATCTAAATGAAAAAACAACGCATTGTTTATTTTGGCTCACCAGAATTTTCCCTTCCTCCTTTAAAGACACTTTACCTTGGTGGTTATGAAATAGTTGGAATTTATACTCAAGAGCCAAAAAAAAAATTTAGAGGACAAAAAAAATATAATACTCCGGTACAACAATGGGCAGAGAGTCAACTTCTTCCTGTTTTTACCCCCAAAACACTCGATGATAAATCTTTAAAAGAATTTCAATCATTAAAGCCGGACGCTGCAATACTTTTTGCTTATGGAAAAATAATTCCATTAAATTGGCTAAATACACCCTTACATGGCTTTATTAATATACATGCCTCGCTCCTTCCAAAGTGGAGAGGGGCAGCGCCTGTTCAAAGGGCTATTGAAAACAATGATAAAAAGACAGGTATTAGTATTATGAAAATGAATGATCAATTAGATGAAGGCCCAATATTAGTCCAGCAGGAAATTGAAATAAAGAATACTACTGATGGAAAGCAATTAATTGATCAAATTAGTTATGAATCTTGCTCATTATTATTTAACACACTAAAAAAATACTTCCTCGGTCAAGTTTCATTAAAAGAGCAAGATCATTCACTATCTTCATACGCAAAAAAAATAAATAAAACTGAAACACAAGTAGATTGGGGATTATCAGCAAATATAATTGAAAAAAAAATAAGAGCTTTTTACCCATCATCAGCAATGTGGTTTAAACATAAAGGTCAGAGATACAAAATTTTGAAAGCTAAAATTTCAAATAAACAGGACATAGAGGGAAAAATAATTAATTTACCTCTTACCGTAGCATGTAGAGAGCAAAGTTTGGATATTTTAGAAATTCAAGCAGAAGGAAAGAAGCCATTAAATATTAAAGAATTTGCTTTAGGCAATAATCAATTTCAATTAAATGAAAAAATTAATCATGGCTAATATAAAACTTACAATTGAATATCATGGTTTGCCATATTGTGGTTGGCAATTTCAGAAAAATGAAAAAACTATTCAAGGTGAAATAGAAAAGGCAATATTCAAATTTTCTGGCGAGAAAAAAACAATACAAGGTGCTGGGCGGACAGATGCTGGAGTTCATGCTATTGGACAATGTGCTAGTTTTAAGTTAAAAAAAAAATTTGACACCTACCAAATTTTAAATGGAATTAATTTTCATCTTGGCACTGAAAAGATCAGGGTCACCAAAGTTGAAAATGTAGAAGATGAATTTAATGCACGTTTTACAGCTAAAAGTAAAATTTACAATTATCAAGTATTTAATAGTTTAGCTCCATCGGTAATTGAGAATGATTTTAGCATTCATATTAGACAGCCTTTAGATTTAGACTCAATGAGAAATGCAATTAGGTTTTTTTTAGGAAAACATGATTTTTCCTCTTTTAGGGCACAAGGTTGTCAAGCCAACAAACCAATAAGAACTATTGATGAAGCTTCAATTGAAACCTTAGATAAAAAAATAATTTTTATATTTAAAGCTCAGTCTTTTCTTTATCAACAGATTAGAATAATGGTCGGATCTTTATTAGAAGTTGGGTCAAAAAATAAAGATATAAATTGGATAAGTGAATTAATTGATGCTAAAGATAGAAGACTTGCTGGACCAACTGTCCCCTCAAAAGGGTTGATTTTAAAGGAGATTAGTTATTAATATTCTCATATATACTCAATGTTTTGCTCCAAAAGTAGGCGGTATAGAGTCTGTAATGACAAACATAGCTCAGTATGCATTCACTGCACATAACAAAGTAACAGTTTTATCTGATGGATCAAAGCTTACCTCGTCAGATTTTGATAATAAATGTAAATTTAAAATCTTTCGATTTGACCAAATCAAATTTCTTAGAAAAAGAATTAAATCAAATTTTGCTCATAATTTCTTAAAGGAAAATAAAATTGATTTAATTTTTTTTGATAGTTGGAAATCTATAGAGTTACTAAATTTTAATACACATGCAAAAAAAATTTGTTTGGTTCATGGTAATGAAATTTTAAATCAAAGAAAAAAAGATAGAATATTAAAATCATTAAATAAAGCAGACCTAATAATTTTTAATTCCAATTACACTAAAAACAAAACAATCAAAAATTTCAAAATATTAAAAAAAATAGATTATAAAATAATCCACCCAGCATTCGTAGAAAAGATTTTAAAAAGTAAAATCATTAAAAATAAATACGATTTATGCACTGTCGCCAGATTAGAGTATAGAAAGGGTCATCATTTAGTATTTGAAGCTATGTCTATTTTAAGAAATAAATATGATATTATACTCAAATACGCCATTCTTGGTGATGGACCAGAATTATCAAGGCTTAAAGATTTGGTAATAAGACATTCTCTTCATGGTCAAGTAGAATTTATAAATCAGGATTGCCCTATTGAAAAAATATTCAAAAATTCATCTGTCCACATTATGCCAACTTTAACTACACCTGAGAGCATTGAAGGTTTTGGTATATCTAATATTGAAGCGGCTTCTTATGGACTACCTTGTATAGTTAGTAATAGTGGAGGCACACCTGAGTCAGTAGGTAACAATGGAATTATTGTTAAAGAAAATAACCCCAAAGAATTGGTAAACTCAATTATTGACATTTTTAAAAAGTATAAAACTTACAGCAAAAAAAGTTACATATTTGCTAACAAATTTGACTCTAAAAAAAAGATAAAAGAATATTTAAATATTTTTTAGAATTTCTTTGTAGCTTGTTTTTTTTAATACTCCTGGTTCATCACAGATTAATTTACTAATTTTAAGATTATCTATCAGGATAACAGAGCGAATAAGTCTATGACCCATAAAGCTTTTTTCATGATTTCTAATTAATTTAGAGGTTTCTAAAAATTCATTATTCCCATCTGATAAAAATAAGATTTTTGAGTCTCCTAATTCTTTTCTCCACAAATCTAGCACATAGGGATCATTAGTAGTCATGCAACAAATCAAATCTATTTTTTTTTCAGACATTAACTTTTTTGCACCATTGATGTAGGGGGGAAGGTGTTGTATGTGACAGGTTGATGTGAAAGCGCCAGGAGCACAAATTATTAATACCCTTTTTAATTTAAGGTTATCATGTAGTCCGAAATTCTTAGTTCCATCTGCAGAAACAGATCTTAAAATAATATCAGGAATTAAATCTCCTTTTTTCAATTATGAAAGAAGTTTTCTAATGTTTTAAGATATATTTTTTCAGTAGTTTTAAGATCATCTACTGAAACACATTCATTAACTTTGTGAAGAGTTTTATTAATCGTTCCAAACTCAAAAACAGGACAAACTTCCTGCATAAATCTAGCATCTGATGTTCCACCACCTGTATCTTGACTTGTCTCTAATCCAGTTACGTCTTTTATTGCCTTAATACAATGCTTTGTAAATGGGTTATCAAAAGCTTGGAAGGGCATACCTCTAAAGGTTAATTTCAAATTATATTTACAATTATTTTCTGAGCAAAGCCTAGTTAAGTGTTTATCAAAATAGTTCTGTATTTTTGTTTGATCCCAATTGTCATTAAAGCGCATATCACCCACAGTGATTAATTTTTCTGGAATAACATTCTTTGCTTTATTATTTAAATTTATTTGGGTGAATTGTAGAGTTGAAGGTTCAAAGTATTCCGCTCCATCATCAAGTTTTTGATCATCAAAGAAGGAAATCAACTTAGACATACAATGTAGTGGGTTTTGAGCGAGTTGAGGGTAAGCAGCATGTCCTTGTTTACCAATAATTTCAATTTGAACATCTACAGCTCCCTTTCTTCCCACTTTTATTTGATCACCAATTATTTTCTCTGAAGATGACTCTGTAGCTATTGAGCCATCGATTCTTATATTATTTTCTTTTAACCATTTTACTACTTTCCTCACACCATTAACAGAATCAGCCTCTTCATCTCCTGTGATAATAAAACTTATTGTGCCGTTAAAATCCTTGTTTTCCCTGATAAATTTAAAAACACTTACCATACTAGCTGCAGTACAACCCTTCATATCTTCAGACCCACGACCATAAAGATAACCATCTTTGATTGTTGGCTCAAAAGGATGAGTGTCCCAATCTTCTAAGTTACCAGGAGGCACTACGTCAACATGACATAAAAAATTAAAATGTTTTCCATTGGTGTTGGTTGGCCCGTATGTAGCCATGATATTAATGACTTCGTAGCTCCCATCGCCGTCAAAGTTTAATTGTTTTGTTACAAAACCATTTTCTTTAAAAGTTTTAATTAAAAAGTCAAAAATATCTTGCTTTGCAGGGGTAACTGAGTCAAATGATATTAATTTTTTTGATAGTTCTATTGTGTCTAACATCTTAATCTCTTAATAATTCATTAACTGAGGTTTTTGATCGAGTTTTTTCATCAACAGTTTTAACAATAACAACACAGTACAAAGATGCATCACCTTTTGAACTTGGAAGACTACCCGGAACAACTACTGAATAAGGAGGAACTTTTCCTATATAAATTTCTTTAGTTTCACGATTATAAATTTTAGTTGAAGCTCCAACAAATACCCCCATAGATAATACTGAACCTTCTCCAATTATCACGCCTTCTGCAACTTCAGATCTAGCACCAATAAAACAATTATCCTCTATTATTACAGGGTTTGCTTGTAAGGGTTCTAATACGCCACCTATACCTGCACCACCTGAGATATGACAATTTTTTCCAACTTGCGCGCAAGAACCAACAGTTGCCCAAGTATCTACCATAGTTCCTTCATCAACAAAAGCGCCCAAATTGATAAAACAAGGCATCAAGACCGCACTCTTTGCAATAAAAGCTGACCTTCTTACAACACAGTTAGGAACTGCTCTAAAGCCAGCTGATTGAAAATTTTCCGATGTCCAATTTTGAAATTTTGAGGGAACTTTATCCCACCATGAAGTATCCCCATGGCTGACACTTGGGCCACCGCTGATCATTTCCATATCCTGTATTCTAAAACTTAAAAGTATTGCTTTTTTAAGCCATTGATTGACGTGCCAAATATTACCTTCTTTTTCACATACTCGAAGTTTTCCTTGGTCTAACAAGTTTAGAACGTTCTCTATATTTTTTTTTGCCTCCCTATCCTCAATAAAATTAATTTGATCTCTTTGATCCCATAACTTTTCAATAACTTCTTGGTTGCTCATACTGCCTTTATATTACGTTTTTTAAAAAATTTTCCAAATCATCAGTAACATGAGAAATATAACCTTTTTCATCAATAATTTTTTGAATATCTGTTTGTTGGCTAACATCTTTATTTAAGTTGTATTCTAAATTATTAGTTACCCAAACTGTTTGCCATCCCATATTATGAGGCTGTTTTAAATTGATATGAAGATCTTCAAACATAGCCGTTGTGCTGTTGTCTAAATTAAATTTCTCCTGAAATGAGTCATAAACTTCCTTATGGGGTTTTGGCATATAATTACTCTCTGAAATATCAAAACATCCATCAAAAATATCTGTCATATTTAGCTTTTCTAATACTTTTTCGACATGTTCGAAGTTAGCATTTGTAAAAATATATTTTTTTCCATTCAAGTTTTTTAATATTTGTGCCAATGGAATATTTGGCTGAACTACTTCATAATTAATTTGATGAACGTAGTCTAAATATTCATCAGGGTTAACTTGATGCTCGATCATAAGTCCTCTAAGCGTCGTTCCATACTGATGATAATATTTAGATCTTAGAGCTTGAGCATCTCCAGAGGCTAAATTTAATTTTTCCTCAATAAACCTTCCCATTAGAATGTGAACTTTATCAAACAAACCACACTCTGCTTTATAAAGGGTGTTATCTAAATCAAAAACCCAGTTTGTAATGTTATTCATAATCGTGTTAAACTAATGTTTATTCTAAAAAAGCCAAGAAGATTTACAAAAATTCAAAAATTTTTTTTTGAATTTCAAATACATTATTATTTGTTTTTGAACTAACTATGAAGTTCTCAAATTTATGATTTAATTCGTCTATAAAAGGGGACTTTTCTTTAATTTTTTTATCACTCTTAGTGTAACAAATAATAACTTTGTCTATTATCTCTCTCATGGAATCAATCATCTCTATATCTATTTTTTTTGGCCCCAAAGAATTATCAATTAAAACAAAAATTTTCTTTAAGTTTTCACGAGATGTTAAATATTGAGATACAAGATCTGATATTTGAAAGGCTTCTTTTTGAGATATCTTTGCAAATCCATAGCCTGGAAGATCAACAACCATCATTGAGTCCCCATGATTAAAAAAATTTATTTGTCTTGTTTTGCCTGGTGTATTAGAGATATGCGCCAGTTTTTTCATAAAAATTGCATTAATTAGACTTGATTTTCCAACATTAGATCTGCCAATAAAAGCTATTTCAGGAAAGCTTACGTTAGGATATTGACGAGGTTGTGTAGCGCTTAGTAAAAACGTAGTTTGTTTTTTGAAGTAATTTGAGACAAGGCTCATTAACTCTTCATAATTTTTCTTTGTATGATGTATTGTTGGGCCATTGATAAAACATTATTTGTTGTCCAATAAATAACTAGCCCTGCCGCAAAGCCACCTAAAATAAAAGTAAATACGATTGGCAATAAACCAAAAATTTTTGCTTGCATCTTGTCTACTGGAGCGGGGTTTAATTTAAATTGCACATACATCGAGATACCCATTAAGATTGGCCAAATACCTACATTTAGAATTTGTAATATACCTGGAACATTCCAATCAACAAATCCAAATAGAGTAAGTGCTCCTAAAGGGTCAGGCGCAGAGAGGTCGTGTATCCATCCTATAAAAGGAGCATGCCTCATTTCAATAGTTACAAACAAAACTTTATATAAAGCAAAAAATACTGGTATTTGTAAAAGAATTGGTAAGCACCCAGCAATAGGGTTAGCCTTCTCCTTTTTATATAATGCCATCATTTCTTTTTGCATTCCAGCTCTATCATCACCATATTGCTCCTTAAGTCTTTGCATTTCAGGCGCTAGTTTTTTCATTTTAGCCATTGATTTAAAAGATTGTTGTGCAAGAGGAAAAAAACAAATTCTCATAAGAACTGTAAACAATATGATAGACCATCCAAAGTTCCCTACGTATCCAAATATAAACTCTAAAACATTAAAAATAGGCTTGGTTAAAAAATAAAACCAACCAAAGTCTACTGAGCGATCAAATCCATCAAAACCATATTCCTCCATGTATTTATCAATAACATTTACAATTTTTGGTCCTGCAAAAATCTTAAAATTATGAGATATACTAGCATTGTTAGAAACAGATATTTTTTCTCCAACAATATCAGTTTGAAAATTATCTACACTATCCACAAAATTATAACTATACGTTTGTTGAACAGGTTCATTTTGGCTAGGGATAATAGCTGTTTGCCAATACTTATCAGTCATGCCAATCCAACCTCCAACAGAAGAATGTTTAATTTTTTTGTCGTCTTTTAGATCGTCATAATCATATTCTTCTAAAACACCATCAGTTATCGATAAGGGCCCTTCATGTAAAATGAAGAAGTTTTGCATTTCAGGAATACCTTGTCTTTTGGATAAACCATAAGGGTAAAGGTCAAAAGAAAGACCAGAATTATTTATAACCCTCTGATCTACATTAAATAAATAGTTTTCATCAAGCGAAATTATTTTCTCAAAAGTAATATTCTGACTACTTGTCCAAGTGAGCTTTACAGGATCATTTATACCTATAGAGTTTTTATCAGCACTCCAAATACTGTTGCTATCAGGCAACTCAATTGTACTATCGGAACTTACCCATCCAGTGTCCAAATAATAAGCATTATCAGATCCTAAAGGGTTCAAAAATTCAATTAAGTCAGATGTTGGATCTAGAGTCTCTCTAAATTCTTCCAAGATTAAATCATCAATTAGCCCACCATTTAAGTTTACAGAACCTTTAATTTTTGAATTATCAAAGTCTACTCTTCCCGTTTCATTTATTACTTCATTCCTCTCAGCTAAAATAGTAGTTGTAGATTTTTGAATACTGAGATCAACCAGGCTATCACCATTTGTTTGTTCTTCGGTAATTGGTGTTCTCTCTGGTTGAGGTACTAGTAATTGAAAACCAAAAATGATTGCCATTGAAATAATAATTGCTAAAAATAAGTTTTTTTGATTTTCCATATTATTTTTTTACAGGATCGTAACCAGACGAACCTAAAGGGTTACATTTTAGAATTCGAAGAGTTCCTTTTGTTATCCCTTTTAAAACACCAAATTCTTGAATGGCTTCAATTGTATACTGAGAGCATGTTGGAAGATGTCTACAAGTGTTAGGTAACATAGGTGATATAAATAACTGATAGATTTTAATAGGAGTAATAAAAATTATTTTCCAGATTTTTTTTATACTATTTTTCATATGATATGAATTTTTCAATATCTTGTTTTAAATCAATAAAAGGTACTTTCAAAACTGTTTTTTTTAGTATTAACACAAATTTAACTTGATTTAATGTATTTATAAGACTGCTCGTACGAATTGCTTCTCTGGTTCTTCTTTTAGCTCTATTCCTTTCAACGGCATTTCCAAGCTTTTTACTGGCAATGATACCAACTAGAAAAGATTCTAAATCAGCATCATGGAGAATATAGCCACTAAAATATGAACTTTTAAAGTAATGACCTTTATTTCTTATTTGAGAAAATTCGGATGATTTTTTTAGAGTTGGGAGTCTCAATAATTAAGCTGATAGTCTTGATCGACCTTTAGCTCTTCTTGCATTAATAACTTTACGACCGCCAACAGTCGCCATTCTAGAGCGAAAACCGTGTCTTCTTTTTCTAACTAATTGGCTGGGTTGATATGTTCTTTTCATTATTATTACACCTAAAAAATAGGTTCCTACAATTAACAATTATTGATATGAAGTCAATAAATAAAAACAAATTATGCTGATAATTAAAGATATTTCTAATTTGCAGTCCTATTTGAGTGCTTATCAAAATCGAAAATACTCTATTGGTTATGTGCCAACAATGGGAGCTCTTCACAAAGGACATGGTGAATTAATCAAGCAGTCAAAAAAAGATAATCACAAAACTATTGTCAGTATTTTTGTTAATGAGAAACAATTTAGTAGCAAAGAGGATTTTGAAACCTATCCAAGGAATAAAGGTTTTGATTATGATTTCTGCATAGACAATGAGGTAGACATACTATTTGAACCATCATCTGAGGAAATATTTAAAAATGATGAAACTCTATTAAAGAATAAAAATTTTAAAGATATTCTTTGTGATAAATTTAGAAGAGGACACTTTGACGGTGTTATCACTGTTCTTGATAAATTTTTTTCCATTATAAAAAGTAATAAAGTTTATTTTGGCGAAAAAGATTATCAGCAACTGAAGATAATTGAGAAATTTATTGAAAAAAACTATAAATCATTAGATCTAGTTTCTGTCCCAACACAAAGACACGAAGAGGGAATAGCTTATTCATCAAGAAATGAAAAACTAAGTAAAAAGCAAACTCAAGATTTTGTAGACTTTCATAAAAAAGTTAAAAATTTTATAGGTTCTCTTGAAGAGTCTTTAGACATTGAAACAGCTAACCAAAAAGCAAATGATTTTATGAAATTACAAAATATTGATAAGTTTGATTATTTTGAATTCAGAAATAATACTGATTTAAGTTTTGTAGGTACTATACCTCAAGCTAGATTTTTTTATGCAATCTATAAAGGGAAAGTTAGATTAATTGATAATTTAAAAGTTTAAATTGGCGGTTCTGCAAGGATTCGAACCCTGAATTCTTGATCCGTAGTCAAGTGTGATATCCGTTTCACCACAGAACCTTATTAGTGATTTATATACTCTTTTTTTAAATAATAAACTTATATGGAAACTGTAGTACCGGCTGAGTACCGGGTAAAGTTATTTTTCAAACTATTAAGAGAAATCAATATTGAGGATATCGATTATGTTGGCTATCATTAGTTAATGAAAAACCCTAGACTAGTGAGAAGTCTCTTAGTCCTATTGTTATTTATCCCTAGTTTCTGTTTGGGCTTAACATTTAAAAATGGAGAACAAGTTGAAAGTTACAAGGGTATTGGTTGGCCAACTATTGAAAAACATGGATTAGATGCTGGTAAAGATTGGAGTCAAAGCGTCGATAATGAATTTTCTAGACTTGGTGAATCATCACACAAATTTGAGTTTAGAGCACTTGATTGTAAAGACTTTGATTGTGAAAGGGGGAAATTTAGGGGTTCTTTTGGAAGAACTGAGACTTATATAAATACAAAAGAGAGAGGAGAAAATTGGTATGCATGGTCATTTTTTATAGACAATTCTGAGCTTACTTATTCGTCAACTTCTCATAAAGAAATTGATAATCATTTAATTCAATTTGGACAAATGAAATTATCGTATGAAAATAAAGTTTTTTCACACTGCAGAGATAATGGTTCTGAAAATGTTTTCATATTTCAATATAAGAAGAGATATAAAGGGTTAGCCATTAATAGAACGCACTGTACAAAAAAAACTGTTAAAGAGACTGATGAGACTGCAACGGTAATTCCAGAAAATGTTTTATTTAACCAATGGCATGATGTAATTATTCATGCAAGTTGGGGCAATGATGGATTTCTAAAACTTTATATAAATGGAGATTTAAAATATGCTGAAGAGGGATTTATAAATAATATTTATTCTTACAATGGTAAATCCTACGGACCTTCTTTTCGATATGGTATATACCAAAATAATGCTCCTAAAGTTTTTAACGGTAAAATCACAGCTTGGTATGATGGAATTGCCAGAGCAAAAAAATGCGCAGATAAAAATTTTTCTGAATTATTATCAAAATTAGGATACTCATGTGACTCTTTGGGGGACAAAGATAATCAGGTTATAAAACCTACATTTATCCAATATCAAGATTGATAAAACTAGCACTATTGTTATTAATCCCTAGTTTGAGTTGGGGTGATAAAATTTCTAAATCAATTCTCAGTACCGGCTCTATACCAGGTACAATGATAAAACAATGTTAATGCTCTAAGAATAGTATTGATAACAAATGAATTAAAGAGACGTAGGATATCCGTAGTCAAGTGTGATATCCGTTTCACCACAGAACAATTATTTCTATTTTTAAATATATATATTACTCATTTGCAATAAATAATATTTTTTTTGATGTTAAAAGAGTACTCATGCATATTTATATTAAAAAATTAAGGTTTGTATTTCTTTTTTCAATTTTTTTATTCAGTTTTGGATTTTTATATTCTGAGGAACATCTCAAAGCTAAAATTTCCCCTGTACTAAAATCTGCAACTACAATATTAGGAAATGAAATATATTATCCTGATGGAAAAGCTGAAATAGTATCATTTATAGTTGAGGTGCCTCCTGGTGGTGTAACTCCAAACCATATTCATTCTTATCCAGTTTATATTTACATTATGGAAGGAGAGATGACATATACTTGGGAAGACGGAACAGTTACTACTTACAAACCTGGTAAAGCATATATAGAGGATAGTAATAATGCTCATTACGGAAAAAATTTAGGTGACATAACACTCAAAGCGCTGATAGTGGGCATTGGTGCTGAGGGTATAAAGTTTACAACTTCTCCTAAAAATTAAATTTTTAGCTATATCTTTATTACGGACAACATAGATAAAATGTTGTTAAAGCTATGAGAACAGTATTGATAATAAATGTATTAAAGAGACGTAGAATGTCCATAGTCAAGTGTGATATCTGTTTCACCACAGAACCACTAACTTGATTTATATACTCTTTTTAAACTCTAAAATATGCTTTTATCTGTGGTCGAAACATTAATAAAAGAGCAATAAATTGTATTAGTGTGTTTAAACATAAAATCGTTCTTATGCTCATTTCATTAATTCCAATCTCTGGAAAAGGAGAGAAAGGAGCTGTAAAAGAATGTGATAACGCTCCAAATAAATCAAATATTCCAACAGCATTCCAAGCTAGCAAAATTCCCCAAAGTAAAGCAGAGGGCTTTTTCCATATCTGATATGCAAGAATTAATGCAGTTGTTCCAATCACGAAATCGCCAAGAAATGCTATAGTCCAATCTGATGAAGCAGATCTCTCACTCCCTATAGCGCCTAGGGTAAGAAATAGACCAGAGCCAACTGCTCTAAATACCATCCAGCCAGTTGCAAAAATTAATATTTTTACTTGAACATGCATTTTTATAACACTAGATAAATAATGTGAATAATACAACTAAAGATAATGACAAAAAGAAGATAGCAAAGCTGAAAGAAAAAATTCAAGAATTGGAAAATGAGATATTTAACTTAAAAAATCCAAAAAAAAATAAAGATCTTTCAATTCTTAATGATCAATTTTCTGAAGAAATAAATTTAGAAAAACTAAAGGAGGATAAATAATGTCAGCAGATATATTTATGCCGATAATTTACTTAATCTGTCTGTTAATTTTAATAGGACCTCGTTTTTTAGAGACCAACTCCTCATTTAAACAATTACTTAGTAATTTAAGTATTTGGGCCTTAATTGTGATATTAATTTCTTTAGGTTATCAAACCTATAATTACTTTACTTAAATTTTTCTTGTTTGACCGTGGGCCATATAAGAAAACTCATCTTTTTTTAATTTCAATTTTTTAGATAGTTGTTTAAGTAATTTAATCGGTTCATCCATTGGTTCATCAGTAAGTTGAAAAGTTCCCCAATGCATTGCTATAGACTGTTTTGAATTAACATCTCTATGAATTTGAATTGCCTCTTCCACATTGCAATGTGAGTCTTTCATAAACCATCTTGGAGCATATGCCCCAATAGGTATTGTAGATAAATCAAATTCACCAAATTTCTTTTGAATGTCTTGAAAATCTTTTGAGTAACCAGTATCACCTACAAAAAAATATTTAAAATTATTCTTCATTACAACCCACCCACACCACAATGTTTTGTTTGTATCGTTAAATGTTCTTTTACTCCAATGTTGAACTGGAACAGAGTGGATTTCTAAATTTTTATATTTAGACATCTGCCACCACTCATGTTCAATCACATTACTTGCACCTAGTTTTGAAATAGTTTCTTTTAATCTTAGGGGTACAAAAAAAGTAGGTTGGTTAATATTTTGTTTTTTTAATAATAGCTTAATAGTTTGCGCATCAAGATGATCATAGTGATTGTGAGAAATTAAAACTAAATCTATAAACGGCAAGTCATCAATATTCAAACCTGGTGGTGTCGTTCTTGAGGGCCCCATAAAACTTAAAGGAGAGGCTCTTTTAGAAAAATGAGGATCCGTAAGTATATTGACCCCATCAATTTGTATTAAAAAAGTAGAATGCCCTACCCAAGTAATTGTTTTCTCAGAATTGTTGGATTTTAGATAACTGGGATTATTTTTAACTACAGGAAAGCTCATAGGTTTTGGCTTATTTGATTCTTTCCTCCATTTCCAAAAATCTTTGAAACTGCTTTTATGCAGCACATAGTTATTAAGAAACATACCATCTTCCATATTGAAGGGTTTGTAGAGAGAGTTCGCCATAATTTTTGTTTTTAAAGATAAAAAAGCTAATGAAAATAATAAAATTTTTTTTATAAAATTTCTTCTTAGCATCTAGATCAAGTAATTAAAATATTAACTTTTAATAATATTAACGAAGTTTTTATACATTTGGTTGCACTGTTGCATCATCGTATCAATTTCTTTTTCTACCATGTCTTTCATTTGAGGTAAGGCATCAGCGCCAAGAGACTTTTCTAGGGCATTTTTATACTCAGGAACCTTAGCCCAATCATCAACTGTGGTCTTTCGAATTTCTAAATGAAATTGAATTCCATAGGCATATTTTTCATAACCAAAAATTTGATACTTCGTTGAGGGAGAAGTACCAATAACTTGAATCTTAGAATTATTATCCAATCCAATTACTTCATAAGAATGCCATTGAAGAGCTTTAATCTTTTTTGGAAGAAAATTAAAGACAAGATCATCTTTAGCATTTATTTCTATATCAATATCTAATACCCCAATTTCTGGTGGTACTGACTCTACAACTTTACCGCCTAGAACCTCACCTAGAAGTTGACATCCCAAGCAAAACCCCAAAAAAGGTTTTTTAAGATTTAAGACATACTCTGCAATGGCTTTTTTTTCTTCAATTAACCAAGGATACTCATCTTCCATAAAAGTATCCATTGGACCCCCCATGCAAAGCATTGCATCATAGCTATCAAGATTTGTTGGAATCAGATCTCCCTGATCTAGTTGTATTGTTGTGATTTCATGACCATCTGCTAAAAGATAATCTTTAAAAGTCCCAGGATCTTCAATATCAATGTGTTGAAGAGATAAGAATTTCATAAAATTAATAGATTATTTGAATTCAAGAATTTCAAATAGATACTTATTTATTTTAGTCGTCGCCAGTAACGGTATCTTTTACCTTGTTGTAACCTGAAGATACTGCCCCTACTACTGTGTCGTAGGCGTCATTTGCCTTTTCACTAACAGTTGCACAACTTGCAGTAAAAAATAATGAAGAAATTAATATTAATAAGAGTTTTTTTGACATATTCGGGATTATGAAAAAACCACATAAAAAGTCAATTTATTTAAACTGAAAATTAAAATATATTAGAATTAATAATGTTTGATGAGGAAGAGCCTATAAAAAAACTGAAGCCATTAGATTTGGACGACTTGAGTGTTGAGGAAATTGAGGAAATGATTGATGATCATAAATCTGAAATCAGTAACCTCGAAGCATTGTTAAAGAAGAAAAAAGATAAACTAAAGTTAGCTGATACCTTTTTTAAAAAAAATTAATATCCCTCTATTAAAATTAGGTCACTTTTTGTACTTTTTTGTCTAATATCCATAGCTTTTGAATAATCAATTGACTCATAACACTTTTTAGCACTTTCAAAGCTTTCAAATTCTACTACCGTAGTTCGATCAACAGGCCACTCTCCTTCGACAACTTCAAATTTGCCGCCCCTTATTATGTATTTTCCTCCATATTTCTTCATCACTTCTGTGGATAAAACAGGATATTTTTGAAATAATTCGGGGTCATGTATGGAAACCCGAACAATAATGTATCCTTTTTTCATAATTGGAAAATAAATTAATACTTTTAAACAGAGTTATCCACAGTAATTTGATGGGTGTCTAGTTTATTAATAAATATGTGATAATTTCACTTTTGTTTTAACAACAAAAAAACTAAATATATCAAGTTTTTTTTGTATTTTGTTCTTTTTAAAACAAAACTCTCAATTTGCATGTGTAATTATTGAGAAAAAATATTAATCTTTTAAAAGTTATGCACAGGCAATTATTTTCTCTATTGAAGTTTATATTTTATGTTATTTTTCAGTCTTTTTTTGTAATAAATTTGTCATATTCCGATCACCTCACAGCAAAAGTTACTGGTTTTGTTGATGCAACTAGTCCAATTCACGTGTTTGGATATGATAGGAAATATTTCTTTGAAAAGAACTCTGCACCATTATTTATCGTCATTGAGCCAGATATAAACAAATTTAATAAAATTAATTTAAAGGCATTTCCTCATATAAATATTGGCTTATTTGTTTTTCAAGACACCGACGGAGATGGGAAATTCACAACAAATTTTAAAGGACAGCCTTTAGAACCATTTGGCTTTTCTCTAAATCCTAACTATAAATTTGAAGACGTTGTCTTTGAAAATATAGTTTTTGATATGACTAAGTTTACTCAAGTTGAAATTCAACTTAAACAATAATATTTAATATTTTTTTTACCGCTTCACTTAAAGAAATCTTAGATGTATCAATTTCTAAATCTGGATTTATTGGTTTTTCATACACACTGTCAATACCTGTAAAATTTGGTATTTTTCCTTGTCTAGCTTTTTTATATAAACCCTTAGGGTCTCTTTTTTCAGCTACTTTTAAGGGAGTGGAAATAAAAATTTCTTTGAAATCACTTTTTTCAAAAAGTGATCGAGCCATTTCTCTTTCTAATCTAAATGGCGATATAAAAGCAGTAATAACTATAAGTCCAGCATCACACATAAGCTTTGCAACCTCTGCTACTCTTCTTATATTTTCTACTCTATCTTTATCTGTAAAACCTAAATCTTTATTTAATCCATATCTAATATTGTCTCCATCAAGAATGTAGGTTTTTTTACCTTGAGTGTATAATTTTTTTTCAAGTTCATTAGCCAAAGTAGATTTTCCAGAGCCAGATAGGCCGGTCATCCAAAGTACTTGACCCTTATGCCCATTAATTTTCTCTCTAAGATTTTTATTTATGGATAAATTTTGAAGTTGGATATTTTGGGATCTTCGAAGAGCAAAATTTATCATACCCATTCCAATAGTTTGATTGCTTATGGGGTCAATAATTATTAAAGAACCTAAAGTTTTATTTTCTTTAAAAGTTGAATAGGGAATGTCTTTATTAAATGAGACAGAAATTTCTGCAACATCATTAAGTTTTAACTCATCCCCACCATCAAATTCAAGTGTATTTACATTATATATTTTTTTAATACTCATAATTTTAATACTGGTAGAAATATTATGAATTTTGGCTAAGTACGTTCTTCCATTAAAACATTTCTCCTTTGACATCCAAATAACATTCAAATTAAATTGATCTGCCATTTCTATGACAGATTTCTTTGAACAAAGAACATCTCCTCTCGAGGTATCTATTTCTTTATTTAAAGTAAGGGTAACACTTTGCTTTAAAAGTGCTGATTTTATTGATTTTTCTCCAATTAGAATATCTTTTACTTTAGCTTTTTGATTAGATGGAAGAGATATTAGTTCATCGCCTTTTTTAATTTTTCCACTTGTAATAGTTCCAGAATATCCCCTGAAATTTAGATCAGGTCGATTAACCCTTTGTACAGGTAATACAAAATCGTCTTTATTAGTGATTTGAGATTTTGTAGTTTCTAAATAATCGAATAAAGTTTTATCAGAATACCATTTCATACTTTTCGATTTTTTATGAATATTATCTCCTTTAAGAGCTGATATAGGTATACTTTGAATTTTTTTAAAATTTAATTTTTTTGAAAATGATACGTATTCAGAACTTAACTTTTCATAAATATTTTTATCATAGTCAATTAAATCCATTTTATTAATTGCTAAGACAATATTTTGAATTCCAAGCAGTGAAATAATAAAAGAATGTCTTTTAGTCTGTGTGAGTATACCATTTCGAGCATCAACTAGTAAGATAGCTATATCAGCTGTTGACGCTCCGGTAGCCATATTTCTAGTGTATTGTTCGTGCCCAGGTGTATCTGCAACAATGAACTTTCTTTTACTACTAGAGAAAAATCGATACGCAACATCAATCGTAATACCTTGTTCTCTCTCAGCTGATAAACCATCAACTAGTAATGCAAAATCAATATTCTCGCCTTGGGTTCCATATTTTTTTGAATCATTTTTTAAAGAGGCAACTTGATCATCAAAGATCATCTGAGATTCATAAAGCATTCTCCCAATGAGTGTGCTTTTTCCATCATCAACAGATCCACAGGTAATAAACCTCAATAAGTCAAGAGAGGCTTGATTTTTCAAATACGTGTTTATGGCATTTGATTTGATCATTTAAAAATATCCTTCGATTTTTTTCATTTCCATAGAACTACCGGAGTCTGAGTCGATAGCCCTTCCTTGTCTTTCAGATGTATTAGACTGCAGGAGCTCGAGTACAATATCTTCAAGTGTATTTGCATCTGATTCAATTGCGCCAGTTAAGGGATAGCACCCAAGAGTTCTGAATCTAATTTTTTTTAATTCTATCTTTTCATTGGATTGAAGATTAAATCGATCATCGTCGATCATAATAATCATTCCATCTCTAATAACCACGGGTCTAACTTTTGCAAAATATAAGGGAACAATTGATATTTGTTCTTGGTAAATATATTGCCAAATATCTAGCTCTGTCCAATTTGATAATGGAAAAACTCTGGTACTTTCACCCTTATTAACTCTAGAATTATATAAAGACCAAAGTTCTGGACGTTGATTTTTAGGATCCCATTGATGAGAGGGTGTTCTAAATGAAAAAATTCTTTCTTTGGCTCTTGATTTTTCCTCATCTCTTCTTGCGCCTCCAAAAGCAGCATCATACTTATATTTGTTTAAAATTTGCTTTAAGCCCTGTGTCTTCATAATATCGGTATGAACGACGGACCCATGCTCAAAAGGATTAATATTTGATTTAATACCCTCGGGATTTATGTGAGTAATTAACTTCATACCACTATTTTTTGCAATCCAACTTCTAAATAAATACATTTCACGAAATTTCCATCGAGTGTCTACATGTACCAAGGGAAAGGGAGGAGGGCTAGGGTAAAAAGCTTTTTGCGCAAGTCTTAACATCACTGAACTATCTTTTCCTATAGAATAAAGCATGACAGGATTTTTAGTTTCACTAACAACCTCTCTTATAATGTGGATACTTTCTGCTTCTAGATCAGAGAGATAGCTGTTTTGAGGTAATTTAAATTTTTTTAATAATTTTGTATCTTTGATATATAATTTATTTATTTTAAATAAATAATCGGGAAAATGAATAGGGTGCTTTAATTTATGGTTTGTAAGCTTTTCATTAATCTTCTCTTCAACAAAAGAATTTAGAAGATTAATATCTGGAAAAATAATAATATTTTTTTTCCTAAGCTTTGAAAAGTATTTTAGTCCATCAGATATATCATTAATTTTTTTAGATTTAACTTTTACCCATAATCTTCCATTACGTCTATCGTTAGCAAATAAAAATTTTGTATTATTTACTTCAATAAATTGAACAAATAAAATCAGTGATCTTTGTTTTTCATACTTTTTTATAAAATAATCATGGATTAATTTATTTACTCGCGACTTGTGTATATCTAAATAATTATTTAGATTTAGATTTTCTGGAAAAGTAGATAACTTTTCCAGCCACCTTTCATAGGACCTCTTTGTTTTAAATAATTTTTGACCTAGAAGAAATTTATAGTGACTATCGGTATCCCATGCGGGATATTTAATTGATGGGTTAATTTTAAAAAATAAAGTATGATTCATTATAATAAACTATTTGTCGTATTTATGGAAAAATACAAAAAATATTTAAAATGTACATAAAAAAAATCCTTTTTTTAATAAAATGCTAAAAAATGACAAAATACGACAATTTGAATTTTACAATGAAATTAGGGCATGTCTTGAGCAATGTTCACAAAAAATAATTGAAATTTATGAGAGTTTTGATGAAAATGTTGAGTATAAAGATGATAAAAGTCCCTTAACTCAGGCAGATTTAGAGTCACACGAACATATTTCTGCTCTGCTATCATCTATTTCAAATTATCCCATCATTTCAGAGGAGGGCAATTTAAAGTATACAAATGAGCCTAAATATTGGCTGGTTGATCCTCTAGATGGCACTAAAGAATTTATTAACAAGAATGGAGAATTTACAGTCAATATTGCTCTTATCGAAAATAATTATCCTATTCAAGGTTTTGTCTTTGTTCCTAAAGATAAAACATTATTTTTTGGGGGACATAACAAAGGATCATTTAAGTTAAGTCATAATAATATCAAAGAAATTTTTGCCAAGTCACCCACTGATAAATTAAAGATTGTTACAAGTAGAAGTCATCTTAACGAAACTACAAGAAACTATTTATCTCAATTTAATGACTTTGATATATTACAAGCAGGTAGTTCGTTAAAATTTTGTATGATCGCTGAGGGTCTTGCAGATTTATATCCTAGACTTGGACCTACCTCTGAATGGGATACAGCAGCAGCACAGGCAGTGGTAGAGGGAGCAGGAGGTAGTGTTAAAGATCTTAGCGGTGTTAGATTGCAATATTCAAAAAAAGAAATACTCAATCCTCATTTTATTGTAAGAGGAAAAATCTAAATTTATTTACTTGGATTTTTTTCCTTGTATGTCTTTTCTAAACTTATGTCGTCGACTTCAGTGTATAATTGAGTTGTAGATAAAGAGCTATGACCTAATAATTCTTGAATAATTCTCAAATCCCCTCCATTTTTTAACAAATGTGTTGCAAAACTATGTCTTAAAGAGTGTGGTGTTGCTGTTTTCGGAAGACCTAAATTAATTCTGGCATTTTTTAAATCCCTTTGAAAAGATGAAGCCTTAAGAGGACTCCCTCTGTCTCCAACAAATATCGAAACATTTTTAGGTAATTTATAAGGTATTTCATTTAGATAATTTTCTATTGATTGTGCAACAATATCTAAAACTGGCACTAATCTTTCCTTATTTCCTTTTCCCAAAATTGTAAGAGAATTTTTATCAACCAAATGATTTTTAGTGATAGATAAAGCCTCATTAATACGCAGACCACACCCATATAAAAGATAGAGCAATGCAAGATTTCTTTTTTGAATCCAAGTTTTTTTTGAAATTTTTTTTAACTCATTAATTAAAAGTTCTATATCTCCCTCTGATATAGGTTTTGGCAAAGACCTTGGAATTTTTGGATTTTTTAATAATTGAACCTCACTATAAGCAATTTTATATAATTCATTTTTAAAAGATGAATACTTAAAAAAATTCTTAATAGAACTAATAGCTCTTCTTCTAGATCTAGCTGACAAGGGTTTTTTATAAACATTTTCATATTCCCTATTTCCTCCAAGGTCTGCTAACCATGCTCTAAATGTTTGTAAATTTAAATCTTTTAAACTGGATAAAGATACGGAATATCCATTATAGAACTTAAAAAAAATTAAAAAATCGCATACATCAAAACAGTATGATCTATAAGTATTTTCAGAATGTCCTTTTATATCTTTTAAATGTGTGGCCCATTTATCAAAGTCTTGTATTGAGGATTTATCTATTTTTGACCTTTCTAGCAGTTCAATAAAATTCATTACATTATATTATAAATTAGAATCACAATTTAAAAATGGATTATTATTACCAAGTCATGCCATTAGGGCAAATTAATGAGGGTTTGACTTATAAGCTATCTTATTCCATCCAGATTGGTTCTATTGTTGAAATACCCCTAAGAAAAAAGAAATCAACTGGAGTAATTATATCTCAAACAAACATCAAAGATCTAAAATTTAATATTAATAAGGTTCTTTCAATAAGTAACGTGCACCAATTTGCTATTAGTGCAGAAAATTTAGATTTCTATAAGTATGTGTCAAAACATTGTTTCATTGATTTAGGTATGATTTTGAAAATGGCAGTGCAGCGCTTTCCTGATACACAATTAAAGAGTTATTATCTTTTTAAAAATAAAATATATGAAACTCAAAAAAGTTTAATTAATAAATTAAATCTTTCTAAAAAAGATTGGCAAAAATTATCAGAAGAAAAAAAAATTTCTCAAACTACTAAAAGTTTTATCTTTGATAATATGGCACAAAATATTTCATTAAACTCTGATCAAGAAAAAATTTTCAAATCATTTGAATTTAATCAAAAAAATAATTTTCAAGTTCATCTAGTGGATGGTGTTACGGGCTCAGGGAAAACAGAGTTATATTTGAAAGCAGTTGAGTCTAATTTAGACAATGGTAATCAGTCTTTAATACTATTGCCAGAAATAGCCTTAACTGACGAGTGGTCAAAGAGATTTTTTAAATATTTTGGCTGCCGACCTTTTATATGGCATTCAAAACAATCAAAAATTCAAAAAGCTAGAATAATGAGATCTTTGTTATCGGGTGAGCCATGCGTTTTAGTTGGCGCTAGGTCATCTGTTCTCCTTCCTTTTAAAAATTTAAAATTAATTATTTGTGATGAAGAGCATGACTCTTCTTACAAACAAGAGGATGGACCAAAATATCAAGCAAGAGATATGGCTATATATAAAGCAAAATGTTCAAAAGCATTGTGTCTCTTAATTAGCGCATCTCCCTCATTAGAGAGCCTTCATAATTCTAATCAGGATAAATTTAAAATTCATAACTTATCAAATCAATTTCATAAAACTCAATTACCCTTAGTGGAAATTGTTGACATGAACCAATCAAAACCTAGTTCAAAGGCTTGGATTTCAAAACAAGTATTCGATGAAACAAATAAGATCTTAAAACAAAAAGGACAGGTATTATTTTTTCTAAATAGAAGGGGCTATGCTCCATCTAAAATATGTGCAAGTTGTCATACACCAATACAATGCCAAAATTGTGCAGCAAATTTAGTTTATCATAAAAAAATTGATAGGCTTGTTTGTCATCATTGTTCAAATTTTTTTGAACCTGATCAAATATGCAAGATGTGTTCATCTGAAAAGTTTGTGTCAATTGGAATAGGATTAGAGAGACTTCAAGAGGAAGTAGCACGTCTTTTTCCCGGATATTCAAATCAACTAATTTCTAGTGATACTTTGAAATCTAAAAAAAATAAAAAAGATATCATAGAAAACATCTATAATTTAAAGACTAATCTTTTAATAGGGTCTCAAATAATTGGTAAGTCTTTTCATTTTCCAAATTTGAAATTAGTAAATATAATCGATGCAGACTCAAGCCTTTATAGTCCAGATTTTAGAGCTATGGAAAAAACCTATCAACTTTTACAACAAGTTGCAGGAAGGTCTGGTAGAGAGGGCGATAGGGGAAAAGTTTTAATACAAACTTATAGCCCGCAGCATTCAATTTACAATTCACTAAAAAACCAGAGTAGAGATCAATTCATAAAATTAGAACTCCAAAGAAGAGAGGAAAATAATCTTCCTCCCTTTTATAAAATAGCTCAGATTCAATTAATTCATCCTAACGTCTCAGCTTTAAGAGAGGTTTGCCAAGAAATTCTCGATATATCAAAAAATAGTAAACTTGATATTTTAGGCCCTGTTCCCTCATTGATTCCTTACAAAATGAGACATTTTCATGAGAATTTCTATTTCAAGGAGAGGTCGTATCAGGCTTTAAGAAAAAAAACTGATATATTAATGACAAAAATAACGCCTAAATACAGGCGTTTTTTGAATATTGATATTGATCCACTATCAATTGCTTGATGCGTCATTTGTATGATGCCCGTAAGCCTAGTGATGTGATAAAAAACCTTGGTTAGCAACACAAAATGAGTAATAAAATCGCATCTAAGAGGTATTCTACTGCCCTATTTGACTCAGTAAAAAATGAAGAATTAGATGCACTTCTCAAGGATGCTCAAAGTCTATCGGAGACCATGTCCGATAGTGAAGAATTATCTTCATTACTCAAATCTCCTCTCACAAAAAATGAGCTGAAATCAAATATTCTTCTAAAAATAATCGATGGATTGCCCTCAGAAAAGATCTTATCAGGTCTTGTTAATACTCTAAAAAAAAATAAAAGACTCAATTTATTTGAAAATATTTTATCAGATTTTCAGGATGTGCTTTTTGAAAAAAGAGGATACCAAAAAGCCAAAGTAACAACCTCACATGCTATTAACGATGAAATTAAAAACAGCATTCAAGAGTTATTACATAACCAATACGGTTCTAAAATTAATTTAGAGTTCCAAGTAAATAATTCTTTACTGGGAGGAATGACTGTCGTGATTGGATCAAAGATGATCGACCTAAGTATTCTTAATCAAGTTTCTAAATTTACCAATAACGTGAAAGGAGACATTTAATGTCAATAAAAGCATCGGAGATCTCTTCTATCATCAGAGATCAAATTAATAACTTTGAAAGCCAAGCGGATATATCAGAAGTAGGTACTGTCCTAAAGGTTGGTGATGGAGTGGCACAAGTTTATGGTTTGGACAATGTTCAAGCTGGTGAAATGGTAGAATTCACGGGGGGTGTCCAAGGAATGGCACTTAACCTCGAAGAAGACAATGTCGGTATCGTTATTTTTGGTGATGATAGAGGTATCAAAGAGGGAGATACTGTTAAAAGAACTCAAAAGATTGTTGAAGTACCAGTTGGTAAAGGTTTGTTAGGAAGAGTTGTCGATGCACTCGGAAATCCTATTGATGGTAAGGGTCCTATTCAAAGCAGCGAGTCCAGTAGAATTGAAGTAAAAGCTCCTGGTATTATTCCAAGACAAAGTGTGAGCGAGCCCATGCAGACAGGGCTTAAAGCGCTTGACTCTCTTGTACCTGTGGGTCGAGGTCAACGAGAATTAATTATTGGAGATAGGCAAACTGGAAAAACAGCTGTTGCTATCGATACGATTATAAATCAAAAGGAAATTAACCAATCAGATGACGAGTCTAAAAAACTTTATTGCATTTATGTAGCGATTGGTCAGAAAAGATCTACAGTTGCTCAGGTCGTTAAAACCTTGGAAGAAAATGGGGCGATGGAATACACTATTGTTGTCGCAGCTTCTGCATCTGATCCAGCACCTCTTCAATTTTTAGCACCTTACGCAGGTTGCTCTATGGGTGAGTTTTTTCGTGACAATGGAATGCACGGTCTAATCGTTTATGATGATTTATCAAAACAAGCAGTTGCATATAGACAAATGTCATTACTACTAAGAAGACCACCAGGACGTGAAGCGTTCCCAGGTGATGTTTTTTATCTTCACTCTCGTCTTTTAGAAAGAGCAGCTAAAATGAATGATGAAAATGGAGGTGGAAGTTTAACAGCTCTACCTGTTATTGAAACACAAGCGGGTGATGTATCGGCATTCATTCCAACAAATGTGATATCAATTACTGATGGCCAAATTTTCTTAGAGACAGAATTATTCTTCTCTGGTATCAGACCAGCGATTAATGTTGGTTTATCCGTGAGTCGTGTGGGATCTGCTGCTCAAACTAAAGCTATGAAAAAAGTTGCTGGTAAAATTAAATTAGAACTAGCCCAATACCGTGAAATGGCTGCCTTTTCTCAGTTTGCATCAGACTTAGACGCATCTACTAAGCAACTTTTGGCAAGGGGTGAAAGATTAACGGAACTATTAAAACAAGATCAATATGTTCCTATGTCTGTAGCTGACCAAGTTTTAAGTTTGTACTCGGGTGTTAGAGGCTTTTTGGATAAAATTGATTTAGCTAAAATCACTGATTTTCAAGTTAAGTTCTTAGAAGGTCTTCGCGCTGATCATGCTGATATTTTTGATGAAATTAACAATACCGGTAATTTTAGCGATGAGTCTGATAAGAAAATTGAAAATTTCCTAGAAAAGTTCACCTCTAACTATAGTTAATGCCAAATTTAAAAGAACTTAAGAATAGAATATCTAGTGTGAAATCTACTAGGAAGATTACATCTGCGATGAAGATGGTAGCGGCAAGTAAGTTACGTCGAGCTCAAGAATTAGCAGAGTCATCTAGGGTTTACGCTGATAGCCTGAGTTTTATTCTTTCTTCTTTAGCTGGCAATACTAAAAACAGCCCTGATTTGCCAGAAATTTTGACAGGTAGAGAAAATTCTAAAATTAGCCTTTTGATCATTAATTCCTCTGACCGAGGTTTATGTGGTGGTTTTAACTCAAATCTTTTTAGAAATGCAAAAAATTGGATTAGTGAACAACAAGAAAAAGGTAAATCTGTCAAAATTATTACTGTTGGAAAAAAAGCCTCAAGTTTTTATAAAAAAACAGATTTAGATGTAATTGCAAATTTTGATGATTTAAATTCAAATAACAAACAACTTCAAGTTTCAGAAGAAATTAAAAATAAAATTATGGAGCTCTTTGAAAATAATGAAATAGACGAGGTATCTATTTTATTTAATAAGTTTGTCTCTGTGATTACACAAGAGCCAACATATCAGTCATTAATTCCTCTAAGTAAAGAAGAAGAAGACGAAGAAGTGACCGATAAAAGTAATGCAGTTTTTGAATTTGAACCTGATAAAAATGAACTACTAGAGTATTTGGTTCCAAGAAATTTTTTGACACAAATTTATAGAAGTGTTCTTGAAAGTTCTGCATCGGAGCATGCTGCAAGAATGACTTCCATGGACAACGCAACAAGAAATGCTGGAGATATGATCGATGGATTGACATTAACTTACAATCGAACAAGACAAGCATTCATTACAAAAGAACTTATCGAAATAATTTCGGGAGCAGAAGCTGTTTAGGAAAGGAGCTACAAATGGCAAGTAATAAGGCAGGAAAAGTCACACAGGTATTAGGGGCTGTGGTTGATGTCGCCTTTGAAGGAGAATTACCCCCAATTTTAAATGCGTTATCTACAAAGGTAGGTGACCAAGATTTGATTTTAGAAGTAGCACAACACCTTGGTGAAAATACTGTGCGAACTATTGCTATGGATGCAACAGAAGGCCTTCAAAGAGGCCAAGAGGTTCAAGATAATGGTGACGCCATTTCTGTACCAGTAGGACCTGAAACTTTAGGTCGTATTATGAATGTTATTGGTGAGCCTATTGATGAACGAGGTCCAATTGAATCAAAAAAATCTCTTCCTATTCACAGGGCAGCTCCTGATTTTGTTGATCAATCTACTGAGACCGAAGTTCTTGTAACTGGTATTAAAGTTATCGATCTTTTAGCTCCATATTCAAAAGGTGGAAAAATTGGTCTTTTTGGTGGTGCCGGTGTTGGAAAAACTGTTTTAATTATGGAATTAATTAACAACGTGGCTAAAGCGCATGGTGGATATTCTGTTTTTGCTGGAGTGGGTGAAAGAACACGTGAAGGAAATGATCTTTATCATGAAATGATCGAGTCAGGGGTTATAAACCTTGAGGGTGATACTTCTAAAGTGTCACTTGTTTATGGTCAAATGAACGAACCCCCAGGAGCAAGATCTAGAGTTGCTTTATCAGGATTAACTCAAGCAGAATATTTTAGAGATGAGGAAAACCAAGATGTTTTATTTTTCGTGGACAACATCTTCCGTTTTACACAAGCAGGTTCTGAGGTTTCTGCTCTCCTTGGGCGTATACCTTCAGCGGTGGGTTATCAACCTACTTTGGCAACAGATATGGGAGCACTTCAGGAAAGAATTACTACTACCAACAAAGGTTCAATTACCTCTGTGCAAGCAATTTATGTTCCTGCCGATGATCTAACTGACCCGGCACCTGCAACATCATTTTCTCACTTAGATGCAACCACTGTGTTGAACAGATCGATTGCAGAACTTGGTATTTATCCAGCTGTGGACCCGTTAGACTCTACTTCAAGAATTTTAGAACCAAGAACATTGGGGGATAAGCACTATCAAGTAGCAAGAGATGTTCAAAAAACTCTTCAAACCTATAAAAGTTTGCAAGATATTATTGCGATCTTGGGAATGGACGAATTATCTGAAGAGGATAAATTAGTTGTATCTAGAGCTAGAAAAATTCAAAGATTTTTAAGTCAACCTTTCTTTGTGGCTGAAGTCTTCACAGGCTCACCAGGAAAGTTTGTTTCTTTGGAGGATACAATTAAAGGTTTTGATGGATTGGTCAAAGGAGACTATGACCATATTCCAGAGGCTGCTTTTTATTTAGTCGGAACAATTGAAGAGGCTTTAGAAAAAGCAAAAAAAATGGCTGAGGAAGCAACCAAATAAATATGATCAATTTGAAGGTCGTATCTCCTCAAAAAGTCATTTTTGAAAAAGAAGTTGAAATGGCAGTGTTGCCAGGTGCGGAGGGTGATTTTGCTGCAATGCCCAACCATTCTCCGTTCATCAGCTCCCTTCGACCAGGCCAAATGGTGATTATGTCTGCAAACAAAGTAGATGAGAGTTTCTTTGTATCTGGTGGCTTAGTAATGCTGAAAGAAAAAGTTTGTGAGGTGTTAGTTGATCAAATCGAGTCACTATCTGACGTCAATAATTCTAACTTCCAACAATCCAAAACCTTCCAAGAACTAGAGGGGAATGAAACTGCTCTTGTTACTTTTGAGCAGGTAGTAAATAACCCTCCCTATAAATAGTCTCTAAATTCTATTAATAATTTTTCGTATATAGCCTTTTTAAAAGGAACAATATTGGGTACAAGAAAATTTTGTTTAACCCATTTGTAATCGGAGAATTCAGGATGAGTCGTATGAATGTTTATATCTTTCTCACTTCCTTTGAACTCATATAAAAACCATTTCTGGCGTTGACCCTTGTATTTACCTTTCCATAGAGTTTTTGATAAATCTTTTGGTAAAGAATAGTAATACCATCCTTTACTTTGAGAGATTAATTTAACTTTACTCTTTTTTATTCCAACCTCTTCTTCCATTTCTCTTAAGGCTGCAACTTCAGATTCTTCTTTTGAGTCTATCCCCCCTTGTGGCATTTGCCAAAATTCGGAGGGATGATCAATTCTTTTGCCAACAAAGATTTCTTTATGATGATTTAAAATCATCATACCAACATTTGGGCGATAATCCTTAGGATTGATTTTCATTAATTTAAAACGGCAATAGTTTTCACTGCATCTACGGCACGAGACAGTTGATAATCTTTTTCAAGAATTTCACTTGGTGAGATTTCCTCTTCACTTTCTTCATTGGTTTCGTTATCTAAAGCTTCACGGTAATCTGACTCTCTAAATGTAAAATTATTATCAATAACATTTAGCTCGGCTCTTGGAACCACAACATCTGGTTCGATGCCTATTGCTTGTATAGAATCCCCACTTGGGGTGTAATATTTGGCTATAGTCAGTCTGATAGCACCACTGTCAATTGGAATTATAGTTTGAACAGATCCTTTCCCAAATGATTTGATTCCCATTATAACTGCTCTATCATGATCTTGTAATGCACCTGCAACAATTTCAGACGCTGACGCAGAACCTTCATTAATCAATATTATCAGGGGTTTCCCATTAATAAGATCTCCTTTTTTAGCTGAGTAAACTTGAACATCTTTTTTCTCCCTGCCTCTGATAGAAACGATTTCTCCTTGATCAAGAAATATATCTGTCACAGAAACAGACTCGTTCAATAGTCCTCCAGGATTACTTCTTAAATCCAAAACATAACCAATCGGAGCGTTATCACTCTCTTCAAGTTCTTTGATACTTTTTTTTAATCCACTTGTTGTTTGTTCGTTAAATTGAATGATTCTGATATATCCGACATCATTAATAAGACGATGTTTCACAGATGCAACTTTAATTATATCTCTTTTAATACTTACATCAAATGGCTCCTCGCTAGATCTAAAAATTGTCAAAACTATAGTTGTTCCAGGTTCGCCTTTCATAATGTCGATTGCCTCTTTTAAAGTCATATCAACAACCGATGTACCATCTAAGTGCGTAATATAATCTCCAGCTAAAATTCCAGCATTGTAGGCGGGTGTGTCGTCAATTGGGGATACTACTTTTATAAAACCTTTATCAGTTGTAATTTCTATACCCAATCCTCCAAATGCACCTGAGGTGTCCATTTGCATCTCTTTATAAATCTCTTCACTCATAAAGCTTGAATGCGGGTCTAAGGCCTGAAGCATTCCATTCAAGGCTTTCTCTATTAACTCTTTATCAGTTACTTCTTCAACATATTGATTTTTTACTCGATTATATACCTCGTTAAAAATACTGAGTTGTTTATATGTTTCTTTTGTGTCAGATAAACTGACATTTGTATTAAAAACTAAAATGAGGATAAGTAGAGTTCTTTGCATGAGTGACTTTTTAAGAAGCTGTATTAATGCTATTAAAGTCTTCGGACCATAATTTTTCCAGATCATAGATTTCACGTACTTCATTTCTAAAAATATGCACTAAAACGTGCCCCGCATCAATGACCGTCCAGTCGCAAAGGGGTTTTCCCTCAGGTTTGTTGCAATAAAGTTTATGTTTTTTAAGGTCTCGGTAAACTTTGTCTGAAACTGAGTCAACATGCTTATTTGACCGTCCAGATGCAACAACCATAAATTCTGCAAACTCTGCTTTACCTTTAAGAGAAATAACTGAGATATTTTCTGCCTTATTGTCTTCAAGACAGTTAACTATAGCTTTTACTGAGATATCTTTATCGTGATTAGGAATTTCGTAACTCACTTGATGATATTTCTACTCCTGAAACTCTGAGGACATGTGAACAGGGAGTAGAGTTATTGATAAATTTTTCTAAATTAGGCATAAATAAATAGGGAAATAGTTTTTGGACTGTTGAATTTTCAATAAATTCATCATATCTCGGTCTATAAATAACGCAAATACTAATATTTTTTAATATCCATTCATATTCTTTCCATTTATGAAAATGACCAAGCTGATCAAGCCCCATTATTAAATAAAAGGAGTTCAGGTCACATTTGGTGCTAATCTTTTGAAGCAAATCGTACGTGCATTTCATTTTATGGCGATGTTCAAAATCTGATACTTTGACTAAAGGCTCTTTGATTTGTGAGCGAATATTTGATAATTGATATTCTATTGGTTTGACGTTTTGGTTTGACTTAAGGGGGTTTTGATAAGTAGGAAGGACTATCAGTTTTTGAAGATTTAAATTTGCAATAGAACTTTTAATTACATGAAGATGACCTTCGTGAAAGGGATTAAAAAATCCACCGTACAATCCAATCTTCTTAGTCATTTATTCCCATCAAAATTTTTTTAGAGACACCATTTTCTTCAAGAAATTTGAATAAAATGTCGACAGACTGTAATTGTAACTTTGAATTTGTATGAAACAAGATTGGCACCCTTTGTTTAAAAAAATAAAATAACGAAATAATAAAGTGAAGATCATTTTCTTCCTCTAGATAAACGACACCTTTACTAATTAAACGTTCTTTATTATATTTAAAGAAGAGATTATTAAAGGGCTCGCTGGTAAGAGTCACTTTATTGATTTCATTTAATTCTTCCTCATTAAAAATTTTTAAATTTTCTATTTCATAGATCGACGATTTAATAATATGAGTAACATCCTCTTTTTTCAAAGAGCCAAGATAATCAATCTGAGATTTTAATTCTTGTAAATTTTGGCGAAATTCCATTAAGGCCGGGTGGTGTGGTTGCCCGTTACTTGATATTTAAAAGTTGTTAAATGCTTTGCACCGACAGGTCCCCTGACATGGAGCTTATCAGTGGATATTCCAATTTCTGCTCCAAATCCAAACTCACCGCCATCAGCAAATTGAGTTGAGGCATTGTTCATTAGAATGGCACTTTTACAATTTTGAAAAAAATACTGGATCGACTCTTGATTGTCACTCAAGCAACTCTCTGTATGACCACTAGAGTATTTATTAATATGTTCCACAGATTCTTCAACATTATCAACTATTTTAACAGTTATTTTCTTATCTAAATATTCTGTAGACCAATCATTCTCTGTAGCAGCACGGTCAATTGAGTATATCTCTTGGAGTCGTGTACATCCTATGATTTCACATCCCTGCGATCTTAAGTTATCTAGGACATGAGAAATATTCTCAGCTGAATTTCCAGAATGTATGAGTAGCGTTTCTGTTGCTCCACAAATCTCAGGCCTTCTCAGTTTGGCATTTGCAATTACCTCAGCAGCTTTGTCTTTGTCATATCCGATATCCCAAAAAGTATGGCATAGACCCTCTAAATGTTTAATTGTTGGAACACGAGAATTCTGAGAGATTGTTTCGATTAAAGATTTTCCTCCTCGAGGAATGATGACATCAACGTCTCCCTCGGCTTTTAATAGTTCCTCAACAAAACTGCGATCCGTGTTTTGAATGAAACAGACAAGGTAAGGATTAAATTGCAAATCTTTTAGAGCTTCTTGAATACATTCATAAAGTTTTTTATTAGTTTCAATACATTCAGAACCCCCTCTTAAAATAGAAACATTTCCAGATCTAAGACAAAGACATGCAGCGTCTATTGTGACATTAGGTCGAGACTCATAAATAATTCCAATCACACCAATAGCAACAGAGACTTTTGTAAATTGTAATCCATTTGAGGGATTGGTCCAATTTTCTAAAGTTTGATTGAGGGGATCTTCCATTTGAGCTATTTTCTCCACATCACGTGATAGCTGATCAATTTTCTCGGGAGTCAGCACTAGTCTATTGATCATCGGTGCAGAAATATTGTTTGACTTAGCCCTATCGATGTCAATTCGATTTGCCTCTAAAATCCCATCCTTTTTAGATAAAAGGAACCCACTAATATTCATTAAGATTCTACTTCTATCCTTAGCAGAGAGTTTGGACATAGCACTCGTAGCTTTTTTAGAGTGATTTAAAATTTTATTGAAATAATCACTCATCTTGAGTTCACCAAGTTATCCTTATGGATAATCTCATCTTCACGAACAAAACCAAGAATTTTGCTGAATTCTTTTGATTTTCTGCCTTTAATCTTATCCATTTCCTTAAAATCGTAATTAATCATACCTCTGGCCAATTCTTTTTTATTGTAATGAATCGATACAGTATCGCCACGATAAAACTTTCCATCAATAGATTTCACACCGATTGCTAATAGACTTGAATTCTTCCTCAGTGCTTTTGAGGCACCTTCATCAATATGAACAATAGCTTTTTGAATTGGTCTATTCCAAATCCATTGCTGCCGACTTGTGAGAATATTTTCAGAAGGATGAAACCATGTTGAGGATGTTGGATGAATGTTACCTAGTGGATTATTGACTAATCCATTTGATATTATCATAGTGGATCCAGACTGAATACAAAGCTTTGCAGCATTTACTTTTGCTAACATTCCACCAGAACCAAATTCACTCAAATCTTTATCTATGTATTTTTCTATTTCTTGATTCACTTCTTCAACAGATGTAATCAACTCAGCATCTGTTGATTTTTTTGGATTGGCTGTATAGAGACCATTCACGTCAGATAATAAAATTAATAATTCAGCAGATAGTGCATTCGCAATCATTGCTGAAAGTTTATCATTGTCACCAAATCGAATTTCTTCTGTTGAGGTAGTGTCGTTCTCATTAATAATAGGAACAACATTTAAATCCAATAAAGAGTAAATTGTATTTCGGATATTGAGATATTTTCTTCTTTCATTTAAATCTTCAGCTGTGATTAATATCTGTGAACTTTTAATATTGAAATTAGCAAAAGCTTTTTGCCATTGCTGTGAGAGTTGTATTTGACCTATAGATGCCGCAGCTTGCTTTTCATGCAAATTAGTTAACTTTTTTTTGGAGAGAATATTTCTACCAAGAGCGATGGCACCAGAGGAGACGATAATAATTTTAGATCCTTTTTTTTGGAGTTTCTGAACATCCTCAATTAAGGAGGTGAGCCATTTTTTTCTCAGCACATGCTTTTCATTAACTAAAATATTAGAGCCAACCTTGATGACAATAACTTTTGATTTTTTGGCTAATTCTGTGAATTTTTTATTCATCTTTTAGGTATTCTAAACATAAATTTGTTAATTGATCGAGTTGATATCCCGTAGCAGCAGAGATTAATTTTACCTCTTGCTTTAAAGATGACTCAAATTCCTTTTGAATTTCTTTAACCCTTTGCTTATCAGCAATTTCTATCTTGTTTAGTGCAATAATCTCTTTTTTTTGTTCTATTTTAGCACCATAATTTAAAAGCTCTTGACGAATAATTTTATAATTATGAAAAGGTTTGTCTTCAGTGATATCTACTACATGAATTAGGATTTTACATCTTTCCACATGAGATAAAAAATCATGACCAAGACCTTTTCCATCACTTGCATGTTCTATTAGCCCTGGAATATCAGCTAATACAAATTCTAAATCTTCTTTTTGAACCATCCCGATATGTGGATGAAGAGTTGTAAACGCGTAATCAGCAACTTTTGATTTTGCATTTGTCACAAAATTTAAAATCGAGGATTTACCAGCATTTGGCATACCTACTAAACCCACATCAGCTAATATTTTTAGCTTTAATCGAACAGTGGACTCTTGTCCTTTTTCTCCTTGTTGAAATTTACGAGGTGCTCTATTAGTAGAGCTTTTAAAGTGAGCGTTACCTTTTCCACCCTGGCCACCTCTTAAGAAATGATAGGTTTCATCATCATTTAAAATTTCATGAATTTTAATACTCATATCTTCGGTGTAAATTTCTGTCCCACAAGGAACATCTAAAATGAGATCTTTTCCACTTGCTCCAGTTTTTAATTGACCAGCGCCACCCGTCCCATTTTGAGCATTATGATGCTGGTTAAAACGATATCGTTGTAAGGTGTTAATCCCTTTGTTTCCCCGAAAAATTACATCTCCACCTTTACCACCGTTGCCACCATTGGGCCCTCCATACTCTACAAATTTTTCCCTGCGAAAACTTAGAGCCCCATGTCCACCATTTCCTGATTTAATATAAATTTTTGCTTTATCAATAAATGCCATAACAGTTTAATTTGAAGTTTTTTTAAGTGGGATTAGTTAACGCAAACAAACTGTCTGTTACGTGATTTTTTGAACAGAACTTTGCCTTCGACCAAGGAGAAAAGAGTGTGATCTTTTCCAATCCCAACATTATCGCCCGGGTAAAATTTAGTACCACGCTGACGAACAATAATATTTCCAGGAATTACGTGCTCTCCACCAAACTTTTTAACTCCAAGCCTTCTACCAGCTGAGTCTCTTCCGTTTTTGGAACTTCCACCTGCTTTTTTTGTTGCCATAGTTTTACTTTTTTACCTCAGTTGATTCTTTTTTCACAGTCTTTTTTTCTTTAGCTTCAACCTTTTTTGGTTTTTCAGCTTTAGCCTCAACTTTTTTTATTTCAGTAGCTTTTACTTCAGTTTTTTTTGGAGTTTCTGCCTTTTTTTCAACTTTTTTTGGGGCTTCTACTTTTGGCGCAGCTTTCTTAGCTGGCTCTTTAAAGCTTTCTTCTCCTATGGCGGACTTTATTGCTATGACCTTTAATATAGAGATATATTGACGATGACCTTTAGTTCTTTGAAAGTGTTTTCTTCTATTCTTTCTAAAAACTCTGATCTTATCATCCCTAGTTTGGTACAATAATTTTGCAGATACTTCCGCACCTTTAACAGCTGGAGATCCAAGTTCAAACTTATCGCCATTTCCAACTGCCACGATATCTTTAAAAGATATAGTATCACCTACGTTACCCTCTATTTTGTCAATCTTTAAAACATCTCCTGGAGACACTTTAAATTGCTTACCAACTGATTTAAGAACTGCGTACATAATAAGTCGGACAATATATATAGGTCTTTATTTATGTCAATAGTCAAAAATGCAATAAAATAACGATTTATTTGGAGATTAGTTTTTGATTAATTTATTTTGCAAGACTTACACAAAACATAAAATTCAAGGTTATATCTTGTAATTTCTAGTTGATTATCCTTAACCAGATCGCTGACACCATCCGTTAAATATTTATTTTTAATTTCTTTTACCTTTCCACATCTCTCGCAAATGGTAAAAGCGGTGTTACTCGCACAATTTGAGTTATTACATATTATAAAAGAGTTAATACTCTCAATTTTGTGAATTTTTCCTAATTCAACCAATTTATCTAAAGCTCTGTAAACTTGAAGAGGTGAGTTTAAGCCCTCTTTCTTCAGACTATCTAATATAAAGTATGCCTTCAAAGGCTCTCCACTGTTTTGTAAGAGGTCAAGAACAATTCTTTGATTTTTGGTTAAACTTTGACTCTTTTTAGAGTATGTATGTGTAGAACTCATCTTTTATCTGACAATTCTATTTTTTTTTTCGAAATTAGCAATTTTTTCAGTGGCAGTAACGTGAGTATAAAGATACTTAATGTTATTACTAGAATTGTTGGGCCTGTAGAAGTATTCCATATCATTGAAGTTTGAATACCAAGAACTACTGAAGCAATACCTATAATTGAGGATATAACTGCCATTTGAATTGGTGTGGAGGATAAATTTCTTGAGGCAGATGCGGGAATGATTAGAAGACCAGTAATTAATAATATCCCAACAATTTTTATAGATATTGCAATGACACTAGCTATTAGCAAAGTAAAGATTGCAGTAGCTAGGTCAGGATTTAATCCTTCTGCTTTGGCTAATTCTAAGTTGACTGTCCCAGCAAATAATGGCCTCCAAATTAAAATTAATATAGTTAAAACAATACTTCCACCAATCCAAACAAATAAAACATCAGTGAAATTAACTGACAAAATGTCTCCAAAAAGTAAACCCATAAGGTCAATTCTAATAAATGAGAGTATACCTAAAAGAACTAAACCTATCGCTAATACAGAGTGAGCTAAAAGACCTAATAAAGCATCATCTGGAAGACTTGTTCTCCTTTGTAAAAAAAGTAAAGATATAGCAAGTAAGCAAGAAACAACAAATACGGCTATGATTAAATTGAAATTCATAGCATAAGCTATAGTAACCCCCAATAATGCAGAGTGTGCAATTGTATCACCAAAATATGAAAGTCTTCTCCAAACAATAAAGCATCCTAAAGGACCTGTAATAAATGCTAAACCAATTCCTGCTGCAAAAGCTCTTACAATAAAATCATCAAACATTATGAGTCTCTCCCCGAGTCATCAATGCTCCCATCAGGTAAGTGTTCGTGATCGTGGTCATGTTGATAAAAAGCTAAGGTGGGATCAATATTCTTTCCAAATAAATTAATATATTCTGGCTCCTTTATGACAGTGTTGGGAGCTCCAGAACAACAAACATGCCCATTAAGACAAATAACGTAATCAGTTTGTGACATTACCACATGTAAGTTATGTGAAATAAGTAATATTCCGCAGTTTATTTTTTTTACAATTTCTTGGATTGTCTTATATAAAGCAATTTCTCCAGGATAGTCGACACCTTGAACAGGTTCATCTAAAACCAGAAAATGAGGCTCTTTAGCTATTGCGCGAGCCATGAGTAATCTTTGAAATTCTCCTCCAGACAAATTTCTAACATCTTCATAAATAAGATGTTTGATTCCAGTGATACTGAGAGCATCATTAATCTCACTGGTCTTATGTTTTTTTACTAAATTAACAAAATCTATTGCCCTTAATGGGAGAGACCAATCAATTGAAATTTTTTGTGGCACATATGAAATTCGTATTCCTTTTTTGATATTATTTGTACCTTCGTCAGGTTTTAAAATATCCAATGACATTTTTGCAGTTGTTGATTTGCCAGATCCGTTAGGTCCAATCAATGTTACAATTTCACCTTGGGAAACTTTTAATGAGACACCTCTAACTAACCATTTATGGTTTCTTGAAACTCCACAGTTATTTAATTCAACTAAATAATCATTCATTTTTTAATTTGACATATTAAATTTGTTATAATATTACGTACGTAATAATATAACACTTAGAGGTAGGTAATAGATATGAATTTCTTGCAAAAATCAATTATTTTTGGAATTTCTCTTTTATTCAGTAGTTTTTCTGCTCACGCAGACGTAAGCACAGACATTAAAGTGGTTACCACAATAAAGCCATTACATTCATTAATATCTAGAATTATGGAGACAAGAGGAGAACCACAATTAATTATTGAGGGCACAAATAATCCTCACACTTTTGTCTTTAAACCATCACATGCAAAAATGATTGAAGAGGCAGATATTGTTTTTTGGATTGGAGAGGATTTGGAGGCATTTATGGAAAAACCTTTAAACTCTCTAGCAAAAGACACAAAAAAAGTTGCATTCATGGACTCCGAGTCTATTGAAAAACTAAAATTTAGAGAAGAAAACATTTTTGATGATCACGACGACCATGACGATCACGATGATCATGATGGCCATGACGACGAACATGAAGGGCACGATGATCATGACGATCACGATGGTCACAAAGATGACGACCATGACGATCACGATGATCATGATGGCCATGACGACGAACATGACGATCATGCAGGACATCACGACGGTCACAATCACGGAGAGTTTGATGCTCACATATGGTTAGACCCAGAGAACGCTAAAGAGATGGTTAAAATTATACGTGATGAATTAATAAAAATTGATCCAGAGGGTCAAAGGCAATATTCAGTAAATGCAGCAGGAGCTACTTTGGAACTAGATAATTTAATTAATAATGTTGAAAAAGAATTATCTAAAGATATCAGTTATATTGTATTCCATGATGCCTACCAATATTTTGAAACAAGATTTGGTGTGAAATCAGCTGGAGCATTAACTTTAAATCCTGACGTCCTACCTGGTGCTAAACAAATAGCTGATATACAAGATTTAATTAGTGACAAAGGCATTAAGTGCATCTTCTCTGAGCCTCAATATAATCCAAAGATAATTGAGACACTGGGCAACGATATGAATATCTCTACTGGTGTTATGGATCCTTTAGGAGCTTTCATAGATCCAGGTCCTACAATGTATATTGAATTAGTTAATGGAATAGCAAATTCTATTAAAGATTGTCATTAAGGAAATTTGAAATAAGTTTCAGATAATTTCAATAATCTAAGAAACTTAAAGTCAAAAAAAAAACTAATTTACAATTTTCTCATATAGGCATTTTATATGCCTTATGAGAAAAACTAAAAACAAGGTTTGTAATCAGAAAATAAAAAGAATCGTCGAAGAGAAGTATTACCCCATATCATTTATTGAAAGAGTGAATGTTATGTATCAGCTTAATTCTCAAAAAAAAACCAATCAGAATGAGACTAATTTAGTAATTAGCTCCAATAAGTCCTGATTTATATATTAACGCATAGTTTTTTGAAATATATTACACTTTAACTAGTGCTGTTTTGTCTTAATATATGTCGACTGATAGTATTGAAAAGTAAGCAATTTTGGATTAATTTATTTATATGAACTTATCTGAAGCCAATAAGAAAGATATTGACGTCGTCCTAAATAAATGTGGTTGGAGACAGACTAAACAAAGAGTGATTCTTCTAAAATCAATTTTTGATGGAAAAGATAAACATTTTTCTATTAATCAAATGAATGAAACTTTGAAAGATAACAGAAGTTATTTTTCTCTCACAACATTATATGAAAATCTTAATACTCTTGTTGATAAAGGTTATTTAAAGCAAATTATCGTTGATAAACAATCATTCTACGATACAAACACCACTAATCACATACACGTATATCATCAAGAAGAAAATAAAATATATGATTATGACGATTGTACTGAACTGCATAAAGATTTACCTATCCCTGCTTGTTTAGCCCTTCTTGAAGAATATTCACTCGTAATAAATCTTAAAAAAAAGAAGTAATTCACTCTTTGTAATATATTTCAGTAAACTATGCCTATTTAGGCTCAGCAATACTTATATTTTTTTTTATTTTTTTATAAGTTTTTTTCAATATTTTTTCTCCCACTATGAAAAAATTAAATTTAAAAACAAAACTTTTGACATCTTTAACATGCATAAGCTTTGGCTTGACAGGACTTGCCAACGCAGGAGCACATAGTGAAGATGTCTATGGCCCATTCCCAGTAACTCTAAAAGGTTATTCTGGTGATTGTACAAACACTGTTTCTTACAGCGGCCAGATCGCAAGACACGTACAGCACGATAGTCTTAAATATCTCTCCACTAAAGGCGATTATGATGAGATGAATGCCTACTATAGTGGTTCAGATAAAAATAAACAAATTTGGGCACCGGGTTCTAAAGACGGTTTCCCTATCAAACAAACGCTCTTAAATGACATTTCTTCAGGAAAGAACCTTTCAGGTAAAACTTATAAAGGAACTATTACTGCCTGGCCTGAAAATATGACTGCTCCAGAAGTAATTGATTTCTGGATGATGAAAGCTGCGGATAATCCAAAAGATGTATCAGTTGGGTTAAACTACCAACAGCTACTCTCAAAATTCATAATGGGAGCAGTTTTTTATAATCAAGCTGTTGATAACTACCTAGATGAAAAAATGGGAGCTGACTCTAAGCCAAATGATAAGCCATACAAAGATGGCGCTTGTTATACAGGAAAAGAACATAGTTGGGACGAAGCGTTTGGGTATTGGGGAGCAGCTGCTCACTCACTATTACTTTCTGCTGAGGATAATTACAACATAGCTAAAAAGAAAGATTTAGCTGCGGCTGATTATAATGGAGACGGAGTTGTAGACCTAAAATCTGAGTATGTTTTTGCTCACGCTTATTACGCATCTAGTTTCGATAAAGGTGGTAAGACATCTTATTTAGAGGATATCACAAGAGCCTTTCTTGATGGTAGAAAACTCATAACCTCAGCAAATGGTGAAAAACTATCTGATGCTCAAAGATCAGAATTAATGGCTTATGTTGATGTTATTAATGAAAACTGGCAGAAGGTTATTGCTGAGTCTGTTTTCAAATACGCAGGTTCAACTTACAAATCTTTAGTAGCACTTGAGTCTGTAGGTAACGCTGATTTAGCTAAAGAATTTGATAAATACATGAAGTACTGGGGGGAACTAAAAGGTTTCTCAATGGCGCTTCAAGTCGGAAAAGAAAATATTGGTGAAACAGCAACAAAACTTAATCGAATGATTGGTTTTGGACCAATGCTTTTAGATGAAACTCAGATAACAGGAATTAAAGGCATGATGGGAAGTGATGGTAAATACATAACATCAGAGTATGAAATGGGTAAAATTTATTCAATGAATGATGCTAAACTTCACATGCTGAAAATACAAAAACTAATGATTGATCAATTTGGTGTTGAGGCAAGAGCAAACGATATGCTTGCAGATATGTCAGATCTTGCATCAAAAATTGGTACATCTGAGTCAGCAGAAAACGACTAAATAAAAAGTTTGTCTCTTCTCCTACACTGACACATAAAGAGACGATTGCATGGCCTTCTTCAGAAGGCCATGTTATGATATCAATGTAAGTCCATGGAATTTTTTTTTGATATATTTCAAAACACAATAGATCAGTTTACCAACCCAAAAAAAAGGGTATTTGTTCTATACTTATTTTTATCTATTTTAATTGCAGCTCTCTGGCTCATTTTTTATAAAAAAAAATCTCTACTACAGTCAATAAAATTTATTTTTAATCCAAAAGTATTTTTCTCAAAATCAGCAACAAGTGATTACAAAGTATTTTTTATTAATCAGATTATAATGTTGTTAATATCTCCACACTTATTGACTCAAATAACAATTGCTACAGCATTATATTTTTTCTTTTTCGAAATTAATTTTATTGATATGGGGCTTTTTGCTTCCACTCCTAAATATATAATAATTAGTTTATTCACATTTACACATTTTATAGTAGATGACTTCTCAAAATATATTGTTCACCGTTGGATGCATCGTTGGCCATTTTTATGGGCTCTACATAAGGTGCACCACTCTGCTACAAACTTGACACCCATGACTGTTTTTAGAACCCATCCTTTAGAGGGTTTAGTGTTCACATTAAGATCAGCTTTTGCTCAAGGTGTAACAATTTCAACTTTTGTCTATTTATTTGGAGGTGGTGTAGATTTATATACAATTCTAGGTGCAAATTTGTTTGTATTTCTTTTTAATGTATTTGGCTCTAACCTAAGACATTCACATATTGGGATACGGTATTGGAAATGGTTGGAGTATATTTTAATTTCACCAGCGCAACACCACTTACATCACTCAATTGCAAAAGAACATTACAATAAAAATTATGGTGCAGCTCTTGCTATATGGGATTGGCTATTTGGATCATTACATCATTCTGAGGATACTGATAATCTCACATTAGGATTAGGAACCAAGGATGATCAAAAAAAACATTCATTAAAAGAATTATATTTAATTCCTTTTTATGAGTCTTTTAAATTTTTAAAAAGGTTTTTCTTAAAGTTATTTTTCATTAGAAAAATTAAAAAAAATAAATCTGAAATATACTACAAAAAATCACCACAATAGTTGTTATTAAACTACAAATAATTTTTCAATTTCAATAGTTTCTGTAACATTTATAAAGATATTGTGAAAAATAAATCAATTATTCTTTTGACCTCTTCTATAATAATAGTGTTATCATCAATGTATATTGCTCTTACCAAGGCATACGCATCAGAAACTATCAAAGTATACTCAGAGAGACAGCCCTTTCTTATAGAACCTTTAATTAAAGAATATGAAAAAAGTACAGGGAATAAAATTGAGTGGATATTCTCTAAAAAGGGCTTAGTGCAAAAAACGATATTAGAAAAATCTAGACCAGTTGCTGATATTTTTTTATCATCGGATATTGCTAGATTAGTTGATATTACGGAAGCCAATGCAAATTTTGAGATCCCTTTTCAGAAAAATGTACCTGAAAATTTACAATCAAAAAATTGGACAAGTTTAACAATGAGGGCAAGAGTAATTTATGCTCATAATGATCTTAACCTAAATAATATTTCATACGAGGACTTGGTGCTACCTGAGTATAAAAATAGAGTTTGTACTAGATCTGGATATCATCCATACAATATCTCACTATTTTCATCTCTTATTGCTCATCACGGAGAAGAGTGGTTTGAAGATTATATAATAAAATTAAAAGCAAATTTGGCAAGAAAACCGCAAGGAAATGACAGAGACCAAGTTAAAGCTATATATGCGGGCGTGTGTGACCTTAGTATTGGAAATCATTACTACTATTTCAAAATGTTAGACGACCCAAACCAAATAGTATGGCTTGATAAAGTATCTCCAATTTTCCCAAATCAAGATAATTATGGAACTCATGTAAACATCTCAGGTATATCTATAATAAATGATGAAAACTATGATGCCTCAGTTGATTTTTTAGACTTTTTGCTAAGTGAAGAAGCACAAAAAATTTATGCTAATGATAATAATGAGTTTCCAGTGAACCCTAATGTCTCTGCATCTGAAAGAGTACAAAAATTGGCAAATAACGCAAATTTTGACTCTACAAGTTTAGAAGAAATTGCCTCAAATAGAAAAGCCGTTCTCGATATTTTAAATAAAATTAATTTTGACGGTTAAATAGGTTGGTCGCTTTAAATAGATCCGTCGCACCCCGAAGGTTAGGGTGCGAATAAATTTAGTCTTAAAGTAAAATTGTAGCAATCGCATTAGTTGAATAAATAATCTATATAACTAAAATTCGTTCATGGAGAATTCCGAAATACTTAGTATTTTACTTAGATCTGACAAAGATTTAATAATTTTTAGAAATTCAGAGAAAAATAATTTTGAAATATATACAGATTTTGTTGAAAAAATTAATTTAAATATAGGTAATTTAGATAAATTCTTAAATAAATTAGAACGTTTCAAATCAAATAAGCCATATGATTGTTATATTGGTTTCTTTGGATATGAATTACTTTGTAAAAATATAAATTTAAAGGTAAATAAAGATAGTTCGTCTTTTCCTGAGGGGGTTTTCTTTCGTCCACAAACAAAAATTATTTTAGATAAAAAAATCAAAGTGATAACTAAATCTAAAAAAGAATTACTCGAAGATTTGAAAATTTTAAAAAAGAATAATTCAAATAATAACAAAATAACTGTAAGTCCAAATGTTAAAGTCTATGAAAAAATCTTTAATAAATTTAAAAAAAATATTAGAGCAGGAGAAACCTATCAAATAAAAATTGCTCAAAAATATTCCAATAAAAAAGACATTGATGTTGTTAATTTATTTTTTGATTTGATGAAAAAAAATCTAAGTCCTGAGTCTTTTTGTGTAAGAAACAAAAATTTTAATATAATCAGCTGCTCTCCTGAAAACTTATTTAGAGTAAAAGGGAAAAAGATAGTTACTTCCCCAATAGCAGGAACAGTAAGTAGAGATAAAATAAAATCAACAAAACAAGCGAGGATCTTTTTTGAAAATAATCAAAAAGAGGATAAAGAGCACAACATGATTGTCGATTTAGAAAGAAATGATTTAAGTCGTATTACCAAGGCAAATTCAGTTAAAATACAAAATTTAAAATTTGTACAAAAATACCAATACATTTTCCACAATGTCTCTGAGATTTCAGGAACACTTCTTGATAATGTAAGGTTATCGGAAATAATTAAAGCAATGATGCCAGGAGGCTCAGTTATTGGATGTCCAAAAATCAATACTTTAAAACTTCTTAATAAAGAAGAAAAAGAACCCAGACGAATTTATACTGGTTCCTTTGGTTACTTTCGCTCTAAACAAGATATGAGTTTTAATATCATCATAAGGTCTATACTAAATTTTAAAAAAAAT
>CABZOW010000002.1 GCA_902527525.1 uncultured Alphaproteobacteria bacterium | reverse complement strand
AGTTTAAAGCTACGATTTTAACTGGAAGTAATTGTACTTTTGTAAAAGTTAAAATAAACGCAAAGAAGAAATCAATCCAACCAAAAATTATACAAAATAAGCCAGCTACTAACATACCTGGAACAGAATTGGGGAGCACTACCTTAAAAAAAGCTTGGAAAGGATTACATCCATCAATTAAAGCTGTCTCATCAATTTCTTTTGGAACACGATTAAAAAAGTCAACCATAATCCAGACAGCGATTGGCATTAATAAAACAATGTAAACTAGAATTAAACCAGCTAGACTATCAAGAAGATCCAAAGAACTTAAAAAAAGGAAGAAAGGAATTGACAATACGACAGGCGGCATAATTCTTTGTGATATAAAGAAAAAAGTAATGTCATTATTTTTTACAAATCCAGCTTTGAAAGAGTAACGAGACAAGGCATAGGCAGCCAGTGTGCCCAAAACGATACTGATCAAACTTGCCGTAAGTGTTACAAAAATACTATTGAAATATGGGCCAATAATGTTGATACCACCTTGCGAGCCAGGCTTAAATAAGACACTCCATCCATCTAATGTGGGTTCAAACTGTAGCCATGGGATATAAGTTGCTCCTCCAGTGACTGAATTAAAATCTTTAAATGAAGTTGAAATTGCCCAGAGAAAAGGAGCAATAACAAAACAAGCCCATAATATGACAAAAAAATATTTCAAAAATGTATATAACTTCGGCATTTTTACTCTTTCATTAATACTTTGGTTAAAACTTTAACAATGATTGTAAGACTGATGATCATGATAATGAGGTATGTAAAAGAAGCTGTTGCCGCATAACCCATTTGAAATTCTCTAAGTCCTTTTATAAAAATAAAAAAACTAGATGTTTCAGTCGATGTTCCTGGACCACCACTTGTCAAAACGAAAACGGTATCCATGATTTTAGATGCTTCGATAAGTCTAATTATAATCGCACCAATAGAAATGGGCGCCATAAGTGGAAAGGTGACATAAATAAATTTTTTAAACGGGCTGGCACCATCGACAGCTGCAGCTAAAAAAGGTTCTTTAGGTAAACTTAGAAGCCCAGCTAACATTAATAAAAACATGAATGATGTCCACTGCCAAACCTCCACAACAATAATTGAGACTTTTGCTAAACTAGGACTTGAAAGCCATGGGGGTTGTACTCCAAAAATACTTAAAAAATCATTTAAAGGACCTAAAGACTCGTGAAAAAAAGTTCTCCAAATAACTGTCATGATTACCGGGGTAGTCATCATAGGAATAAGAAATAAAACTCTGAAAAATCTTTTAAATTTAATATCTTTCCAAACCATATGAGCTAAAGCAAAGCCAATTACATACTGAAGAAAAACTGTTGTAATAGCTAAAAAGCTTAATCTAAAAAACGACTGCCAAAAACGAGGATCGTCAGTAAATAGCCGAACATAATTTTTAAAACCTATAAAATCTAATCCCGGATTAAAGCTATTCCAGCCTGATAAACTCAATCGGACAGTAAAAATTATAGGAAATATTAAGATGCCAATTAAAACAATTAAACCTGGAAGTAGAAATACATATTTATGTTTAAAATTCATTCAGCTATCAGTATAAAAAAATTAGTCTTTGGAGTGATCGCTCAATTTGATGAGCGATCACTAAATTAAGTATTTTATAATTCGTTATCTTCCATTTTTACACCGACAGCGTATGCGTCTCTTACGTTATCAGCACCAACTCTTTCAAGAATTGCTACCCATTCAGCATAAACTTCGTCAAGTGCAGCTTGTGGAGATAATTGACCTGCTAAAGCTTTTGCGGTTCCAGTTGCTAAAGCACTGTTGAACTCAAAAGTACCAGGAACTCTTAATGGAAATACTCTATTTGTGCTTTTTTCCATATCAGCGAGTGTTTCAACATAAGATTGAGCAATATCTTTATCCCAACCAATTTGTGTCCAAACATCAGCTTTAAAGTCCTCTTCCATGAATGGGTTTACACCAAATCGACCAATTCCAATGTCTGCTTGGTGGTTAGCACCATTTGCAAAGAAGCAAAGATAGTCAAATGCAACGTCTTTGTTATCTGATTTACCGGCAACACCAACTGCCCATCCCCAAACGAAGAAAGGAGCTTGATTAGACTTAGCGTCCCACATTCCGTTCTCTCTGTTCCAAACTCTGTCGGCACCAGGAAGTTGAGCGGCACCTACTTGATTTGAAATTGGACTATCAGGTTGCATTGCTGCAACAAAAGCATCATCCCATGAGAAACTGAATAAGGTCTGACCTCCGCCAAATGAATTAATCTCATCACCGAGACCAAAGTTAATTCCTCCAGGAGGAACATAATTTACGGCATCTACCCAATCTGTCAGAGCTTCAACGAAACCAGGATTATTAATTAAAGGTTCCATGGTTTCTAAATCAAAAAAGAAGCCACCAGGTGTGCTAGGATTTTTAGCGTAAGCTACAGATCTGGAGTAGAATGCGGCATACATAAGATCATCTTTTTTCATAACCTCAGCAGAGCCATATTCTGGCTCTCCATCACCGTCCCAGTCCCAACCATTAAAATACTTAGCCATTTCTCCATATTCTTTCCAAGTTGTTGGTACTTTTAACTCATTACCTGTGTCCGCTTTATATTTAGCTTGCATCTCAGGATTATCGATTACGTCTTTTCTGTATTTCAAATAGTGTCTGTCACCATCAACGGGGTATTGGTACATAACACCATCCCATGAGGCGATTGCTTTGTGAGAAGCTGAAACACCATCCATTTGGTCAACATACTCTTGTGGTACTGGAGCTAAATATCTTTTCCAGTCATTGATGAAGTTTGAAAAACCAAAAACAATATCATATGGAGCCTGACCAGCTTGGAAAGGAACCATTGCCTTTGAATATAGGTCACCAGCAGGAGTATGCGTTACTTCTACTTTAGCACCTGTTAATTTTTCGAACTGCTCAGCGTGAAGAGCTGTTGGCTCACCCATAACGGGTATAGCATGTGTATTTATTGTAAGTGTTCTTCCACTATAATCTTTTTTTGACATAGATTCATATGAACACATTCCAGGAATGTCTCCTGTTGCTGCAATATGTGGAAATTGATCTCCCCACTTATCCGCATGAGCAACCTGGCTGCCAATCAAGAGGACAGACGCCAAGGCGCTTATCAAAGTTTTAAGTTTCATTTATTTCCCTCCCTTAATACTTCGTATTTTGCTCAGAACTTAATCTGAAAACAAACTTTTTATGGCACTAAAACGGCTCTACCTTTAACCAAACCGCTATTAAGATCATGCAAGGCCTTATTAGCTTCACTTAGCTTATACTCTTGCATAGACAACTTAACTAAGTCTTTATTCGCTAACTCCATTAGTTCATAAAGCTCAGACCAAGTACCAATTAAATTTCCTATGATATTTCTCTCAGAGATAATCATATCAACGGATTTAATTTTAATATCCTCTCCGTACCCGACTATGTAATAAGACCCTGTGTTTTTTGTCATATTAAGTCCCATTGAGGTTGAACCTTTTTCTCCAACCATATCGATGACTGCTTCAGCACCAAGACCTTTAGTCAACTCCATAACTCTTTCTACTTCATTACCATCAATCAAGACACCATGATCTCCACCAAGAGGCATTGCGTGTTTTAGAGCTGTTTCAGATTTTTCAACAATAATTATGTTAGCAGCACACATTGCTTTTAAGCACTGAATAGCTATATGACCTAAGCCTCCAGCACCAATCACAACACAATTTTCCCCAGGTAAAAGGTGTCTTGTTGCTTTTTTTGCAACTCTGTAAGCTGTCAATCCTGCATCAGAAAAGGGAGCAACATCCTTTGGTGTCAATGTTGTTGGTATTTTAATAAGATTTCTTACACTAGTTTTAAGTAACTCTGCGTAGCCGCCCTCTTTTACATTGAGGCCTGGAAAAATTCCATTTTCAGCATGAGTGTCCAATCCTTTTCTGCAACTAAGACAAGTACCGTTAGTTCCAGAGATAATTGGGTGAAGGATAACAGAGTCCCCTTTTTTAAAACCCTCAACGTCACCTCCTACCTCTTCAATCCATCCGGCATTTTCATGACCCATTACGCAAGGTAAAAGTTTATCATCGGGGTCTTGGATGTGTCTCCATTCTCCCTCAATAACGTGTAAGTCTGTTCTACATACACCTGCAGCGCCAATCTTTACTATGACATCTGAGGCTTTTTCAAGTTTAGGGTCTGGAACTTCTTCTTCCTTTACCCAAACCTCCTGTTTCATATCAGGGTCGTAATTGTGTAATACTTGAGCCTTCATTTATTCCTCCCTAAAGATATTATTAAACAATAAAAATTGTATTCTTCCAACGTCTAATATGTTGCAGTTAAGAGATATGATAAAAATTAATACGAAAGCTTTTTTTTAAAAAGAGCCTATTTATATGGTTTTATTAATTATTATTTTACACCAAGCTTTTTTTGTAAATCACTTGAAGAAGTAGTGTATCTAAAGACATATTTTTTATCAGTGTGACAATATTCAAACATTTTTTTTGCAGCGAGCGCAGCCTCATGAAAACCACTAAGTATCAATTTTAACTTCCCAGGGTAGATACAAATATCTCCCACAGCAAAAATTCTTGGTATCGAGGTTTCAAAATTTTCTGTATTAACAGATATAAGATTTTTTTCTAAATTTAATCCCCACTCTGCGATAGGGCCTAATTCTATTTTTAAACCAAAAAATGGAAATATTGCATCAATGTCTTCAATTATCTTATTATCATCAAGAATCGCTGTTACTTTCCCATTTTCATTAAGAATAACTTTTTTAAGACTTCCCATACTGAAGTTTACCTCTCCCTTATCAACCAACGACATAACTTTATTTACTGAGTCTTGAACACCTTTAAATTCTTTTCTTCTATGAACCAGTGATACTTTTTTAGCGATACCTTGAAAGCCCATAACATAATCTAAAGCTGAGTCGCCGCCGCCAATAATTAAAATATTCTTATCTTGAAAGTCTGTTCTCTTTTTGACTGAGTAAAAGATTTTCTTATCTTCTAATTGATTAGCTCCCTCTGCTGGAAGTTTTCTTGGAACAAAGCTACCTGCTCCAGCGGCTATGACAACAGACTTGCACTTAATTGAGGTGCCTTTATCTGTTTCTACTAAAATATCATTTTCATTAATTTCAATTTTTGAGGTTAATTGGTTTAGGTGATAAGTAGGGTTGAAAGGTTCAGCTTGTTTAATTAAATCATCGGTCAACTCTTGACCCGTGATAGCTGGTCTACTTGGAATATCATATAAGTTCTTATCAGGATAAAGCTCAGCACATTGTCCGCCAATTTTGTCCAGATTATCAATGAGATGAGATTTCATATCTAAAAGGCCCAGTTCAAATACTTGGAAAAGACCGCAAGGACCAGCGCCAATTATAACTACATCTGTTTCGTGACTAGATCCTGGATTTACAATATTATTCATGTCTTATATTATAGTTATATATTAAATTTAAGATCAAACAGTTATATATTATTAATAGTTATCGAGGAGAAATGAATAAATGAAGACTTTTCCAGAGCTTTTAGAAGAAGCAAATGCTGAAATCAAATCAGTGAGTCCAGAAGAATTAAAACAACAATTAGATAATGAAGAAATTATCCTTGTTGATGTTCGATCAAAAGATGTCATCGAGGCTGAGGGTCAAATAGAAGGGTCAATTCATGTCCCAAGAGATATGCTAGAATTTCACGCTGATCAAAGACCAGACAACCCTCTTAGAAAAGAAGAGCTTGATCCTGAGAGAAAAATTGTCGTTTATTGTGGAGTGGGCGGTCAAGGAACTTTATCAACTAAAACTCTTCAAGATATGGGTTATAGAGATGTATCTAACTTATTCGGTGGGACAAATGCTTGGGTAAAAGCAGGGTTTGAATTAAAAAAATAAATTAATTATTTTTTTTATTATTTTCGTAGAGCGTAATAGCATTTGCGAGAACGGCTCCATAGATGCCTAGAAGGATCCATTTGTCAAAAGTCATTCTAAGCTTTTAACATCTTTCTAGCATACCAATCGTGAAAGACATGAGTTGGTTCATCCATTACTGGTGAAAAGCGCCCTCCGTCAAAGCCCTCCGCATAACGGCCTTGCTGCATTCCCTCTACTACAAAAATATCTTCTTCAAATACGGTTCTCCAAAGCTTAGTATTTTCTGAGCGTGTTTGCTGATATTCATCAGACAACATAGAAGAGTCTGAATAATAGATTTCAACATGCTCTTTGATTTGATCACATCCCATTGGCTCAATAATGAGATTGAAAACATGATCTTTTTGAACACCCAATATTAAATTTGGAAATAAAACAATATATTCTCCTTTGCTGTCCCATTCAGAGCTTAAATTTTTAAAATTTAGAAATTGTTTTCCTGTTGAATATCTTGGAATATATTTATTACTAATTTGTCCAGAATAATGTCCGTATTTAACAATATTTTCATGATCCTCTAACTTGGAATAACTGTTCAAACCTGGGTGAATCCAAGGGAGGTGGTAGGATTCTAAGTAATTTTCGACTGCTAGTTTCCAATTAGTTTTGACCTCAAGTTCAAAAGATGAGTCGCTCATATCTGAATGCATAGGTTGATCAAAGGAGGACCATCGTTCTAACAAAGGTTTATGAACCTCATCAAAGGGCTTTGCCCTGCCATCAGGATTCACGAAGATTACATCTCTCCAAACATGAGAACGAACCTCAATTAATGATAACTCACTTTTATTAATATCTGAGTGATAGTTATAACCTGGCCCTCCAATATGAGGTGTGGCGACAACTTCTCCAGTTTGTTTGTAGCACCAAGAATGGTAAGGACAGCGAATTGCCCCCTTCAGAACTTTGGAGTCTTTAATTAGGGTCATACCTCGATGTCGACATACATTTTGAAAAACACGTATTTTTTTATCTTGGATACTGCGAATTAATAAAAGAGGATTTTTAAAATAGTTTACCGGTCTAACAGAGCCAGGTTGAGGTAAGTCTTTTACAAAGCCTACGGCGAACCAACCTTTGTTAAAAAGAATTTCTCTCTCTAAATCAAAAAATTTAGTTTTAGTATAATATTCATTAGGGATACCTTTTGCTTCGTGTATTGGTTTAGTACATTGCTCTAATTTTTGAAGATCTTGAAAATAAACTTGATCGGTATCTTGTTGATCAACTTCTACTTCTCTCACAATTTATTCCTTTTTATTGTCACGTTAAATCTATCCAAATAGTTTTTAGTTCACAATACTGATCATGTGCAGCTAAAGATTTATCCCTACCCCCGAAGCCGGAGAGTTTATAACCCCCAAAAGGAGTAGTGATATCGCCCTCACCGTAACAGTTAACTGCCACAGTCCCAGCCTTAATTTTTCTTGCGGCTACATGAGCTGTTTTGTTAGAACTAGTAAAAACAGAAGCCGCCAGTCCGTACTTATTTTGGTTAGCTAAAGCTATGCCTTCCTCTGGATCTTTAAAGGTTGTGATCCCTAAGACAGGGCCAAAAACTTCTTCAGAAAATAGTGTATTTTTAGGCTTTACGTCATCAAATATGGTTGGCTGAACAAAATATCCACCTGTATCTTCTCTAGTTCTTTTGCCTCCAATAACTAATTTATTTTTATCCTGGTTAGCTTGATCAATGAATCTCATGACCTTATCTAGATGTGCTTGTTCAATCATAGGGCCAATTTTAGTTGAAGCATCTAAAGGATCTCCCACTACCCACTCTTTGGATTTCTCGACAATTAATTCAAGTAGTTCATCTTTGATTGATTGATGGACAAGTAAACGAGAATTTGAAGAACAGTTTTCTCCCATATTCCAGAATATAGAATTAGTGGCATGCTCAGCTGCTGTATCTAAGTCCTCAGTGTCACCCATTACAATAAAAGGATTTTTCCCACCGCACTCTAGTAAAACTCTTTTAAGATTAGTATCAGCAGAATAACGAAGAAACATTCGTCCAGTTTCAGTAGAACCAGTAAAAGCGACACAATCAACATTAGGATGTTCACCTAGCGCTTTTCCCACAGTATCACCAAAACCACATACAACATTTATAACACCATCGGGAATGCCTGCCTCTGCAGCAAGCTCTCCAATTCGAATTGTTGAAAGAGAGGTTTGTTCAGCAGGTTTCAAGACCACTGTATTTCCGGTTGCAAGAATGGGACCAAGCTTCCATGCAGCCATCATAGCGGGAAAATTCCATGGTAGAATAGCCGCGACAACACCCATAGGCTCTCTGACAATCATCGAGAGGATACTTGGGTCACTTGGAGAAATTTGATCATACAACTTGTCAATGGCTTCGGCGTGCCAGCGAATAGTATTAACTGTTTCTGGCATATCTATTTCTAGACAATCAGTTATGGGCTTGCCTGCTTCCATAGCTTCCATCATCGCTAACTCTTCTGCATGAGCCTCTATGACTGTTGCAAATCTCAATAAAACTTTTTTTCTCTCAGTAGGTGCCATCTTAGACCAATGACCCTCATCAAAAGCTTTTCTTGCTGCGGACACGGCTTTATTAACATCTTCACCTGAAGCCTCAGCGATACTTGCTAAAACCTTTCCATTCGCAGGGTTAATCGTTTCAAATGTTTTGCCTTCAGATCCAGGAAGAGGTCTACCTCCTATGATCAATTTTGTTGAAAAATCAACTGTTTTAAACATAAATTGCTCCTTAATTAGTTCCTTTTAATTGAAGACTGGATTAACCAATCTTTCTCTTCCTGCCAATCTCTCCAAACCAATCTATTGTTAGTAGTATGGTTGATGGGTAGTTTTGACATGGCAATTCTTAGATCATGGCGTGCAGATGCTGCTACATTTGGTAGGGGTTTACGGGGTGGACCCATTTCTCTACCTGATAAATTCGCAGCTGCTTTAATCCCTGTTAGGTAGTCAACGTCGTGTCTATTTCCTCCCAGCCATAAGCACACGGGCTCCATCAATTTCCATAAATCCATAGCGTCTTGATATTTTTTTTCTTCAATTAAATTAAATAGTTTAACACATTCATGGGGCATAAAATTTACAGCTCCCCAAATCATCCCTGTACATCCACTCATTAATGCAAATGGGGCAAAGGAGTCTATACCACAGAAAACTCTTCCTCCCGTCTTAATAAATTTTTGCAAATTTAAAAAGTCTCCTGAACTGTCTTTAATATATTCTAAATTTTCTATTGCTAATAATTTACGATAAGTGTCTTCAGAGAGGGGCGCTGCTTGCTGTGGAACATTATACATTACGATAGGAACACTCACTGCTTTTGCTATAGCCTCATAGTGATAAATAACTCCACGTTCTGATGGCGGTTCTAAAAAAGGTGGCATAACCATAATTGCAGTTGCACCTGAATCTTCTGCGGCCCTTGCTTTGTTGATACACTCATTAGTACTAAGTGCAGTAGTTTGTGCTATCGTGGGGCACCGACCATTAATATGTTTAACACCCTCTGTAATTAAAGTTTGTTTCTCATCATCTGTTAGATAAGCGTATTCACCAGTGCCAGAACATAGGACTAAACCATGTACACCCGCTTCTAATAAGTCATCGATATGAGAGTGGTAACGCTTTAGATCAATTCCTTCTCCACTATCTTGGAATGGGGTGCACATAGCTCCGTAGATACCTTTTAAAATAGTCACCTTCCCATAATCTCCTCGTTTAGATTATCCAATGTATCATAGTTGGTTACCATTTCTTTTATAAATCCCTACCGGCTGTCATTTCTCGAGATTTAATTCTTAAGTTAGCACCTATTTGTGTTAAAAAATTAGGCGGTAAAAAACTAGGTTTTTCAATATTTTCATACTTATCAAGTTGAGATGAATTTGATTTACATGCCTTATCAATAATTAGTTTTCCTGCCAAAGTTCCTTTAACTGTTCCCAATCCATTTGAACAGCAAGCAGAAAAGAGATTTTCATCTAATTCACCAAAAGCAGGAGCGCCGTTTAAAGAGAGACATACTCGCCCTCCCCAACTAAACTCAAATGGTATTTCATTTAGTTTAGGAAAGCGTTCTATAAAACTTTTTCGATGTTTTTGACAGGATTTCTCAAAATCAGAATTAAGTGACTCGAGACTTTGACGACACCTCCAAGTATTCCTAATGAGAAGTCTAGATTGATTTTCACTAACTTTAATTTTTCTGACAGTGGTGCCAATAGGATTTGAAGAGGTCAAACCCCATGAGGGGTAACTTTTTAAAATACTATCATCGAATTTTTTAGTAAGAGAGGAATAGGTAAAAATATGAATGAGTTGATTTTTGTAAAATCCAAAATTTGTTATATGCCCGTTCACTGCAAAAATAATATTTTTAGTAATTATTTTTCCTTGAGAAGTATAGGCGTCCCAAATATTATTTTTTTTTTCAATTTTTCTTATAGGACTATTTTGAAAAACTTTGATTTTATCACTGAGTCTTTCAACTATTCTTTTGATATATTCTGCAGGCTGAATTAGAATTGTTCCAGGAGTATAAATTCCTTGTTCATAATAGTTGGAACCAGTGATTTCAGACATCTGTTTGGAATCTACAGGCTGATAGTTCTCTCCTAATGCCTCTAATTGTTTTTTATAATCTTTATTGAAAGAAATGCCTTTAGGTGTTGCTGCGCCATTTAGCTTACCTATCTTGTTATATACACTTTGGGGAATATCATACTCTTCAACCATTTGTGATGAAAATTCTATAGCCTCACGATTAAGAGAAATTGAGTCTTTATCTTTTTTGATTGAACTTAAATAATCGCCTTTTGCATTTATGTTGTGAGGAACATCGATCATAAAGCCACTATTCTGGCCAGCAGCTCCTTCGCCAATACCAATTGCATCAATGAGAATTATTTTGTCGCCATTACGAAGTTCCGTTAGTCTTTTTGCTGCGGATATTCCTGCAAAACCACTACCAATAACAAGCCATTCACAGGTGTGATCTCGATCGAGAGTGGGGGCAAAATATCGGCTGTCACTTGTTTTTAACCAGCCATTTTCGCCGATTTCTAATGGAAATTTGCTAGATGAGTAAGTAGTCAAGACACTCTAAATAGTTACTATCCTTTGGGTAGCCACTTCTCTTCAGCTTTATATTTATCTTGATGCTTAGTATTAATGCTACTTAAAGTTTTATCTGTACCTAAGATAAAATGTTTGCTCATATCTGGATAGTATTTATAAGATATAGGTTTACGACCTAGAGCTACAGCCATTTCTCTTACATGGTGTGCGGCTGCCCCACAGCATACTCCAATGAAATTAATATTTTTACTTTGACAGTCTTTGGCAAACTCTGCCATTTCATATCGATTACAATAAAGATTATCAATACCCACAGGGAAAGGTCTGTTGTTAGGAATACAATCACAGCCTTCATCAGGTAAAGAAAACCAAACAGGAAATTCATCTGTAGTTCTGACAGGAACGGGCAACCCTGCAACATGACAAGATACTTTTTCACGGATTTTAATTAAATGTTTCATTGTGTGATAAGGTCCCCTAAAACAATTTAAACCTACAACATCAGCACCATTATCTTCAAACTTTTTACAGGCATCCTCCGGGGTATCATTATCTCTTGTTAGGTCATTTGCTGGTATAGCTAAATTTACAACTGCTATTAAGCCTGCCTCTTTTATTTTTTTAAGAGCAATCAACGCTTCACCAGTCCATTGAATTGTTTCAGCTACAACAAAGTCCACACCTGCATCCTTTGCCCAACCAATTTGTTCCTCATACATTTTTTCTACTTCTTCCAATGAAGATTTATTATTGGGGTCGTATATATTTGTATTAGCAACATCTCCTGCTATCATTAAATCTAGATCAGGAAATTCATTTGCAGCATCTTTTGCAATTTTTAAAGCATTTAATTGAAGGGGCTCTAATAATTCCTCTTTACCTATCAATCGGAGTTTTTCACGATGACCATAATATGTGAACGCTTGAACTACATCGCTGCCTGCTCTAATAAATTCTCTATGAAGTTGAGTAACCACTTCTGGATGCTCTAAAACTACTTCTGGTACAAACGCACCAGCCTGTAAATAACCCCTTTTTTCCATTTCAAATAAATAACCCTCAGCACACAAAACTGGGCCTTTGTCTAATCTTTGAATTAAATCCATAAACCTCTCCTCTTAATGAATAAAACTCTATTATGGAAATAAATCCATTTCTAGTTTAAAAAAAAGTAGGATATTAAAGGTCTAGGAGAGTAAAAGTGGGGGCAAAAAAAGCAGATTTTTTCGACTCAAGAGATAAGTATTTATCATTTGTCAATTCGACAAATGAGAAAAGTAAAATTGCTTTCGAATTAGCAAAATACATAAAAAAATCAAAGATAACTAAAGATGCTTTTAGAATTTTTGACGCTGGAACTGGTGACGGTAGTGTAATCTCTACACTTTTATCTGCTGCTCACGAGAAATTTCCCGAAGACCCTATTATTGTTATAGGAAAAGAAATAAGTATTGATGATATTAATAGCTTACTATCTTTTTTAGGTTATCGGTTCTATGAACACAAAAATTTAGTTTTTTGTATTACGAATGCCTCTTACAAAGATATTCATGAGAAAGAGTTTAAAGATTGCAAGCTTATAAAAAAAGAACTCTCAGGAAACTCTAGTTTTAGTTTTAATCAACAACTTATGAGTATGAGTGATGTTATTAAAAAAAATTGGGAGATAAAAGAAGATGCCTCCTCTACAATATTAAGACCCAAACATAAAAGCTTTATGGTTATTTATAGAAAAGATCAAAAAATTCCTTTAATTCATTTAATTCCTAAAAAATTAACTGATGTCCCCAAGGTTTATGATTTTATTATAGCCTCACAAGCCTTTCGATTGAGATCGCCCTATAAAAGAACTTTGAATCTTGTTTTATTACCATTGATAAAGATGTTAGATTTTAAAGGGCAACTATTTTTTATCTACTCATCAGGAAATGATTTTACAAAAAAAATATTAAAACAGTTTTTCCCTAAAATTAATCCATTTCAATTTAATGATCCGAAAGCTTTTATTAAAACCATCTCACAAAATATTCCTAATTTCTCAAAAAAATATAAAGTAAATGTATCGAGTTTCCTTTTCTCTTTCCTAAACATATCTCTTTCTTCAAAAAGAAAATTTTCTCCCATGAATTCACTAGGACTTTGGAATGCCATTACTTATGTAGGTCAAATATCAGAAAATGAACAAAATAATATAAATATAAATGTTAAATTTTTAGATAAAATCAGCAACAGTGCAAAAAAGCTCTCTTTAAACTTTAAAGATAATATGATGAGGTTTGAAAAAAAAATAAAATAAATTAGTATTTATCAATGGGTAATTTTTCTAGTAAATTCGCAGATCGCAAAATTGGACCAAAGTTTCTTGAAACTGTTAATCAAAATTATCAAAATCAAATTTTTAAACCTCGACTCTACGAAGATAAGATAGATTTTGATCGTCTAAGAATGTACCGATTACAGAGAGTACAAGAACAATTACGTTTAAATAATATGGGAGCGTGCATTTTATTTGATCCCATTAATATCAGATATGCAACTGATAGCAGGAATATGAGCTTATTTACAATGCATGAACTTGTTCGTTTTGTGTTTATTTCAGCCGATAACAAGGTAATTTTATTTGATTACCCTAAAAGCGAACATCTTTCTAATCACCTTTGTACAATTGACGAAATAAGAGAAGTAGTAAGTTGGGATTTTTTTTCTGCAAATAATTTTGTAGATAAAAATGCAAAACAATGGGCCAGTATTGTTCAAGATTTAATGCGTGAACATTCTCCTGATAACAACAGGCTAGCCATAGATGTATCTGACCCTGTTGGAATTCAAATGCTTCTCAAACAGTTTAATGTTGAAATATTAAATGCTCAAAAGATAGTTGAAACTGCCAGATCAATCAAATCAGAAGATGAGTTATTATGCATGAAGGCCTCTATTGAAACAGCTGAAAAAGGAATGTGGCTGATGAAAGAAAAATTACATGCTGGAATGACGGAGGAAGAACTTTGGTCATATATGCATAAAGTTAATATTGAAAGTGGGGGTGAGTGGTTCGAGACTCGTCTATTGGTGTCCGGCCCAAGAACAAATCCATGGCTTCAAGAATGTAGTAATCGTGTAATTGAAGCTGGTGATATAGTAGCGTTTGATACTGATATGGTTGGACCCTACGGATATTGTGCTGATATATCTCGGACATTTGTTGAGGGAAATAAGTTTAATGATGAACAAAGAAGGCTTTATGATTTAGCCTTGGAACATATTAACCACAACAAATCTCTGATTAAAGCCGGTTTAACCTTTCAAGAATTTGCTGAGCAATCATGGAAGTTACCTGATAATTGCTATGACAATCATTATCCTTGTATTATACATGGCGTAGGATTATGTGACGAGTGGCCTTTTGTTGCCTACCCCAATAAAGATTTTAGTAACTCTGATTACTCTGCCCATTTTGAAGAAAATATGACTATTTGTGTTGAGAGTTATATTGGAGAGGTTGGTGGAAAAGAGGGAATAAAACTTGAAGATCAATACTTAGTAACTAAAGATGGACTTAAACAGTTGAGTTCATTTCCTTATGAACAGTCAAATTAAAAGTTTTTTCAAAAGAAAATTTTTAAATTTTACTAGATATCCAGTTTTTTAAATCAGCCTCTGAACCTAAGCCAATTTTTGTATCAGCTATAGAACCGTCTTTGAATAAAATCATTGTTGGAATACTTCTTATACTAAAATTTGCTGGTGCTTGAGGGTTTTCATCAATATTAATTTTTTTAATCGAAATTTTATCTCCCATCTCTGAGGCAATATTATCTAATATGGGAGCTATTGCCTTACAAGGACCGCACCATTCAGCCCAAAAATCCACTAAAACAGGTGTATTTTTTGAGTATTCCATAACTTTCTCTTGAAAGTTAGCATCATTAATTTGTTCAACTGACATGATTTATATATGGGAATTAGTATTGGTTTTTCAAATATAATTCTTTTGTTCCAACGTGTGGATTAACACTAACAGTTTCATATCCATATAATTTCCCTTCAATACTGCAATTAATCCAATAATCTTGGATGTTAAAAATATCTGGATACTGTGTAAGAGTTTTATTTCTAATGATATGGCACCCTTGGAATTGAGTATTGTAATTATCTGATGGAAAATTAATTAAATTTTCAATGTTTATTTCTAAATCAAATTTTTCACCTTTAGAATTTACAAGAAGTAAATTTTCAATATTAATATTTTGATTAAAAAAATTTATAGCTTCATTAATTTCATTTATAAAGGTTTCCTGCCATAAATTATCAGTATTTAAAATCAATAAATCATCATTTTGTATTTTTTTTATGGCACCCCCAGTTCCTAAAATATTAGGTTCATGAGATATAAAAATATCTATGTAATTTTCTTTGATATAACTTTCTAAGATTTGGTTTTGATAATGTGTATTAACAAAAATTCTTTGATGGGAAATTTTTTGTGCTATTTCTATTGTATAATCAATAAGCATTTTCTGGTTTATCTTGAGCATAGGTTTAGGAATATTTTTTGTTAAATCATCCATTCGGTTTCCATAACCAGCAGCTAATACTAAAATATTCATTTACTTAGTTTTTTTATAAATATACATAAAGATTTCTCTTAAGTCCCAAAAACGTAAATATTCAACGTGCTTAAAAATCTGCTTCCAAGTTTCTGTTCTATATTTTTTTAAATACTTAGGCTTTCCAGTATCAAATAGTTGTACCCAGTTTCCTAAAATTCTTAAATTTCTTAATAAACTTACAAGATGAATGTTCTCTTTGAACTCTTTTAAATTTATATTCTGTTTTTTTGCATAAATTCTCATTAATTTTTCTTCTGTAATTTGTGAATATGACCTTCGTGCATCAAAAATTAATGATGCTATGTCTAAATGAGGATGATTGTAATGTAAGTCTTGATGATCAATGACATATAAGAGACGCTTATAGTAAATAAGATTTTCTAAGAAAAAGTCTCCATGTGTGAGAACTGGTTTATATTTTTGTTGTTTTTCAGTAATTTTCTTTAATGAAAATACAATAAGTTTATTTAAATAAAAACCAATTTCAATTTTATGTTCATAATGTTGTATATATTTTTTAATGCCGCTGACGGCATCATTTAGTAAATTTGAGTGAGGTTTTGTTTTAATACCAGATATTTTTTTTTTCGTATTTTGTAAGTTTATAATAGCTTGAGTTGCTAGAGGAAGTATTTGCTTCATATAATTTTTTTTAAAATATCTTGCTGCATTCGTAGTTGGAAAATAATCCATTATTACAAATTTATGGCTACGACTAAGATCTACAATACTTGGTGTATTTATTTTTTGTTTTATTAATACCTCCGTGGCTTTTACATATTTTTTAAAATCGTTAGGTTTGTTTTGAAATGCTAGTAATAAAAGTTTTTTATTTGCAGTTTTACAAAGTTTAAATACTTTATCTGAAGCATCAGACTCAAAATTAATAAAACCTCCAACTTTAAAATTCTTACTTGAAAGATGTTTTTTTATTTTTATTAAATTTATTTTATTTTCTGGAGCCATTTGTTGTTATGGGATTTAATTTTAATTTCTCTAATTTTATTTTTCAAATCAATTTTGATAAATAGGGCCTCATCGAAATATTTGCTTTTTAAAGCTTCCAGAGGCCATTCAATAAAAATACAATTATTCAAAAGGTATTCATCAATATCTATTGAGGAATTACTAACTTGATAAAAATCAAAATGCACAATATCATATTTTTTAAAATTATAAATGTGCTCTCGTTGGTAAGTCGGGCTTCCTTGAAAAAATAGTTTTTTTTTCTCAAGTTTTGCAATACCTTCTAATATATACCTAATAAGAGTTGTTTTGCCTGACCCCACCTCACCTTCGAAAAAAAATATTTGATGTGCAGAAATGGATTTAATTAATTTTTTTACAATTTCATCAAGTTGTTTCTCTTGTGAGATAGAAAAATTTAAACTCAATTAAGCAAGGGATTTAAAATCAGAGACTAAATCTAAACTCTCCCATGAAAAAGCTCCTGTAGAGCTATCATGAGTTCTGCCAAAGTGACCATAAGCTGCTGTTTGTTCATAAATTGGTTTATTTAGATGCAATTTCTCTCTAATTCCTCTTGGCGATAAGTTCATAATCTCAGGTATTGCTGCCTCAATTTTGGCCTCATCTATTTTATTAGTGTCTTGCGTGTTAACATAAATTGACAAAGGCTTAGCCACTCCGATTGCGTATGACAATTGAATTGTGCATTGATCACACAAACCTGCAGCAACAATATTTTTTGCAAGATATCTAGATGCATATGCAGCAGAGCGATCAACCTTTGTTGGGTCTTTTCCAGAGAAAGCTCCTCCGCCGTGTGGTGCCGCACCACCATATGTATCAACAATTATTTTTCTTCCCGTAAGGCCAGTATCGCCATCTGGTCCACCTATTACAAAGTTACCAGTTGGATTTACGTAATATTCGCTATCGTCTAAGTTTTTTAAAAGCTCTTCAGGTATTGATTGTTTTAAAGCTGGATTTACAATTTCTTTCACATCACTAGGAGAGAGTCCATCAGTGTGTTGAGTTGATATCACAACTGATGTTACAGCATTAGGTTTACCATCTACATATTTAAGAGTTACTTGACTCTTAGAGTCAGGTTCCAATCCCTTCATGCTACTGTCTTTTCTTCCCTTAGCCATTAATTCTAAAATTTTATGAGAGTAATAAATTGGAGCTGGCATTAACTCTGGTGTTTCTGTACAAGCATATCCAAACATTATTCCCTGATCACCAGCGCCTTCATCTTTGTCCAATGATGAGTCTACGCCCATAGCAATATCAGCTGATTGTCCGTGAAGTAGATACTCAACATCTGCGGTTTGCCAATGAAATCCATCTTGCTCATAACCTATATCTTTAATGCAATCTCTTACTTTTGAAATAATTTCTTCCTTATCTTCTTGCACAGGTCCTCTTACTTCACCTGATAAAACAACTTTATTAGTTGTAGTTAATGTTTCACAAGCTACTCTTGCATATGGATCTTTTGCAATAAAATGATCAACTACAGCATCTGAAATTCGATCTGATACCTTATCTGGGTGTCCTTCTGACACTGACTCAGAAGTAAAAATATAATCTTTTCTCATAACTAGTACCTATATGTATCTTTCTTAAATGGGCCTTGCTGTTCAACACCTAAATAATCGCTTTGGTCTTTGGACATTTCAGTTAGTTTAGCTCCAACTTTTTGTAGATGGAACATAGCTACCATTTCATCCAGTTTTTTGGGCAAAACATAGACTTTATTTTCATAATTTTTATAGTTTTCCCATATTTCTATCTGGGCTAAAACCTGATTAGAAAAGGATGCGCTCATTACAAAACTTGGATGACCAGTAGCGTTTCCTAAATTTACCAATCTTCCTTTTGAAAGAATAATTAATTTTTTTCCGTCCGGAAACGTTACTTGATCGACCTGTGGTTTGATCTCTTCCCATTTGTAATTTTGTAAATCATCTATTCGAATTTCATTATCAAAGTGACCAATATTACAAACTATGGCACGATCTTTCATTTCTCTCATATGATCTTGCGTAATAATATCTTTGTTACCAGTAGCAGTTACGAATATATCTGCGTATTTACAAGCATCATCCATAGTAACAACTTCATACCCCTCCATAGCTGCCTGTAGAGCACAAATAGGATCAACCTCTGTTACTTGAACTCTGGCACCAGCACCTCTTAGCGATGCTGCGCTACCTTTTCCAACATCTCCAAAACCTGCCACGACTGCAACTTTTCCGGCCATCATGACATCAGTTCCTCTACGAATACCATCAACTAAACTCTCCTTACAACCATATAAATTATCAAATTTACTTTTTGTAACTGAGTCGTTAACGTTAATGGCAGGTACTTGCAATGTTCCTTTAAATGCCATTTGCTCTAGGCGAAGAACACCTGTAGTAGTCTCCTCGGAGAGACCTCTGACATTTTTTAAAAGCTCAGGATATTTTTCATGCATACGCAGTGTTAAGTCTCCCCCATCATCTAAAATCATATTAGGTTCCCAACCATCGGCCTCAATAGTCTGGTCGATACACCACCAAAATTCCTCTTCATTCATGCCCTTCCAAGCGAAAACAGGTGTGCCGCTTTCAGCAACTGCTGCTGCAGCATGATCTTGGGTTGAATAAATATTACAAGAGCTCCATCTACATTTAGCACCTAGGGCGACCAATGTCTCAATTAAAACCGCAGTTTGAATGGTCATATGGAGGCAACCCATAATGTTAGCACCAGCTAAAGGTTTTGACTCCCCATATTGCTCACGAATAGCTATTAATCCGGGCATTTCAGTCTCCGCTATTTCAATTTCTTGTCTACCAAATGCGCTTTGAGATATATCTTTTACTTTGTAATCCACTCTTTTTCCCCCTTATTATTTTGATAATAAAACAAATTATTATATTTATATAGTTTTTTCATACTCTTTGTATCCTTGGTCCTAATTGTTGAATGACTTGAACAGCTTTTGCATTCCCGTTTTCAAGAGAGTCCTTGGCAGATTTTCCTTGAAGATAAAAATCTAAAAATCCAGCTGCAAAATTATCTCCAGCGCCTGTTGTATCAACAACATTTGTTACTTTATCAACAGGTTGGTGGCTTACTTCACCCTTATAAAAGAAGTATGCGCCATCTGCTCCAGATGTCATGACAATTTTTTTATTGAAGTTTTGAAAAAATAAACTTACATCTGACATAATGTCAGATTGAGAAAACATCTTTGCTTCATCAAAATTACAAAATACTAAATCAATATTTTCAATAATAAAATTTTCTAACTCTTCTCGATGCCTATCCACACAAAATGGATCTGAAAGAGATAGAGATGTTTCTATACCTTTTAATTTTGCCATATTTCCAATTTTTTGAAGAGTTTTTTTTGTTAACTCATGATCCCATAAATAAGACTCCATATAAATATGATCAATGTCATCAAGAATTTCTTCGCTTACTTCCTCTGGTTGGAGTTGTGAACCAATTCCTATGTGTGTTGCCATTGTTCTTTCTCCATCAGGAGAAACTAAAATATTACAACAACCCGTTGGTAATTCATTTTCTTTTAAAGATCCCTTGAAAGGTATTTTTGCTTTTTTTAAATCTTGAATAAATGCATTTCCATATTCATCATCATTAACTTTCCCGTAAAAACTTGCGTCATGCGAACTATAATTAAGTTCATGGACTGTATTACAAACTGAGCCACCTGAAGTAATTAGAGGATTTGTAAAATTTGATCTAATTTCTTGAATTTGAGACTCCTCAATTAATGTCATTGAACCTTTTGTTAACTTTAAATCATTTATGACGTTATCTTGCACTTGGCATATAACATCTACCAGTGCCGTTCCGACTCCTAGAATTTTTTTCACTCAATGAAAATAAGGGTTTTTCCTGAGAGATCTATCAAAAAATAGTTAATAACTCATGAAACTTTAAAATATTTGTGAATGACTAGATTAATTGAATGAAGCGAATCATCGAGTAATTTTGAGAATCAATACCAAGCTTTGCTTATAAATACTATACATATTCGCTACTAAGAAAAATTTGATAAAAACCTGTGAATATTTTAAAAATATTTGTTAATTGAATCTTTAATTTCCAATTGAATTTATTGGGTTTTCAGAATTAAATACAAAATAAATTGACTATGTTTGTCTATAGATTGTATAGTCACTAGGCAATAAACACTACATCTAGTGATTATTCAAAAAAGTATACATAAACTTGGTAGGAAGTATGGAAACAAATAGCGCGGAAACATTAGAGAATTCAACAAAGAACACTGTAATTAACAAGCAAAATGAAGAAATAAACTTGTTAAGCTTGAGTGTTGTAAGACGTGATGGATCCATAACACCTTTTAAGTCTGACAAAATTGCAAATGCTATTAGGAAAGCTTTTTTAGCCCAAACTGATCTTAGAGATAGTAAGCAAATTGATAAAAGTGTTTCAAAGCTTACCGAAACAGTCACAACGGCTCTGACTAGACGCATTGCTAACGGTGATATGATTCATATCGAGGATATCCAAGATCAGGTTGAATTAGCCTTGATGAGAGGGGAGCACCATAAAGTTGCTCGCGCATATGTTCTTTATAGGGAGCAAAGAGCTAACCAACGTTATAAAACTGCTAAACTTAATGAGCAAATAGGTGCCAAAGTTTCAACAATGGCAGTTACCAAAAGAGATGGCAATAAAGAAGATATTTCTTTGGAAAAAATTACAAACCGTATATCTATTTTATCAAACGGATTAGAGATTGACCCCATTACGATTGCACAGAAAGCTATCCAAGGTTTATACGATGGTATCACAACAAACGAGATTGATACTTACTTGGCAGAAACAGCTGCTGCACTAACAGTTGAGCATCCTGATTACTCTTATTTAGCCGGTAGAATTAAAGCTAATGCGTTACACAAAGAAACGCCTGGTTTTATTATTGCAACAAAAAATCTTTACGAAGACGGTTTGTTACGTGATGAGTATTATGAAAAGGTAAAAGCTAATGCTGAAGAAATAGAAAAAATAATTGACTACGATCGAGATTATTATTTTGATTATTTTGCACTAACCACTTTATTTAGAGCATATCTTCTACAGTCAAATAACAAAACTGCAGAAAGACCTCAGGATTTGTGGATGAGAGTTGCTTTATCTGTATCAGGAGATAAATTTGATTTTTATCAGGTTAAAAAAACCTATGATAGTTTATCTCAAGGTTTCTATACGCATGCAACACCAACCCTTTTCAATAGTGGCTTAAAGATGCAACAACTATCATCTTGTTTTTTGATTGGAATGGAAGATGACTCTATTGAAGGAATTTTTAATACAGTAAAAGATTGTGCCTTAATTTCTAAAACCGCAGGTGGTATCGGCCTTCATGCCCATAATATTAGAGGTGGTGGGAGTAGAATTAAGTCAACAAATGGTAAATCTAATGGACTAATTCCATTTCTTAAAATTTTTAATGAAACCGCAAGATCTGTTGACCAAGGCGGTGGAAAGAGAAAGGGCTCATTTGCTGTATATTTAGAGCCATGGCATGCTGATATCGAGTCATTTTTAGAGCTCAGAAAAAACACAGGCGCTGAAGAATTCAGAGCTAGAGATTTATTTTATGCTCTTTGGATACCAGATCTATTTATGGAAAGGGTTGAAGAGGATGCTGATTGGACTTTAATGAGCGAACATGAGTGTCCAGGATTATCTGACACTTACGGCGAAGAGTTTGTTGAACTATACACTAAATACGAAAATGAAATGCCTGATCTTAAAAGAATCAAAGCTAGAGCTTTAATGTCAAAGATCATTGAAGCACAAATTGAAACTGGACAGCCATATATGCTTTACAAAGATGCTGTAAATAAAAAATCTAACCAAAAAAATATTGGAGTAATTAAATCATCTAATCTGTGTGCTGAAATTGTCGAATACTCTGAAAAAGATGAGACAGCTGTTTGTAACCTAGCGTCAATCGCATTACCAAAGTTTGTTACAAATGAAAGTAAATTTGATTACCAAAACTTATACCAAGTTGCAAAACTTGCTACAAAAAACTTGGATCAAGTTATTGATATAAACTTTTATCCTACAGATAAGACAGAAAACTCGAATAGTCGTCATCGACCAATTGGCCTTGGCATCCAAGGTCTAGCTGATGTTTATTTCAAAATGAATATTGCATATGACTCTGTTCAAGCACAAATTATTAATAAACAAATATTTGAAACTGTCTACTTTGGTGCCTTAGAGGCATCAATGGAGCTTGCAACTGACAAAGGCCCCTATTCTACTTTTAAGGGCTCGCCACTTTCTGAGGGACAATTTCAATTTGATCTATGGGGTGTAAAACCATCAAGTATGTGGGATTGGAAAGGCCTAATGGAGAAGATTCAAAAACACGGGGTACGTAATTCTTTAACCACAGCATGTATGCCTACAGCTTCAACTGGTATCATCTTGGGAAATACAGAAACCTTCCAAGTGCAAACATCAAATATTTATAAACGACAAACTCTCTCTGGTGAATTCTTATTAGTAAATCGTCACCTTGTAAAAGAATTGATGAAAAGGAGCCTTTGGAGTAAAGAATTACGCGATCAAATTATATTAGAAAATGGCTCTGTTCAGAATATTGAGGGATTCCCCGAAGACCTTAAAGATGTTTACAAAACTGTTTGGGAAACATCTCAAAAAACAGTCATTGATATGGCAGCGGACAGAGCGCCATTTATCGATCAAACCCAATCCATGAATTTATGGTTGGCAACCCCTACTTTTGGAAAAGTAAACTCTATGCATATGTATGCATGGAAAAAAGGCTTGAAAACAGGCATGTATTACCTGAGAAGCCGATCAGCTGTAGATGCAGTTAAAGTAACCGTGTCCTCAGAAAAGAAAGCAAAAGAGTCTTATGTTAAAGAGGCGCAATCTAATGAACCAGAAGATTGCGTAACATGTAGTGCGTAAGATGTTTTATCAATTTATTTTAAGGAGCAAGTCATGATATCTAAAGGATGCAAATCAATTTTCCCTATTCAACATCAAGAAATTTTCGATCGCTATAAACAGCATGTACAAGCGTTTTGGACGCCCGAAGAAGTTTCACTTCAAGATGATTTAAGAGATCTAAAAACACTGGGTGAAGGAGAAATACACTTTATTAAACATGTGCTTGCTTTTTTCGCTAATTCAGAGGCAATGATAAACGAAAATCTAGCATCTAGATTCTATAATGAAATTTTAATTCCTGAGTCTCGATTATTTATTACTATGCAGATGCTTAATGAATCTATTCATGCTGAAATGTACGGTTTACAAATAGAAGCCTACGTCGAGGACCCGTCAGAAAAAGACAAGTTGTTCTCTGCAATTCAAAATGTTCCTTGTATTAATAAAAAAGCGCAGTGGGTTTCAAAATGGCTTAATGGAAATCAAAATTTACTTATGCGATTAATAGCTTTTGGTTTGGTTGAGGGATTATTTTTTGCAGGATCTTTTTGCGCCATTTACTACTTTAGAAAAAGAGGTCTGCTTCCAGGCCTAGCACTTTCTAATGATTGGATTGCAAGAGATGAAGGAATGCATTTTAGTTTCTCCGCTTTAATGTTTAAAACATTAAGTGAAAAATTTAACAAGGGAACATTGTCAGATGAAGATATTAAATCAATAGATTTAATACCAGGTGCTGTGACTCAATCAGAGTTTGAGGAAATTGTTAGAGAAGCAGTTGAATTTGAAAAAGAATTTGTCACTGATGCATTACCCGTTGATCTTATTGGCATGAACAAAGAAATGATGTGTATGTATATCGAAGCAGTATCAGATCGTATAGCTGATCTTTTTGGATTTGATAGAGTGTTTAATACAGAAAATCCATTTGACTTTATGAGAGCTCTGGATGTTCAAAATGTGACTAACTTTTTTGAAAAAAGGGTTTCTGAATATCAACGCCCAACAGATCGCTCCTTGTCATTTGACGAGTCTTTCTAAGTGGAAGTAAAGATATATAGCAAAGATAATTGTGTTTTTTGTTCTATGGCTAAGTCAGCCTTGGCAACTCATGACCCAGAAATATTGATGTTAAATCAAGATTATAGTAGAGAACAATTTTTCGAAATATTTCCAACTGCTAAGACTTTCCCACAAATAATTATCAATGGTGAAAAGATTGGTGGATACCATGAATTAGAAAGATGGATGGCCTTTAATAAGCCTGATGATGATTTCTAATGAGCTTCACCCCAATTTAAACCACCACCAAAGTCAACTTTTATAGGTGTTTTAAAAGACTTATATTTTTGATGTGATGTTTCCATCAACTTAGCTATTTCTGGAATAATATCTTTTTCTTTTTTATGTATCTCAAACAAGAGTTCATCGTGAACTTGGGATGTCATTTTAGATTTACATTTATTTTTCTCTAAATAGTTATGAATATCTAACATTGCAATTTTTATAAGATCAGATGCAGTTCCTTGAATTGGAGCGTTGATAGCTTGTCTTTCTGCAAATGATCTCAACATAAAATTTTTAGCATTGATATCTTTTATGTGAGACTTTCTTCCAAAAAGATTTTCAACATAGCCTAGTTTTTTTGCTTTATCAGTGGTTGCTTTCATAAAGTCATTAATATTAGGAAATTTTTTAAAATAGTTATCTATGAAAAGCTTTGCTTCCCCATTGCTAACACCTAACTGTTTAGCTAAACCATATTGGCTAATTCCATAGATTATTCCAAAGTTAATAATCTTTGCCATCCTTCTATCGTTATCATTGATTGATTTTTTATTAAAAACTAATTGGCCTGTACTTTCGTGAATGTCCTGATCCTCTTGGAAAGCTTTCAATAAATTTGGGTCTTCACAAGCTTCACATAAAACTCGAAGCTCAATTTGTGAGTAATCAAAACTATAAAGCTCGTGATCTTTTTCAGCTATAAAGGCTGTTCTTATCTTTTTTCCAATTTCAGTTCTGATTGGGATGTTTTGAAGATTAGGTTCAGATGAACTTAGTCGTCCTGTTATGGTTGCAGCAATGTTAAATGTACTATGAACCCTATCTTTTTTATCTGCGTGATCAGCTAATGAGGAGGTATAGGTAGACACAAGCTTGGAATATTGTCTCCATTGCAAAATATGTGAAGCTACTTCAACACCTTCAGACTCTAACTGCTCTAAAACTTTTACATTTGTTTGAAAATCTCCTGCCTTAGTCTTCTTTGTTACTTTAATATCTAATTTCTTGAAAATTTCAGTTAATTGTTTTGGGGATCCAATGTTGAATTCTTCACCAGCAATCTTAAATATTTTCTGTTCAATTTTATCAATCTCTTTGTTGAGATCTTTTTCTAGTTTTTTTAAAAATTTTAAATCAATTTTACAGCCAGCACTCTCTACTTCTTGGAGAACTAAGCTTAGTTTTTTATCAATATCATAATAAATCCAACTATCTAAGGACTCAGCTATCTGCTCATTAAGATTTTCATATAATTTGAACGTAGCATATGCATCATGAGCGGCATAATTTGTTGCAGCTTCTAATGGTACTTCAGAAAAATCTTTGTATTTTCTCTTGGATTCATTTTTTATAATATCTTTGAACTTTTCTTTTTCTTCTCCAAAATAGTAATAATACAAATCCTCTAAGTTATGTTTTGTTAAACCATTGTTAATAAAAAAAGACATAAGTAATGTATCTTGGAAAGAGACAGTGTTAACACCAAAACGTTTTAATATTACAGAGTCATATTTTGCATTGTGAAATAATTTTAATATGGACTCATCTCCACAAAGTTCACTAAGTTTTTTGAGCACACTTTCTTGATCTTTCTTGGATAATTCATTTTCTGGGGATTTAAAAGGTAAGTAATAAGCTTGGCCAGCATTTGATAAAGATACCCCAATTATATTTGCGTTATTTACGTCTAAACTGTCAGTTTCTAAATCTATAGCCAATATTTTTTCGGATTTAAGAGAATTGAGATATTCTATTATTTCTTTTGTTTTAGTTAACGATTTAAAATCTATATTTTTTTTTGTTGAGTGAGGTTTTGTTTCATTGGCACTAGTTCTTATAAGAGATTTAAATTCATACTTTTTGAAGAAGTCATTCAACTTTGTGGAGTCATCAAATTGTTTTAACTTTTCTATTTTAATGGGTAACTCTAGATCGTTTTTTAAAATGACAAGCTTATGACTAATTTTTGCAGACTCCTCATAATCAGTAATAAGGTTTTTTATTCTAACATTTGAAATTTGATCTTTTTTTAATAAAAGCTCCTCAAAAGTACCGAATTCATTTATTAATTTAGCAGCTGTTTTGGGGCCTATTCCTGGAACCCCAGGTATGTTATCAACACTATCTCCTATAAGAGCTTGAACATCTGTAATTCTATCCGGGCCAACTCCAAATTTTTCCATTACTTTTGCTTCATCAATCTCAACATTTTTCATTGGGTCCATGATGCGATTGTTCGCTGATAACAATTGAAAAAGATCCTTGTCAGAACTAAATACAGTAGTGGGTATTTTATTATCCTCTCCGTATTTAACATAGCTTGCAATAACGTCATCAGCCTCAAAATCTTTTTTTTCAATAACGTCGAGTCCAAATGCTTCAATAGCTTCACGAATAATACCAAATTGGGGTATTAAATCCTCAGGTGCCTCTCCACGGTTCGCTTTGTAATCAGGAAATAAAGTGTTTCGAAAAGTATTCTTACCAGCATCAAGTATTATTAATATTTTGTCACTAGGGTGCTCTTCTATTAGTCTAAGCATCATATTACAAAATCCATAAACAGCATTGGTGGGTATGCCTTTAGAATTATTCATTGGGGGTAAGGCGTAATAAGCTCGGAAAATATATCCTGAACCATCTACAAGAACTAGCCGGGACACAGACATCTAGTCAGAATAACAAAGATTGGAGGTATATACTATTCTTTAGGAGCGTGCTTATTTAGAATTCTTTGAAGCGTTCTTCGATGCATTTTTAGTCTTCTTGCTGTTTCAGAAACATTACGATTACACTGAGTAAAAACTCTTTGTATATGTTCCCATCTAATTCTATCTGCGGACATTGGATTTTCAGGAGGTGGGGGCAGAGATGTAGCTGTAGAAGACATTAATGATTTTTCAATATCATCAATATTAGCTGGTTTCGTTAAGTAATCATCAGCGCCTAATTTTACAGAAGACACTGCTGTAGCTATATTGCCGTAACTAGTTAACATAACTGTACGACACTCAGGGTTTTGCTCTTTTATTACCTTAATAACGTCGAGACCAGAGCCATCTCCTAAACGTAAATCAACTATGGCGTAATTAAAGTTATTGCCCGATAAAACGTCTAATGCCTCTTTTTTAGATGCTGCCGCTGTCACTGTGAAGTCTTTTCGTTGAAAAGAAGTGGTTAATCGCTCTCGAAAGGGCTTATCGTCCTCAATAATAAAAAGAGTTTTGTCTTTTGTTACTGCGTTTTGTTCTAAATCTGCCATGTTAAGGTTACTTCTGCTCCATTACTACTTTGTACTGATATTTCACCATTTAGATTTTCAATCATTTGTTTTGTTATGAATAACCCAAGGCCCATATTTACCCCTTTTTCAGGCCTGCTAGAATAGAATGGTTTTCCAAAATTAGCTATAAACTTTTTATCAAAACCTGGGCCGTCGTCACGGATTTTTATAGAGTATGAATTTGTTGAAGTTTCTGAAATTATTAATATTTCTTTATAAGCAAAACTAATTGCATTTTTGATTATATTATTCATAGCTATATTAAGTTCGGGTGTAATTTTAATATTAATATTTTTAGAATTTTCATCCGATCTAAAATCTAAATTTACTGCGCGATAATTATTTGAAAATTGTTCGCATAAAGATTGTGTATATGCATCTAATGACATATTAGTTATTTCAGAGGAGAGTTCTGTTGACTCTGGATTTGTTGAAAGTTCTTTAAGTATTGCCTTACATCTATCTAATTCTAACAATAAAGTTTTAATATCTTTCCCATAACTATCTTTTAGTTTTTTATCTTGATTAAAATCTCCAACAATGAGATTTATTGTATTCAACGGTGTACCTAGTTCATGAACAGCTGCTGCTGCTAATCCACCTACTTTTAAAAGTTCTTTTTCATTTTGAAGTTGCTTGCTTGCTAATTCATATGCTTTTTGAGTGTTTTTGTAGTTTAGAGAAAAGTAATAAAGATAGAAAACTAAAAAGATACTGCTTATAAAAAGAGAGATCATGATAGCTAAACTATATGTAAAATTAATATTGGGATGAACAGATGGAGGAAGAGCAATAAAGAAATTAAATATTAAGGCAAAGCAAACTAACGCCAAACTTAAAATAATAATTATTCTTTCTATCGCTAGGTATGATGCTGCAATAGCAATAGGAGCTAGGATGATAAATATGAATGGATTGGTGTGTCCACCGTTCAGAGCGATTAAACTCGAAATTTGTATGATATCAAAACATAAAAATATGAAGACTTGTTTTTCTGAAATAATTTTATCACCTTTGTTTAAGTAAAAACCTAAGATGATACTGGCCATCAAAACAAAGGCTATAATCCATGAAGCAGTTGCAACTATTTTTGAAATTTCGAAAAAATACTGTGTAATTGATAAAGTAGCGGCCTGACCGCCAAAAGCAATAGCTCGTATAATTAAAAAATCAGAAGAATTGACGAAAAGGGAGTTTTTTTGATTATCCAACTAAATATCTAAGTTTGCTACTTTGACTGAATTTTCTTGAATAAAACCTTTCCTATCAGTCACATCATCTCCCATAAGCATGATGAGTTGTCTTTCGGCATTAATTTGATCATCAAGTTTAACTTGAAGCAACTTTCTATTTGTTCGGTCTAAAGTTGTCTCCCATAATTGTTCAGGGTTCATTTCACCAAGACCCTTGTATCGACTTATTGATTGCCCTTTTTTACTCATCTCAAAGAGGGTATTAAAAAATTCGACAAGTCCATTGCAGTTAAAGTTTTCCTTTGATGATAGCTTAGAAATCCCAAAATAAGCATCAGTAGATTTTGAAAAACCCATTTTGTTATAAAGATTTAAATTTTCTAAAGAAATGAACTCTCTTAAATGTAGTAATTTATCTAAAGGAACTTTTATAATTTTATTATAACCCTCTTTCTCTTGTAAAAAAACAAGTTCATTACTAATTATGCTTTGAAATGTAAATTTAATATTTTGTGGTTTATAAACCTGATTCAAATTGGAAAGAAAAGTTTTAAATTGAGACTTTTCAATTTTATTTGGAGGAAAATCCAAGAAAAATAATCCAGTATTAATGATTTGATCAAAAAATTGTGTGTCTAAATATGTAAGATCTAAATTTTGATAAGCAGAGTTTGTTCGAGAAGCTAAATCGATTAACTCGTTTAACTGCTCCTCTTTTAGTTGGATTTTTTTCTTTTTATTGTAAATGTTAAAATCAAGATCTTCCTTATTATTTAACAGTAAAAACTTTGTAAGTTCTTTATCATCTAATAAATAATTTTCCGCATTTCCTTTTTTAACCTTATAAAGGGGGGGTTGGGCTATATACAAGCGTCCAGTGGTTATGATGTCTCTCATAAATTGATAAAAAAATGTAAGTAATAAAGTTCTAATATGACTACCGTCGACATCGGCGTCTGTCATAATAATAATCTTGTGATAGCGCATTGATTCAGGGTTAAAATAATCAGATGGATTATATTCTTTATCCTTGGGCGGATTTCCATATCCAGCACCGATTGCAGTGATAAGAGAAGAAATTTCGTTATTTTCTAAAATTTTATGAGGATTGGCTTTAATTACATTTAATATTTTACCTCTAAGTGGAAGTATGGCTTGAGTTACTCTATCTCGACCTTGCTTAGCAGAGCCACCAGCAGAGTCACCCTCGACTATGAAAAGCTCTGAGTTGGTAGGGTCTTTTTCTTGGCAGTCAGCTAATTTACCTGGAAGTGATGATGCCTCTAAAACATTTTTTCTTCTTGTTAGCTCTCTGGCTTTTCTTGCTGCTTCCCTAGCACTTGCTGCTTCAATAATTTTTGATACTAATTTTTTTGCTTCTCCTGGTGTTTGTTCGAGCCATGAACTTAACTGTTCTGAGATAATTTTCTCAACAACAGGTCTGACTTCTGATGAAACTAATTTATCTTTCGTTTGCGATGAAAACTTAGGGTCAGGAGCCTTAACAGATAATACACATGTCATGCCCTCTCTAGCATCATCTCCTGATATGCTAATATTACCTTTCTTTGAGACAGCAACGGTGTTTGAATATCCAACTAGTGAACGAGTAAGTGCTGATCGAAAACCTTGTAGGTGTGTTCCTCCATCTCCTTGAGGTATGTTGTTCGTAAAACACAGCATATTTTCATTGTATCCATCATTCCATTGCAAAGCCCCTTCAACTTTAATTCCATTAGACTCTCCATTAAATGGAATTATTTTATTTAGAGTTGATTTTCTAGAATTCAGAAATTGAACATATGCTGTTAAACCTCCTTGATAATAAAACTCTATTGGTTCTGCCTTAGGAGTACGCATGTCAGTCAATGTTACTCGAACGTTAGAATTAAGAAAAGCTAATTGACGAACTCTATTTTCTAAAGTTTTAAGTACTAGAGTTGTGTTAGAAAAAATTTTTTTGGATGGCCAAAATTGAACACTGGTACCGGTTCTCTCAGTCTTTTTCATAACCCCCACCTCTGTTAATTTTTTTGATGTAACTCCATCTTTAAATTCCATAGTGTGAATTTTTCCCCCTCTACGGATAGTTAAAGAAAGTTTTTCAGATAAAGCATTAACAACAGAAACACCGACTCCGTGAAGGCCCCCCGAAATTTTATAACTATTTTGATCAAATTTACCTCCTGCGTGTAATTGAGTCATTATAACTTCTGCAGCAGGTACCTTTTCAGTTTTATGCTTATCAACAGGTATTCCTCTACCATTGTCAGAAATTGTTGCTGAACCATCTTTATTTATAATTAATTGAATATTGTCACAATATCCTCCAAGCGCCTCATCGATAGAATTATCAAGCACCTCATAAACCATATGATGCAAACCTGTGCCATCATCAGTATCACCAATATACATACCCGGTCTTTTTCTCACGGCCTCTAAGCCCTTTAAGACCTTTATTGAGGATGCTGTATATTGATCTGCCATTACAAAATTTCCTTAATTTCTAAATTGTCTATATTCCCTTTGAGCGTGAAGTTATCAGTGGTTGAAAAGAAGGTCTGAAATTTATTTTCTGCACAGTATTCAATAACTTTATCAATATTTACCATATCAAAGTTATCAAATATTTCATCAATTAAAAAAATAGTAATTCTGTTACGATTTAGAAATTTTGCACAACTAAGAAGTAGGCTTAAAATTAACATTTTTGACTGCGCAGAAGATAGCTGAGAAATATTCTTTTGATTGTTTGTGATCTCAAAAATTGATTTTTTTGGATCATGATCTGACCGAAGTTTATGATCATTTGGCCATTGGCTCTCATCCGAAAGGCCTCTTTGAAATTTTTCTAAAAAGTTTTCTTTTTCTGATAAACCAAAACTTGGAATAATTTCAAAATCAAAGAACTTTTTGCTATCATTTGATAAAAAATTTTTAAATTCTTTGAGAAACTCTATTTTGATTTCAATAATAGACTTGCCTATATTAAAAAGTTGTTTATCGATTGAAATAAGCCATGAATTATCCTGTGAGGATTGCAATATTCTTTTTTTTTCTCTTCTAAGCTTAGTGTATTGACTCAATAATCTAAATAATTTTGGGTCAAAATAACAAATAATTCGATTAATAGTATTTCTTTGATATTGAGTATCTTTAATAAAATAGACCTTATCAATCTCCGTAAACCAAAATAGTTGAAAAATATCCAATAATTTTTGTTGCTGTATTTTTTTATCATTTAAAAAATATTGTTTAGACCATCTTTCATCTTTGTTACTTAGTTCAATAGTTAAATGATTTTCTAAATCCTCATTCTCAAAATCAAATGTAATGGAACACTTTAACTTTTCTTGTTTTTGAAAAATAAAATTTTGTATTCCATCTTTTCTAAAGCCTGTGCCTGGGCATAAAAAACTTATAGCCTCTAAAATATTGGTCTTTCCAACGGCATTCTTTCCTTTGAACAAAGTATGTTCAAATTTAAAAACTTCTTTTTTGTTTATGAAATTTCTGTAGTTAGATAACTGTAAACCCTTCAGTGGTGGGGACAATTAAATTCTCATTGGCATTAAAATATATAAACTTGTAGAGTCTTTTGGGTCCTTTACTATGACTGGCGATGATTGGTTGAGTAGCTCTAAGATCATAGTGTCTCCTTCAATCACATCTTGTAAATCCAAAATATATTTTGAGTTAAAAAGTATTTCTAAACCCTCAGCAGCATAGTTTGCTGCAACCTCTTCGTCTCCTTTGTTGCTGTCTGTGCTTGTAGCCATAATCTTAATACTATTATTTTCAAATTGTAATTTAACTGTGGGTGTTTTGTCTTGATTTACAGTCGAGACTCTATCAATAGCATTAAAAAATAGTTCTGCTTCAACTTGCAGTAATTTGTCATTAGATACAGGTATTACTTTTTCGTAATCTGGAAAAGTTCCATCGATAAGCTTACTTATTATTATGAAATTGTCTGCTTCTAAGCTTACCTGAGTATCTGTGCATATTATTTTTACCTTACCTTCAAAGTCCCCTAACATACGATCTAATTGAAGTATAAATTTTCTTGGGAGAATGATGCCTGATATATTAATTACATTTGCTAGATCTAACTCTGTCTTCGCTAATCTATGACCATCAGTAGCAACGCATCTTAAGGTAGAATTTGCTCCATTGGTGACAGTATGAAAGTAAATACCATTGAGATAGTATCTTGTCTCTTCAGCAGATATTGCAAATTTTGTTTTATTAAATAGTCTCTTAATCTGAGGTATTGATAGCTCGAAAGAGTTTGTTGGGTCTAAAGGTACAAACTTTGGGAACTCGTCTGCGGTTAATGCATTTAATTCGAAAACAGAGTTATCAGAGTTTATTATTAATCTGTTTCCCTCTAATTTACATTTTACAATAGAGTTTTTTTTTGTTTTACGAATTATATCAGTAAGTATTCTTGAATTAACCGTTGCTTCACCATTTTTTGAAGAGTCAGTTGAAACAAACTCTCGAATAGAGATGTCCATATCTGTTGATCTTATTTCAATTTGGTTGTTGTCACATTTAATATAGATATTGGATAAAATTGGAATAGTCGATCTACTATCAACAATTGAACTGACATGAGTTAAAACTCTTAAAAAAGCCTCTCGACTAACTCTAAAATCCATTTAGGAAGTTTGCAATATTCTAGTCAAAAGTTCAATATCTTCTGCTAAGTTTGGGTCATTAACCATAATTTCTTCAATAGTCTTAATAGCATGGATAACGGTAGTGTGGTCTCTGCCACCAAATTTTCTACCAATTTCAGGTAGAGATCTTGTTGTAATTGATTTTGCTAAATACATAGCTACCTGTCTTGGACGCGCAACAGATCTTGATCTTCTAGGAGAATGCATATCTGAAAGCTTAATATTGTAGTGCTCAACAACTTTCTTTTGGATTTCATCAATTGTAATTTTTCTAGAGTTAGTTCTAAGTAAATCTTTTAAAACATCTTTCACAAGGTCAACAGATATTTCAGAGTCCTGAATTGATGCATGAACAGCCAATCTATTTAAGGCACCTTCCATTTCTCTGACATTATTAGTAATTTTATTTGCTAAAAATTCCATCACTTCTTGCTTTAGTTGTAAAGATTTTTGCTCAGCCTTTGCTTGAAGGATACCTAATCGTAACTCGTAGGTTAAAGGGTGTATGTCCGCAACTAATCCCCAGCCTAATCTAGATTTTAATCTATCCTCTAAGCCGTCAAGATCTGCGGGTGATTTATCTGCTGAAATAATAATTTGTCTTTTTTTATCAATTAGAGTGTTAAAAGTATGGAAAAATTCCTCTTGAGTATTATCTTTACCAATAATAAATTGCACATCATCTATCATAAGAACATCTACTGATCTGAACTGTTCTTTAAAGCTCATAATATTTTTAAACCTTAGGGCTTTGATAAATTGATACATAAATTTTTCTGCAGTTAAATAAACAACATTTTTTTTTGGATTTCTTTTTTTTATGTTCCAAGCTACTGCATGCATTAAATGAGTTTTACCTAAACCAACGCCACCATACAAAAATAATGGATTAAAACTTACTACCTCTGATTGCGCAACTCGTTGCGCGGCTGCATATGCTAGCTCATTGGGCTTTCCAACAATAAAATTATCAAAAGTAAATTTTGGATCTAATGGTGCAGAGATGTCATCATAATATGTGTCTTCTTCATCATCTTTATCTTCATAAATTACTTCTGTACCAGGAATTATACGATCATTATTCTCTTTTACGAGTATCGCTAATTTATCAATACTATGACCTTGGTCCATATAAGCTTTTTTGATGACTGAGGCGTAGTTTTTTATTATCCAATCACGTAAAAATCTTGTTGGAACTGAAAGGGTGAGAGAGGTATCTATATGAGATTCAAAATAAATTGGTTTAATCCAATTTTGGAAAGTATCTTTGTCTAGAGATTTTTTTAATTCAGATGTTATCTTGGACCAGGACACATCTATGTCACCTTGATGCAGTTCTTCTTTCACTATGTATATTCCTTCCTCTAAGCGAGGGCATATTTAAACATGAAAAGTTAAAAAAGAAGAATAAAAAAAAACATTTTTTTTGAAAAAAATATCTTGAAAAAAAGAATTATTTAGAAATTGCAGAAATATCTTTTTGTAGTTTGGAAATAGTTCTTGATGCTTTATTAAGGTGCATAATTTTCTTCTTAGTAGATTTATGCAAAACAGACATGACCATTTTTAATTTTTCCATTGATTCCTCTACTTTTTTATCTTTAATGAGTTTATCAATTGCCTTTAATTGGGTTGAAACATTAGATTTAACTGCTTTGTTTACAATTTTTTTTCTATCAGATTGACGAAGTCTTTTTTTTGCTGATGTATGTTGTGGCATATAAAAATATTGTTAACAGGTTGTTCGTTTAATAACGTTAATAACTTATATAGATTTTTTTATTTTTGTAAAGTAGGTGAAAAAAAGGTCGAACGACCATTTTGAATGATTTTTTTTATTTTATAGGATTTTTTTTTGAAAATTACATGTTCCTTTTGGTAAACCTTAAATAAACTCTGGAAACTTCCCAGTGTTCCGTCTGGAGATTTGTAATCGTTTATAGAAGAGCCTCCATTCTTCAAAGATAATTTTAATACAAATTTACAAGAGCTTATTAGCTGAGTCAGTTCTGCTAAATTAAGAGAGTTCGTAAGCCTTAGAGGGCTTAATCTTGAATGAAAAAGTGCCTCGTTTGCATAAATATTTCCAATTCCTACTATCAAACTTTGATTAAGTAACGCCTGTTTCAAAGATACTTTTTTGCTAATAAATTTTTTATATATTTCTTTGATCTTTACTTTATTAACTAATAGATCAGTGCCGTAACTATAAAAAAAAATTTCTACCTTTTTTATGTCTTCAAGTCTAAAAAACATGCCAAACCGACGAGGATCATTGAAGACTATTTTAAATTTATCAAATTGAAGAACAACATGATCGTGTTTCTCTTTTTTATAATTTTCATTTAAATAAAACTTTAACCTTCCACTCATTCCTAAATGAACTATCAAATAATTATCATTATCTAGTCTTATAACGATATATTTTGCAAAACGTTTTACAGATATAATTTTTCTCTGAGATATAGACTCAAGATCTTTAAAGTTTAAATTTTTTCTTAATTTTTTTTGTGACTTACTAATGGAAATAATTTTTTTTCCTTTAACTTTTGAGGTTAAATATCTTATTGTAGTTTCTACTTCAGGTAATTCAGGCATGATGTCTAAAAATAATTCAAATCAATATAATATTACAGATATTTTTGAAAATGTATCTCATGCAAAATATGACTTAATGAATGATGTTATGAGTCTAGGTATACATAGACTTTGGAAAAAATATTTTGTAGATCTTGTCTCATCGAAGCATAAAGCTAATGAAAAAATTTTAGATATAGCAAGTGGTAGTGGGGATATCTTCAATTTACTACCTATAACAAAAAATCTTTATGCAATAGACCCTGTTTCTGAAATGCACAATATATCTAGAAAAAAAAATAAATCTAAAAATATTAATTACCAAGTAGGATATGCAGAAAACCTACCATACAGGAAAAATTTTTTTCAAACTATAACTTGTACTTACGGTGTGAGAAATTTTAAAAATCGAAAAGATGGCTTTACTGAGATCTATAGATGCTTAAAAAAAAATGGTTATTTTTTAATTATGGAATTTGGCATACCAAAAAGAGATGTACTTAAGAAACCATATAAAAACTTTTTAAAATATGTTTTGCCTTTTACTGGTAGTATCGTCGCTAATGATAGACACAGTTATAAATACTTAGCTGAGAGTATTATATCTTTTCCCTCTCAAGTTAGTCTTGTGAATGAGCTGAAAAATATTGGTTTTTCTCATGTTAAAACTATTGATTTCATTTCTGGGGCGAACAGCATATATATATTGCAGAAAAAATGAAAATATTAATCATTATCACTGGAAGTGTTGGCTGCTACAAGTCTTTAGATTTAATTCGTGAATGCCAAAAAAAATCAATTGACTATGATGTTATTGCAACAAAAAACACATTTGAATTTATTTCTAGATTATTACTTGAAACAATTTGTAATAAACAAGTTTATTCTGAACTTTTTGATTTAGATATGGAAAAAAAAATTGGTCATATAAAATTAGCTCGAGATAATTCTAATATTATTGTTTACCCTGCAACAGCTAACATTATTTCTAAATTTGCAAATGGTTTTTGTAATGATCTTGCGTTGACGTGTATGATTGCAGCAAACAAACCTATATATTTTGCTCCTGCTATGAACAAAGAAATGTGGGCTAATCCGATTATTCAAAATAATGTGGACTATTTAAAGAAAATTGGTCATCAGTTTATTGGGCCTGATGACGGCTCTTTAGCCTGTGGTGAGTATGGAAGTGGTCGATTAGTTGACCCTGGCGAAGTACTAAATCAACTTAAATAAGTGAAAAAAGCATTAATAACCATTGGGTCTACTCGAGAGTATATTGATCCGGTAAGATATATCTCTAATGAGTCATCAGGTCGGCAAGGTATGGCCTTAATAAAAAGTCTTTTAAAATCTAATTATAAAATTATTTGCTTACATGGATATATTCAAGTTAAACAAATAGTTTCGAAAAATGTTAAGTATATTTTTACTTCCAGTGCTAAAGATATGTTAAAAGAAGCAAAAAAATATAAGTCAGTAGATTTAGGAATTTTTAATGCAGCGGTTAGTGACTATAAAGTTGAAAAATATAGTAAAGTAAAAATAAAAAAAAATAATGGCTTATCTTTGAAACTGGTTAACAATCCTGATGTTTTGAAATCAATGTCAACTGGAAGAAATAAACCTAAAATTACAGTTGGATTTGCTTATGAAACTAACAATGTATTGCAGAATGCAAAAAAAAAGCTATTGAGCAAAAATTGTGATTTTATTGTTTTAAACTATCCAACACCTAAAAATAAAATTTTTAATACAAATTATAACAACGGTATTTTAATTGGAAGATCGGGTGCCTCATTAAAAATAGGCAGTGTTAGCAAAACAATTTTTGCTGATAAAATAGTTAAATATCTTAAAAATATTAAAGCTTAGTATGGTTGATATTAAAGTAAAAAAAATAGATGACAGTGTTGACCTTCCAGCTTATGAAACATCATCAAGCGCTGGGATGGATATTAGAGCATTCCTTCCAGATGGAAATGTTGATATTGCTCCTCAACAAACAAAACTAATTGGGACAGGGTTAATTTTTGAAATACCTGATGGTCTCGAGGTTCAAATCAGACCTCGAAGTGGATTAGCGTTAAAAAACTCAATTACTGTTTTAAATAGCCCCGGGACCATTGATGCAGATTATAGAGGTGAAATTAAAGTAATTTTAATTAATCATGGGTCGAACAATTTTGAAATTACCAATAAAATGAGAATCGCACAAATGGTTGTATCAAAATATGAAAAGGTTAATTTTAAATTAGTAAGTGATTTAAATACTACAAAGAGAGGAAGTGGTGGTTTTGGGTCAACAGGAACAAACTGATAAACTGATAGAGGAATTTGGGAGACAAATTCTAGTTCCTGGCATTGATGAGGCAGGACAGCTTAATATTTTTAAGAAAAAGATTTGTATAATTGGGTTAGGTGCCTTGGGGACTGTTGCATCACAATATCTTGTGAGGTCTGGAGTTGGTGAAATACATCTCATTGACCATGATAAAATTGAAAAGTCAAATTTACATCGTCAGATAAACTATGATCAAAACGATATTGGTAAGTCAAAGTCAAATATCTCAAAGCATAAACTAAAGAATGTAAATGATACGACGATAATTAAAGAGCATTCATTAAATTTTGAGTCTTTTATTGAGAAAAATCCAAAAATTAAATTTGATTTAATATTTGATTGCACTGATAACCATCAAAATAAAATTTTTTCTTCAAAATTTTCTAAGACAAAAAAGATATCTTTTGTATCTATCTCAATTAACTCATCAGAAGGTATTTATTTTGCACAAGACTATCAAAAAAATGACTCCTCATGTTTTGAGTGTCTTTTTCCTTATGCTGATCAGAGTCACCGCTGTTTGAACAGTGCTATGATTGGACCAGTTGCAGGCTTTGTTACTAGTTTTGCTTGTATAAAAATTGTATTTGCACTTGCAAAAAATAAAACTCAATTGGTGAATGAAATTAGCTTGATAGATCTTTTGACTTCAGACATAAACAAACTACAATTGAAGAATAAAGTTTGTCCTCACTAATATGAACACATTTATACCCCAATCTAGTTATAGTTATGAAGAGATTATTGAATGTGGAAAAGGGAATTTATTTGGACAAGGGAATGCTCAACTACCCGCACCACCCATGCTTATGTTTGATCGTATTACGAGGGTTAATAAGGACGGCGGGGTCCATGGAAAAGGCGAAATAGCCGCTGAACTCGATATTAATGCTGATTTATGGTTCTTTAAGTGTCATTTTTTAGAGGATCCTATCATGCCAGGATGTTTGGGTCTTGACGCTTTGTGGCAAATGTTAGGTTTTTATTTAGGTTGGCTTGGATACCCTGGAAAAGGCCGTGCTCTAGGAGTTGGGGAAATCAAATTTGTAGAAGAAATAAAACCAGATAAAGAATTAATTGAATATAAAGTTAGTTTAAAAAAATCTTTAAATAAAAAAGGGCTATCAATTGGTTATGGAGACGGACAAATAATACACAAAGAAAAAATAATATATCACGCTAATGATTTAAGAGTGGGTTTGTTTAATGAGTAACAAAAGAGTTGTCATTACAGGATACGGTATAGTTTCTTGTATAGGCGATAACAAAAAAGAGGTTTTGGAAAGTTTAAAAGATGTGAAATCTGGTATCAGTCATTGCAAAGAATACGAAGAACTTGGGATGAGAAGTCATGTACATGGCAAACCTAAAATAAATATTGAAGAAAATGTAGATCGAAAAATTTTACGTTTTATGGGTGAAGGTGCTGCTTATAATTATATTGCAATGAAAGAGGCTATTGAACACTCAGGGCTTGATGAAACTCTTATATCAAACGTAAATACCGGATTAGTAATGGGGTCTGGTGGTCCATCAACATTTCAATTACAACAAGCATTTGATATAGCAAGAGAAAAAGGTGTTAAAAAAATTGGGCCTTACATGGTTACAAGAACAATGGCATCAGGAAATTCTGCTACCTTGGCAACCCCTTTTAAAATTAAAGGTGTTAACTATTCTATCAGCTCAGCATGCTCGACAAGTTTGCATTGCATTGGCAACGCTTACGATCTTATTAGGCATGGACAACAAGAGATTGTATTTGCTGGTGGAGGAGAAGAAACGCATTGGACAATGTCAATTTTATTTGATGCCATGGGAGCGCTTTCAAGCAAATACAATGAAACTCCTGAGGTTGCCTCACGTGCGTATGACTCTTCTAGAGATGGCTTTGTCATTGGAGGAGGTGCAGGTGTTTTAGTAGTCGAAAGTCTTGATAGTGCTAAAACAAGACGTGCTAATATTATAGCAGAAATTCAAGGTTTTGGTCAAACATCAGATGGATATGACATGGTTCAACCCTCAGGAGAAGGGGCCGTGAGATGTATGAATATGGCAACTCAGGGAAGGCCCGTTGATTATATTAATGCTCATGGAACCTCCACCCCTGTAGGAGATATGATTGAATTAAAAGGTATAAGAGAGGTTTTTGGTGATAATGTTCCTCCAACAAGTTCCACAAAGTCCTTAACTGGTCACTCACTTGGTGCTACTGGCGTACAGGAAGCTGTGTACTCTCTTTTAATGATGGAAAATGATTTTATGGTTGAGTCCGCTAATATTTCAAACCTAGATGAAAAGGCTGAAGGTATGAATATTCTTCGAGAGAATAAAAATGATGTTAAAATCAATTCTATTCTATCAAATAGTTTTGGTTTTGGTGGAACCAATGCCTCGATCTATCTAACTAGTTATAATGACTAAAATTTTAGAAAGTAAAAAGGGATTAGTTGTAGGCATTGCTAATGACCACTCTATTGCTTGGGGTATAGCTAAGTCTTTAAGTGATGAGGGTGCAAGTATGTACTTAACTTATCAAAATGACTCAATAAAAAAAAGAGTTGAGCCCCTGTCTGAGAAAATTAATTGCCTTGGAATTATGCCTTGTGATGTATCTGTCACCTCCTCTCTTGAAAGTGTTCGCGATGGAATTAATGGAAATATTGATTTTTTTGTTCATGCTGTCGCCTATTCAGATAAAAATGAACTGTCTGGAAAGTATTTAAATACTTCCAAAGAAAACTTTCTTAAAACTCTGAATATTTCTGCATACTCTTTAACAGAGATGGTAAGATTGTTCTCCCCTAAGATGAACGACGGCGCTTCTATCATGGCACTAACTTATTATGGATCAACAAGATATATGCAAAGTTATAATGTAATGGGCGTTGCAAAAGCCGCGTTAGAAACTTCGATTAAGTATCTTTCTGTTGATATGGGTGATAGAGGAATAAGGGTTAATGCAATTTCAGCAGGCCCAATGAGAACTCTAGCGGGTGCTGTAATTAATAAATCAAGAAAGATATATAATTATACAATTGAAAACTCTCCTATTAAAAAACCATTATCATTAGAAGATATTGGCAAATCATCAGTTTACCTCATGAGTGATCTTTCTAAGGGAGTAACCGGGGAGATACTTTATGTTGACAATGGATATAATAATGTTGGTATGAGTATTCAGGATTTGTGATGAAAGTACTTTTTATTTCTATCTTCTTGTCTTTAAGTTTATTTATTTCATCTTGTAATACAGTCGGGGGTTTTGCAAGAGGTGTTGTAGATGATGTAAAGTCTATAGTCCCTGGAATATGAAATTAATATTAACATTATCAATTATTGGAACTTTGACTTTAACTAGTTGCAATACTGTTATGGGAACAGCCAAAGGTGTTGGTAGAGACGCCAAAGCAGTTTATATTTATTCTAGAGATGCAGTTTCAGGTAGGCCTGTATCAGATAAATAAAAGTAATAGCGCAGATAAATTTATATATCTACGCTAGTAATATGTTTTATACTTCTTTCATGCTGAGTTTTACCTTACCAGCACGATCAACATCGAGGACTTTCACTTGCACTTCTTGGCCTTCTGATAAAACATCAGATACATTCTCTACTCTTTTTTGTGAGATTTGAGAGACGTGTAGTAAGCCATCTCGAGCACCCATAAAGTTAACGAAGGCACCAAACTCTACTATTTTTACAACTTTACCATTGTATATCTTACCTATTTCGGGTTCAGCTACAATGTCCTCAACCATTTGTTTAGCAGTATTGATAGACTCTTCATTGCTTGATGCAATTTTGACAATACCATCATCATTAACTTCAAGTTTTGCTCCTGAGACTTCTACAATATTTTTGATCACTTTTCCTCCAGATCCGATAACATCTTTGATCTTAGCTTTTTCGATAGAAATGGAAATTACCTGAGGTGCATACTTTGAAAACTTAGTTCGAGCCTCTGGTAAAGCTTCTGACATAACTCCTATGATATGTTTTCTTCCAGCTGATGCTTGATTTAAAGCTATCTCCATGATTTCTTTTGTTATACTTGTAATTTTAATATCCATTTGAAGAGAGGTAATACCGTCCATAGTACCCGCCACTTTAAAGTCCATATCACCCAAGTGATCCTCATCACCGAGAATATCGCTCAATACAACAAAATCATCACCTTCCTTGATTAGTCCCATGGCAATTCCACCAATATGTTTTTTAATTGGAACCCCTGCTGCCATTAAAGCAAGAGATGAGCCACATACGGTAGCCATAGAACTAGAGCCGTTTGACTCAGTTATCTCTGAGACCAGACGAAGTGTATAAGGAAAATCCTCTTTTGTCGGCAGCATTGGATGAACTGCTCTCCATGCTAGCTTACCATGACCTATTTCTCTTCTACCCGTTGAACCCATTCTTCCAACCTCTCCAACAGAATATGGGGGGAAATTGTAATGCAACATAAAATGTTGTTTGTGCATAGGGTCAAGAGAGTCAATCATTTGTTCATCGTCTCCTGTGCCAAGAGTTGTAACAACTATTGCTTGGGTTTCTCCTCTGGTAAATAAACAAGAGCCATGAGCTCTAGGGAGAAGGTCTAATTCGCAAGTAATTTTTCTGACCTCGTCAAGTTTTCTTCCATCAATTCGATTTTTATTTTTGATGATGTCGCTACGTACAACATCTTTTTCGATATTTTTAATAATAGTAGTGGCGGCTAATACTTGATCATCTTCAACGTTATCTATAATTGAAGATCTGATATCCCCTAACTTCTGACTTCTTTCTTGTTTATCAATAAGACCATAAGCCTCTTTAATTGGATCTGCAATTTTTGAGGCAATATTATTTTGAAGACCCTCATAAAAGTCAGGTAATGTAGGTATATCAAATTTTTTGATCTCTGTCATTCCAGCAAATTTATGAACTTCTTTAATAAAAGTTTGATAAAAGTTATGACCGAACATTACAGCCTCAAGCATAGTACTCTCAGGAAGTTCCTTTGCTTCGGACTCAACCATTAAAACACCTTCTTCTGTACCAGCTACGACTAAATCTAGAGCTGAATTTTCTAACTCTTCAATCGTTGGGTTAGCTACTAGCTTGCCATCAATATGACCAACTCGAGCGGAACCAAGTGTTCCTGCTACGGGCAGACCAGATATTGCTAGCGCTGCACCAGTTGCGTACATTGCTATGACATCTGGATCCACTAATCCATCATATGACAAAACTGTTAGTGTAACTTGAGTTTCATTTTTAAAATTTTTATGGAAAAGAGGTCTAATAGGTCTATCAATTAATCGACAGATTAATGTCTCTCTTTCTGTTGGCCTTGCTTCTCTTTTAAAGAAACCTCCTGGAATTTTTCCAGAGGCATAATATTTTTCCTGATAATTAACTGTTAAAGGAAAAAAATCGATATCAGGTTTTTGTGTTTTGGCAGCACATATGTTTGCCATAACCATGGTTTCGCCACAAGTTACAACAACAGATGCATCTGCTTGCTTTGCAATTCGATTAGTTTCTAAAGTGATTTGTTGGTTACCCAACGTAAAAGTATGTTCTATTTTCATCTTCCTCTTTTCTACTTATTACACTAGTCTAAAAGTTTTACTTTTTTCTTAGTTTTAGTTTATCTGCTACTTCTGAGTACTTTCCTACATTCCTCTTCTTTAAATACGCCATCAATCTATTTCTTTTACCAACCATCATCAGCAGACCTCTTCGAGAATGAAAATCTTTCTTATGTATTTTGATATGTTCTGTTAACAGATTAATTTTCTTTGTGAGAAAAAAAATTTGGGACTCTGGTGAACCAGTGTCATTATCAGCACGTGCTATATCGTTTATTTGTATTTCCGACATCATAACTCCTTTCAAAGTAAACATCATCTGACCAGGATGTCGCCCAGTTCAAATGGTAATCAGGTTGCTATGTAAATCATTTATACTTGAGAAATCAAGAATTTTTTCATAGGGAATAGCTTGATTTAAAGTAAAAGTCGCTATTTTCAGTCTTTTTATCATACTAGCATATGCGATATCCCCTAAAGAATTTGCAAACTCTTCTACAAATGCCCTCACATAAAATCCTGAATGACAATGCAACTCAACGTTCATTTTAGAGGTACTAGAAAGTAAAACTTTTAAACTCTGAACTGATACTTTTTTATAACGTTCTTCAATTTTATTATTTTTCCTAGCCAGTTCATAAAAATTCTTGCCATTTAATTTGTGAGCCGAAAAATCTGGAATTTTTTGATGATATGCTCCTATGTATTTTTTTAAATGAGTAACTCTGTCTATAGGTTTATGACCAATAGAGTTCATTTTTAAAAATCTTCCCTCTGAGTCTAAAGTGTTTGTTGAAGCACCAAATCGTATCTCAACTTCATAACTTTTTTGATATTGGTGTATATTTGGTATTTTTTTTGTTGCTTTATTAATACCTATTAATAATAAACCAGAAGCAAGTGGGTCTAAGGTTCCTGCAAAACCAATTTTATTAAATGAGTAACAAAATTTTAATTTTCTTATAACTCCAAAAGACTCAATACCCTCTGGTTTATCTATAAGCAACCATCCACTACTAGAAAACTTTTCTTTCATCAAATTTATAATTTATCTAGCAGTGATTGTACTTTTAAAGACTCTTGAAAAGATTGGTCGAACATTAGAGATATCTTTGGAGTGTATTTACTTGTCAGAGTTCTTGCTATTAAGTTTTGTATTTCTCTGAGATAAAGTTTGTTAAATTCTTTAAATTCTGTCTCTGTAATATTATGAATAAGAAATATTTTTGCATATCTTAGATCTTTACTAACTTTAACTTCAGTAATTTCAAAGCGAACAGTCGGAAATTTTATAAGATAATCTTTTTGGGTTACGAGATATTCGGAGACAAGCCTTTTAATTGAAAGTTCAACTTTTTTGGTTCGAAAACTTGGCTTATTGTCCACACTACAATTCTTTTTGAACTTCCTTAGTTATGTAAAATTCAATTTCATCTTTTTCTAAAATATCTGAGTAATCTTTGAATGAGATACCACACTCATAATTTTCTCTGACCTCTTTAACATCCTCTTTAAATCGTTTCAGGGTTCCAACTTCTCCCTCATGGATAATCTTCCCTTCTCTAACAAGCCTGATTTTGGCTGAGTTTTGAACTATTCCATCAGTAACAAAACAACCAGCTATGGTGCCAAACTTTGAGGATTTGAAAGTATCGCGAACTTCAGCGTGACCAATAATCTCCTCTTTAGTGTCTGGAGTGAGAAGACCAGAGAGCATTTTTTTCATATCATCGATTAATTCATAAATAATAGAATAATATCTGATGTCTACCTTATCGCGTTTTGCAATTGTTCGGGCTTGTGGGATAGCTCTGATATTAAAACCAATTACTAATCCTTGAGCGGAACTCGCTAAACTCACATCACTTTCATTAATTGCACCAATCGAGTTATGGACAACATTAATTTTAACTTCTTCATTGCCCACTTTTTCTAAGGAAGAAACTATTGCTTCAAGAGAGCCTTGAACGTCTGCTTTAACAATAATTGGAAGTTTTTTCATGTCTCCCTTCGATACATTCGCCATCATTTCTTCTAATGAAGATTTTTTTACTGACTCAGTATTTTCAAGTTTTTTTTGTTCTTTCACTTTTTCTGTAATATCTTTTGCAATATCTTCATTAGGCATAACATAAACTGTGTCGCCTGCTTGAGGGACTGAGTCAAAGCCCAACACTTCAACCGGCATACCTGGATTTGCTGATTTAATTCTGCTTCCATTTTCATCGAGTAAGGCTCTCGCTCTTCCAAAAGCTGAACCACAAGTAAAATGATCCCCTTCTTTGAAAGTTCCATTTTTTACTATTACTGTTGCAACCGGTCCTTTACCTGTTTCAATTTTAGACTCAACAACTATTGCCTCAGCTAGTTTATCATGCTCGACGTCTAGGTCTAAAATTTCAACTTGTAACAAAATATTGTCTAATAATTTTTCTAAGTTTGTTTTTTTGATGGCTGATATCTCTGTTTCTAGTACATCACCACTGTAACTTTCCACGACCACTTCGTGTGTTAACAAATCATTTCTAACAATGCTTGGATCGACATCTGGTAAGTCCATTTTATTAATAGCAAGAACGATCGGCACTTTAGCTGCTTTGGCATGTGAAATAGCTTCAATTGTTTGAGGTTTTACACTGTCGTTAGCAGCCACTACTAAAACAACAAGGTCCGTTAAATTGGCACCTCGCGAGCGGATATTTGAAAAGGCAGCGTGACCGGGTGTATCTAAAAATGTGATGGGATTGTTCTTATGTTGAATTTGGTAGGCGCCAATATGTTGGGTAATACCACCTGACTCTTTTGAGGTAACATTGGTATTTCTGAGTGCATCCAATAATGAAGTTTTACCATGATCAACATGGCCCATGACAGTTACGATTGGGGGTCTTGGTAAAATTTTAGAATTTTTAGTTTTTTGATGATTTGCAATTTCATCTTTTAGACTAATTGCCTCTGCTCTTTTAGGAGTGTGTCCTAATTCTGTAACAATTAATTCGGCCGTATCACCATCAATATATTGATTAGCTGTAGCCATAATCCCACTTTTCATTAAAGCTTTTACAACGTCTCCTGTTTTTTCGGACATTCTACTAGCTAATTCTTGAACAGAGATTTTGACAGGAATGTCAACTTCACGAACGATTTTTTGAGAGCTAGTTAGGTTTGGTTTATATTTAGTTTTTTGTTTCTCTCTATTTCTTTTTATTTTTGCCAGACTCGGCATTTTTTCATAATCAGGTTCTTCATCTAAAAGGTTGTTAACTGAAATAGATGATAGTTTTTTTTGAAATGCAGTTGTATTGAGAGTTAGTTTCTTTCTAGGCACAGCAGAGCTTACAGGGGTGGGTGTGGCAGGTTTGCTTGTGGTTGTTGGTTTTGTGTTCTTAGTCTCTTTTGTCATTCAAAAAATTTAGCTATTAAGAAAAATCTCCCTAGCATCCATAATAATTTTTTCAGCAGCAGACTTTTCAACTCTTTTTTGGAGTATGCCCTCTTTACCAACTAGTTCATCAGTTGCTAAATCTGCAAGGTCTTGACGAGAAAAAATATTATTTTCTATCAGAGTAGCTAAAATTTTATTATCAAACTCTGATATTCCTTTAATGTAATCATCTAAATTTGAAGCTTGGATTAATTTTTCAAGCTCTGTTTTTTCATTTTCCATAAACTGTGTTGCACGTGCATATATCTCAGCTGCAAGTTCATTATCAAAGCCTTCAATTTTTTCTATGTCTTGGATTGATGCGTTCGCTATTTTTTCTATGCTGGAATATCCCTCAACTGCTAGTAATTGTGCGATCATATCTTCGAGGTCGAGCTTTTCAGCAAAAAGAGATGTGATTTTTTTAAATTCTTCTTGTCTTCTCTCGGCGTCTTCTTTTTCTGTTAATATATCAATTTCTAAATTAGTTAAAATTGAGGCTAATTTAACATTTTGACCTCTTCTACCAATAGCGATGCTAAGTTGATCTTCAGGTAAAACAATCTCTACACGATTAGAATTCTCAAACTCATTAACTTTAGCGACTTGTGCAGGAGCGATAGCATTTTGAACATACATCGACTTTAATTCATTCCAATTTACAATATCTATCTTTTCCCCTTGCAATTCATTAACAATAGCTTGGACTCTAGAGCCTCTCATACCTACACACGCTCCAACAGGATCGATGGACTTATCGTTTGCTCGAACCGTGATTTTTCCTCTACTCCCCGGGTCTCTTGCAACAGATAGAATTTCTATTTGACCTTCATAAATTTCAGGGACTTCTTGTTCAAATAATTTTGCCATAAATTGAGGATGTGTTCTTGAAAGAAAGATTTGATGGCCTTTAGCTTCTTCTTTGATATCAAAAAAATATGCTCTAATGCGATCTCCATTTTTAAAATTTTCTCTTGGTATAAGTTCGTCTTTTCTCAAAAATCCTTCTGCTTTACCAAGGTCAACAATTATATTTCCAAATTCAATTCTTTTAACAATTCCTGATAGGACTTCTCCAACACGGTCTTTGAAGTCATTAAACTGTCTACTTTTTTCTGCCTCTCTGACCCTTGAATAAATTACTTGTCTTGCCATATTGGCTGTAACTCGTCCAAAATTAACTGAAGGCAATGGAATTGTTATTTGTTTTCCGATTTCTGTATTAGCGTCATACTTTTTTGCATGATCTAATAAAATTTGATTAGACTGTAAAATAGGGTCAATTGTTTCAACTACATCTTTAATATGGGATAAACTAATATTACCAGTCAATCGATCAATCACTGCTTTGATATTATTATCCATACCATATTTTGACTTTCCAATTATTTCAAAAGACTCCTCAAGAGCCTTCATAACTATGTCCATTTCGATGCCCTTCTCTTGTGAGATGACTTCTGCAATTTTTAATATTTCTGTGTTATTTAGCATTATCTTTTCTAGTAAAAAAAAAGGCGGGATAACCCACCTCCTCATTGTTGGTTAATAATTTTTAAGAACGCTAAAATAGAATAATTTATGATTTTTGTCTAAGGCTTTTTTCTCAAATTTAGTGTTTAAAGCATTGGAATCACTGTATTCCCAAGATTTCGGGCTAATATCTGGCATGGTGTATTTAAATTTTTTCATCAAAGCCAACGCTTCAATAAAATAATCACCATGGTCGGTTGCAAAACGAATAAAGCCTCTTTTTTTGAGTTTTTTAGTGAGGTCTTTGACAAGTGTTTGGTTAACAGTTCGCCTTTTTTTATGCCTATTTTTGGGCCAAGGGTCTGGGAAATAAATCCTTATTTCCTCAAAATAGTAATCTGGCATTAAAGGTAACAGGTTTTGGACATTTAAATGGAATACTTGAAGGTTCTTTAATTTATGATCCACAGAGTTTCGAATAGCTCTCAACACTCCATCAGCAAAAATATCACAACCTATAAAGTTTGCTTTAGAATTAGATTTTGCATCTTCACTTATTTTTTCCCCATCCCCTATTCCAATTTCTAAAATTCTAGGAGTTTTAATTTTGTTAAATAATATTTTTTTGGGTTCAACAAGATATTTTGTATACCGTTCGAGTCTTACAAACGACTTGCCTTTCTTTCTTCCAAAATATTTATTTTTTGATTCGAACATATAAAAAAATAAATAGGAAAATTAAGAAAAGTAAAACCATCACTGAGTTTAGTGTTGAGGAGCAAATAGATTGGTTTTTAGTAATTGAGTGTTGGTAATACAGATAACCTTTTTTATTACTTGGAATAGTTTGAATAATTTTTCCTGATTGATCTACTATAGAAGTAATTCCAGAGGGTGTTGATCTAATAAGAGGTTTTTGAAATTCAACACTTCGTAAAAGAGAGTTTGCTAAATGCTGATGGGGTCCATACCATTTACCAAACCAAGAGTCATTTGAAATTTGTATGACCATATCTGAACCGCAAATCTCTTTATTAATAGATTGATAGTTGAATATTGACTCAAAACAAATCATGGGGATAGCATTTACATCTTTGGGCAGATTAAGAGTTTTATGGACATTACCTGGTGTATAATTCATTCCTAAGTTTAAAAACTTACTCACTAAGGGTTTTATAAAAGGTATGTACTCACCAAATAAAACTAATTTTTGTTTATCATAAAAATCTATGATCTTTCCCTGATGATCAATAACATATAAACGATTAAATAATTGATCTTCTTCAATGGCACTTGAACCAACTATTATTTTTTGATCTTCGCTAATCAACGAAGACACTCTGCTCAGTAGTCCTACCTTATTATTTAAGTCAATAGGCAAGGACCCCTCTGGCCAAATAATTAAATCTGTTTTTGGTGATTTTGAAATGGCTTCAATTGTTAATTGTTCATATTTTTCAAGATTTTTAAGGACATCAAATTCAACTAGTGACTCATAGAGGTTGGGCTGTATTAAAAGTATATTAAGTGTCTCATTTTCTGCTTTTTTAATATTATTGTTTTCAATAAAGCCAAAAAAATAAAAGAAAATACTTAGTGCTAATAAAACACTAGGTATGATTTTATTTTTGTAATAAAGATAATAAATTATTAAGCCGACTATCAAATGAACCACAAGACCTAAGCCATATACGCCTAGATAAGGTAATGTTTTTAAAATCCATATATTTTTGTAATAAATAATCGCTGAGGGATTCCAAGGAAAGCCCCCAAAGATAAATTCTTTTAATAACTCAACTATAGAGAGGCCTAAAGGGAGTAAAAAAATTAGAAATAATTTTTTTTTATAGAGTGTTAAAATTAAAATAGTTGCTAAATAGTGTAAGGATGCTACAAACAAAGAGAGAATAGATACTAAAATTATTCCTAAAAATAAATATCCTGTCCCTCCTGAATAAAATGACTGAATAATCCAGCTAAGAGTAACTAATTGGGTAAATAAAAAAAAATAAAATATTTTTTTTTTTAAAAAAACATCATTTTTTAAAATATTTAAAAAAAATATTACAAAAGACAAATAATAGAAAAAAGATATACCAAATGGGGGAAGTGAAAATATGTATAAAGCAGTACAAAAAAAAATTAGGTATGATGGCCTAAAAATAGAGCTTAATAAGTTATTGAGACTTAACACCACTGACCACAACTTCAAGAATTTTTCTTGTTGATACCTTGTGAATGGTGAAAGATAATTTTTTATTGATTATAAATTTTTCTTTTTTCTTGGGTATACGCCCTGCCATATTGAATATTATACCGCCTATTGTTCCAACATCCTCTTTTAAGTCCTCGGGGATATTTACATCGAATTCCCTCTCAAAATCATCCACTAGCATCGCAGCATCCATGATAATGTTTTCGTTCTTTTGGCGGTACATTGGCGCTTCGTCTTTGTCATGCTCATCTTCAATCTCACCAACTATTTCTTCCACTAAGTCTTCAATGGTTACTAAACCCGTCACACTATTGAATTCATCCATCACAATCGCTAAGTGAATGTTTTGTTTTTTCATTTTTTGTAGGAGGTTGAAAACTGGTGTCGCTGAAGGAATATAGATAACTTCTCTCAGTAAACTCTTTATATTAAAAGATTTATTATTAATTTTTTTAAATAAGTCTTTAATATGAACCATTCCTAAGCAATGCTCTAAATCATTTTCAACCACAGGCATCCTCGAGTGTGCTTCTTTGTTAATAATTTTAATGATGTTTTCTTTATTAATGTTTTGATCGATAAAGATTATCTCACCCCTGGGCACCATAACATCATCAACCGTTTTTTTATGTACCTTCAAGAGATTATTGAAAATCTTCTTCTCTTCACTTTTGGCAATCCCTGAGCTGTCCGATGTTGCAGAAATAAGGTCTATAATATCTTTTTTAAAGTTTTCATCTTGTATTAGTTCTTTGACTAATTTAATTGCTAAATTTTTTTTAATTTTCATGTACTTTTTTTAAGCCTAAATATTTCATAAAAGTATTCTCTAAGAATCTCATATTGCTTCTTGATTGTTTATCATAGTGATCATAGCCGAATAGATGATGTAATCCATGACTCACAAGCATAAAAAAGTTTTGTTCATTAATTTTTTTATTTTTGTCTAAAATATAGCTATCTGCAATAGCTATATCACCTGCAAAGTCTCCATCAGGAAAAGATAGTACATCTGTAATTTTATTTTTTTTTCTAAAATTTTTATTCATACTTTTTATCTCATCATTCGAAACTATTTTTATTGTAACTTGTGTTTTGTGATCTGCTTGATGAATCGTTTGAAAGTATTCTGATAATTTTTTAATTTTTTCTTTTGAACTTTTAAGAAATTTTTCTAAATTGTCGTCTCCGATTATCTCTAACACGAATTTTTTGTTACTAATCCTCAAAATTACTTATCGTAAGCATTAATTATTTTTTCAACTAATGTATGTCGACACACATCACTACTATTTAAGTGTACAAAGCCAATATCTTTTACTTTTTCTAATTTTTCCATCGCGTCCTGCATTCCACTTTTTGCATTATCGGGTAAATCTTTCTGACTTAAATCTCCTGTAATCACCATTTTTGAATTTTGCCCTAATCTAGTTAGAAACATTTTCATCTGTGTGGATAATGTATTTTGTGCTTCATCTAGAATTATAAAGGATTTATTCAAGGTTCTCCCTCTCATAAAAGCGAGGGGGGCTATTTCTATTAAATTATTGACCATTTTCCGGTCAATTTCCTCGCCTGGCATCATTTCATATAAAGCATCATACAAAGGACGTAGATAAGGATCTATCTTCTCTTTCATATCTCCTGGTAAAAAACCAAGTCGCTCTCCCGCTTCAACGGCAGGTCTTGATAATATCAAGCGATTGATTTTTCCTTCAACAAACAAACTTACTGCATAAGCAACAGCTAAATATGTTTTCCCTGTACCAGCGGGACCAACTGCAAAAACAATATCTTTTGATCTCATCTCTTTTAAAAAGATTTCTTGGTTTTTAGTCTTTGGATAAATTGTTTTTAATTTTGTATTAATTTGAAATTTTTGATCTTGTTCGATTTGCTCTTTGATATAGGTAGGCTTTGCTAAATCAATATTACTTTCAATTTCCTCTGCAGAAATATCATTATTTTTTAATTTTTTGTATAAACCTTCAATTATAAAATATGCTTTTTCAACTGGATCTCGATTTCCTTTGATAGATAAAAGATTACCTCTAGTGTAAAGCTTTACTTTGAATTTGTTTTCTAAAACTTTTAAATTTTTATCGTGATACCCAAATAAGCTTGAGAGAAATCGATTATCCTCAAACTCTAATTGTTTTTGATGAGAAGAAATATTTACTGGACTCAATTAAATTTTTTCTCCAAGTAGAGAGTGTGTTAAAACCTCTTTAATTTGTACAGGAATTATTTGACCGATAGTCTCTTTTTCACCTTGAAGCGCTACACTTTGATTAAATTGTGACTTCCCTTTAATTTGTCCTGATCGATTACCGGCACCATTGATTAAAACTTGCACCGTTTTCTTTACAAACTGGTTGTTGTATTTAATTTGTTGTTCGTTTAATAAATCTTGTGTGATCCTTAAACGTTCATTTAAGATCTCTTCACCTATTTCCTCACGATCGGCCGCGGGGGTACCTGGCCTCGGGCTATACTTAAAAGAGTAGGAGTTCATATATTTAACTCTTTCAATTAGATCGATTGTGTCTTCAAAGTCTTTGTCAGTTTCTCCAGGAAAACCAATAATAAAATCTGAAGAAAGAGCTATGTCAGGTTTAACTTTTCTTACTTTTTCGATGATTTCAAAATAGTAATCTCTTGTGTGCTTTCTGTTCATCAGCTTTAATACTTTGTCAGATCCTGATTGAACTGGGAGGTGAAGATAGGGCATAAGTTTAGAATTTTCACCATGAAGGGAAATTAGATCATCAGTCATATTCACAGGGTGACTTGTAGAATAAGTAATTCTTTCAACTCCATCTATTAAACTAATACTGTTAATAAGAGATGCTAGATTATTTGATTGACCTTGAGTGTCTAAACCATGATAAGCATTCACATTTTGACCTAGCAGAGTGAATTCAACGACTCCCTGATCAATTAAGGATTTCACCTCATCTGAGATTTCCTTCGCTGTTCTAGAATATTCTGAACCTCTTGTATAAGGAACCACACAAAAGTGGCAAAATTTATCACAACCTTCTTGAATAGTCACAAAAGCAGATTTATTCGATGTGTTCGTTTTAATAAGATTGAGAGTGTCAAACTTTTCATTTACATCAAATTCAGTGATAGAGGTTTTTGGTAAATTATTTTTATCTAAAAATTTATTAAGGGACTGAATGGATTGTGGGCCAATGACCAAATCAACATAGGGTGCTCTTTTTTGAATTAACTCACCTTCTGCTTGCGCTACACACCCTGCAACGATAACTTTTTGGTTATCTTTTCCTTTTTTATGAATTTTTCCTAAATCTGAAAATGTTTTTTCTGTTGCTTTTTCACGAATGTGACAAGTATTTAAAACAACATAATCTGCTGTTTGAAAGTCATCCGTTTGATTAATATTATGAGATAAGAAAATATCTTTCATTTTATCAGAGTCATAAACATTCATCTGACAACCAAATGTTCTAATATAAAATTTCTTATCTGATGGCATTGAGGGATTTGGCAAACAAAATTGCGTCTTGCGTATTCGAAGCGTTTATAGACTTACTCCGATAATAGTTTTTTCTTTCATTGTAGGCTTTATAGCCTAATTTTTCATAAAGTTTAATAGCAAATTTATTGGAAGAACTTACTTCTAAGAATATTTTAAGTGATTTTTTGTTGATATTTAACGATTTTTCAAGCTCTTCCATTAGGTTTAAAGCAAAACCTCTGTTCCTAAAATTTGGTAAAATTGCGATATGTAAAATTTCAAATTCATCTAGATCTGAACTTCGGTAAAGATAATGTCCTATAAGAATGCCAATGAGCTTACTATCTAAGCTCATCTCTATGTTAACACTTTTTTTATTATCAAAGTGTTTATCAATGGAATGATTACTCCACGAAATTTCCAAGAGTTTTTTATATTGAATTAAAAAATCTGATGAAGTTGTTTTCTCGAAACTACAAGTCAAGATAAAAGTTTATCATAAAACAATAAGACGTTCTTTACTTTTAAATGACTTATGCCAAGATGAATTTTTATTTTTTATGTCTGCAAATCAAAAACTTTATATCAAGAAAAATTCTCGCATTCATTCATCTGGTCTTTTTGCCAAAACAGATATTAAAAGTGGCTCTCAAATAATAGAATACCGTGGCCTAAAAATAACAAAAGCTCAATCTGACAAGATTGCAGATGTACATATTGAAGCTAATAAGAAGGAAGGGAAAGTTGGTTCTGTTTATATTTTTACCTTAAACCAGCGCTATGATATTAATGGTAAAGTTTCTTGGAATTTAGCTAAATACATAAATCACTCATGTGATCCTAATTGTGAAACAGATATTGTCAGAGGAAAAATTTGGATTAATGCGATCAGAGATATAAAAAAAGGCGAAGAACTCTCATATGACTATGGTTATGATATGCACTACCTTGAAGACCACCCTTGTAGATGTGGATCTAAAAATTGTGTGGGGTATATTGTTCGAAGTAACCTTCGATGGCGTGTGAAGAAAAAATTAGCTAAGAAGAATATTAAACTTATTTAATATTTTATCTTAAAAATCTTTTAACACACTTAAATCACAGATTGATAGAGGTCATCTTCTACTACTAAGATTTTTCGTTTCAAAGTTTATTATTCAGAGGAGTATTTACCCTCAATTAAAAAATGAACCTCTTCCATAATATTAGTTATTCTGTCACCTACTCTTTCTAAACCTTTAGAAATTTGTATAAGGGACAATGAGTCTGGGATATAATCATCGTTTTGTTTCATATATGATAAAACATCTTTAATAAATTCTCCATGTAATGTGTCAATGATGTCATCTCTTTCAGCAATCTTATCTGCCTGTGATAGTTTTCTTTCAAAAAGACAATTCAGTGCGTCATGTGTCATTACAGAGGCTTTATTTCCAAGTATTTCCAATTTTTCGATAAATTCAGGGGGTATACTGGAGTTAATCCTATATCCTTTTTTTGCAACTGTTACTAAATGATCTCCGATCCTCTCAAGGTCTCTTATAATTTTTATTGAACAAAAGAGGAACCTTAAATCATCTGCCATTGGCTGTCTCATAGCAATAATTTGAAAAACCGTGTCGCTAATATCATGATTTAGATCATTAATCTGCTTATCTGTGTCTATTATGTCATTAGCTAAATTTTCATCTCTTGTTGAAAGGACCTTTAAAGCTTTATTAAATTGCTCCTCTAAAATTGAACCCATTTTTATAAGTTTTTCATTTATTGAGTTCATCTGTATTTCGTAATTTTTATCTGTGTGTTGCATTTTTATCCAAACCTTCCTGTAATATAGTCATTTGTTTTTTGATTATCTGGCTTAGTAAATATTTTAGATGTATCCCCTTCTTCAATTAAATTACCTAAATGAAAAAAAGCGGTTTTATCTGAGACTCTAGCAGCTTGCTGCATTGAATGTGTAACAATGATTATGGTGTAACTTTTTTTCAATTCAGTAATTAACTCTTCAATTATAGATGTAGCTATTGGATCGAGAGCAGAACAGGGCTCATCCATTAAAATTACCTCAGGTTTAATTGCAATTGCACGAGCAATACAAAGTCTTTGTTGTTGGCCGCCAGAAAGACTTGTACCTAGGTCATCCAACCTGTCTTTAACCTCATTAAACAAACCTGCTTTATTAAGCGAAGTATTAACTATCTCATCCAATTCTTCTTTATTGTCGGTAAATCCATGAATGCGAGGACCATAAGCTACGTTATCGTAAATAGACTTTGGAAAAGGATTGGGTTTTTGAAAAACCATACCTATCTTTTCTCTCAGTTGTTCCACCTCAATTTCATTACTATAAATATCAATATTATTCATACAAATTTGACCTTCTATTTTGCAAATCTCTATTACGTCATTCATTCTATTAAGGCATCTAAGAAAAGTTGATTTCCCACAACCTGATGGACCAATAAGAGCTGTCACATTATTTTTTAAAAAGTTAAGGCTTATATTATCAATTGCTTTTTTATCGCCATAATGAACATTGACATTTTTAGTTGTGATAATATTTACCATTTTTTTTCATATTTTTTTCTAAAATACACAGAAACAAAATTTACAACAATTAAAAATATCAACAATAAAATTATTGCGGAGGATGTCTTTTCGATAAATCCTCTCTCAGCACTTTCTGACCATAAATAAATTTGAGCAGGCATACCAACTGCAGGATCTAATGGAGTAGAGGGTACGTTCATTATAAATGCAACCATTCCTATCATTAAAAGAGGGGCCGTCTCTCCAACTGCTCTTGCTAAACCTATAATAGTCCCTGTCAAAGTTCCTGGCATTGCAAGAGGAAGCACATGATGAAAAACCACTTGATTTTTCGTTGCCCCTAATGCAAGTGCGCCTTCGCGAATTGATGGTGGTACCGCTCGAAGAGAGGATCGACAAGCTACAATTATCGTTGGTAGAGTCATGAATGATAAAACCATACCTCCAACAAGGGCAGTGGATCTTGGCAATCCAAAAAAATTCAATAATATCCCCAAACCAAGCAATCCAAATATTATTGATGGAACAGCAGCTAAGTTATTAATATTAATTTCTATTAAATCAGTAGTTCTTCCCGGTTTTGCAAATTCCTCCAAATAAATTGAGGCGAATATTGCAATTGGAAAACTTAATAGAAAACAAATTAATATCGTGAAAACTGAGCCCATAACTGAACTAGCAACTCCTGCCGACTCGGGATCCCTTGAGTCTCCAGTTAAAAAATAATCAGTATTAAAAACTTTTTTAACTTTTCCTTCACTTACAAATTGATCATAAATTTCCAATTGGAAATTATTAATTTTTCTCTGGTTCTCAGGTATGTCTCTATTAAAATTTCCTTTATGAATTTGATCTATGCCTGTTGAAGCTGTAAATGCAATCTCAATTGTTCGATTTAAATAATTTGGGTTATCTAATAATTGTTTTTGTGCCTCTTTATCAATTTTCCTATAAAACAATTTTTTAATTTGTTTAATTTCATCTTTGGAATAGTTGGAAAAAATTGTTTTAAAATTTTCAGATGTAACTTTTCTAAAAGATGCTTTTCTTATTTGTTCTTGAGATGAATTTTCATCAATTTTTAATAGATTTTGATCAAAGTGAAATGGTATTATAAAACTTGTCTTAAAAAAACCACCTATGCCTGCAAAAAAAATATTTAAAATTAATACAAGAACAAACAATAGGGAAAGGCCGACAGCAAATATTCCATAAAATTGAAATCTTCTCTCTGCTTTTTTTCTCTTAGTAAGATTAGTCATATATTTCTCTGTATTTTTTTACAATTTTCAAAGCAAAATAATTTAAGAATAAAGTTACAAAAAATAAAGTTAGTCCAAGTGCAAATGCTACTAGAGTTTTGGGGTTATCAAATTCGGTATCCCCAGTCAAAGCTGTAACAATTTGAGTAGTAATCGTTGTTGCAGGCTCTAGAGGATTTATAGTTAAATTAGCTTGGAGACTTGCTGCCATTACAACAATCATTGTCTCCCCAATAGCTCGTGAGATTGCTAATAAAAAAGACCCTATGATGCCTGGTAAAGCAGATGGAAGAATAACTTTAATTATAGTTTCAGATTTTGTTGCGCCTAGTGCGAAAGAGCCATCTCTTAGGCTCTGAGGAACTGCAGTTATTACATCGTCTGATAAAGATGAAACAAAAGGAATAATCATAACTCCCATAACAACTCCTGCCGCTAGAGCACTCTCTGAAGAGACGTCTAAACCTAAAGTTTTTCCTAGCAAAACTATTTTAGGTGCCACAACTAATGCAGCAAAAAAACCATAAACTACAGTGGGTATTCCAGCTAAAATCTCGATTACCGGTTTAGAAAAATCTCTAATTTTTTTTGGTGCATACTCTGCTAAATAAATGGCAGACATTAAACCTAATGGGATTGCAACAATCATTGCTAAAAATGCTATTAACAATGTCCCTCCTAAAAGTGGGATGATGCCAAATGCATCTTTGAGAATTTCTTTGTCTATAGTCTCTGAGCTATCAATAACAAAAGCTTTGTTTGGACTCCAATTTATGCCAAATAAAAAGTCAAATGGGTTGACATAGCTAAAAAAATTTAATGTCTCAAAAACTAAGGATAAAAATATTCCTAATGTAATCAATATTGCTAGAACGGAACATATTTGAATAAATCGATTGACTATTTTTTCAACATACCGCTGACTTTTATAATGGGGTAATATTTTTTTTCGTGCGGTATAAAAAGAAAAAGCTGAAATTAAAGTTATTACAAAATATGTAAAAAGTTTAAACAATCTTTCAAATTCTAATATTTTTTGAGAAGCAAATAACTCGATGTCACTTTCTGATCCAAATGACATCCCTAAAGATAAATTTTTAGCCTTACTAAAAAAAAGCTTAATTTCATTACTACTCATTAACTGTAAGTGATCTGATAGAACTGCCATTAAGTATTGAGCAAGAATAAAATTCTTTCCAATTAATAAAATAAACCAAACTATGATAGTTGGTATGCATATGTATAAAAAAGTTAAATAACCATAGTACGCTGGAAGACTAGCTAGTCTTTGATCTTTAGATAGTTCTTTAGATCTTTTTATCCCTAAGTAATAACCCCCGACAGATAGAACTAGCAGAAAAAGTACGGGGTAGAACATATACTTTTTAGTATATCAAAGATTGAAATAATATAGGGGGCGATTTGCAGCCCCCTGTTAATAAATTTAAATATTTACTTACAAGCAGAACCGAAGCCGTCCAATTCTTTGAGTGGATGTTTTTTTTCAGCACAGCTTTGTAAATCCATTGTTACTAAATCTTCTACGGACTCTAGAGTTCTATCTGTTAGATCCTCAGTCATTGGTGCAAGGCCGTATTCAGTTAAGTAACCATCTTCCCCAATAGCATCTTCGGAGACCATTAAAGATGCATATTCAGCAATACCTGGAATTACACCTATATGAGCTTTTTTTATATAAAAGAAAAGTGCTCTAGCATTAGGGTACTCATATGATTGAATGGTTTCCATGGTTGGCTCAACACCATCTATGATACTTCCTTGAATTTTATCCTGATTGGCACTCAAAAAACTATAACCAAAATATCCAAAACGTTCTGGGTCTTCAGCGAGTTTTTGTACAATTAAAGTGTCGTTTTCACCCATTTCAATTGTTCTGCCATCTTCCCTGTATGCTGTGCAGCCATCTTCGCTTCCTTTAATGTCCACGTATCCAGATTTTTCACAACCTTTTTCCATTACCAAACCATCGAACGCATCTCGAGTCCCAGAAGTAGGAGGGGCAACAAGTACTTCAATTTCATATTCAGGATAAGATGAGTCAATCTCACTCCATTTTGAATATGGATTTTTGATGATTACACCATCTACAGGAACTTCATCAGCCATTGCTAAAAAAATATGTTCTTTTTTTAAGCTAAACCTCTCAGCTTCAACACTATTTGAAAATGTAAGACCATCATTACCTAAGACCACTTCGATAACTTCAGTGACACCATTTTCGAGGCAAAGTTTTGCCTCTTTTGATTTCATTGGTCTAGAAGCATTTGTAATATCAGGAAATTTTTCACCAATACCTCCACAAAAAAGTTTCATACCACCACCGGTACCAGTGGGCTCAATGGTTGCTCCGTTATAACCCTCTTCGGTAAATCTTTCTGCACCAATTGTTGCATAAGGAAATACTGTTGATGAACCAACAATACTAATAGTATCTCTTGCGTT
>CABZOW010000001.1 GCA_902527525.1 uncultured Alphaproteobacteria bacterium | reverse complement strand
TTCTTTAATTGATAAAAGTGTTGAGATAGGTAAAAATTGTGTTATCTCAAGAGGTGTTGAGATTGGTAAAAATTCTATTATTAAAAATAATGTTATAGTCAAAAATTCTATTATTGGGCAAGATGTTGTTATTAGTGATAATTCTATAATCGGCTCAACTGGTTTTGGATTTGATTTTAACAAAAGAGGTTCATCTTTTTTGAATCCCCAAATAGGTATCGTCATTATCGATGATAATGTTCATATAGGATCTAGTTGTACTATTGATCGTGGTAAAATTGATTTTACTTTTATTGGAAAAAACTCAATGATAGATAACATGGTTCATATTGCTCATAATGTAGTAATCAATAAAAATGCATGTATAGCAGCTCAAACGGGTATATCTGGAAGTGTTATTATTGGAAAAAATGTAACAATTGGTGGTCAAGTAGGTTTTGCTGGACATATCAATATTGGTGAAAATGTAGTTATAGCTGCTAAAAGTGGTGTAACTAAAAATATTAATGATAATTCTGTTGTTGCTGGTTTCCCCGCCACTGATATAAATGAGTGGAAAAAAAATATTATAAAACAAAGGAAATATGGACATTAACGAAATACAAAAAATTCTCCCTCATAGGTATCCTTTTTTACTAATAGATAAAATTTTAGATTTTGAGCCAGATATATCTGCGCACGCAGTTAAATGCGTCACTATTAATGAACCATTTTTTCAAGGTCATTTTCCTGGTAGGCCACTAATGCCAGGAGTACTAGTAATTGAGGCTATTGTTCAAGCGGCATGTTTTACAGTGGCCATGAAACTAAAAGACTCTATGAAAAATCCAGGAGTGTCTTTTATGACTATTGATAAATGTAAGTTTAGAAAACCCATAATACCAGGTGATGTTTTAGATCTTAAAGTCAATCGTTTAAACAAAGTTAAGAATGTTTACAAATTTGAAGGTAAATGCTTTGTGAATGATGTTATACATGCTCAATGTATATTTTCAGCTATGATACATGACATCCCAGATTCATCCAAGTAGCACAATCAGTAAATCTGTTTCATTAGGAAAGGGTGTAAAAATTGGACCTTTTTGTAATATTGATGGAAATATTACAATTGGTGACGGTACAGAATTAAAATCTCACATTTCAATTACTGGAAATACATCAATAGGAAAGAATAATATTTTTTATCCTTTTTCAAACATAGGATGTGATCCACAAGATCTAAAATTTTCTGGGGAAGAGAGTTTTTTAGAAATTGGAAATTCAAATACATTTAGAGAAAATGTTACAATTAGCAAAGGAACTAAAGATGGTGGGATGGTAACAAGTATAAATGATAATAATCTTTTTATGACCGGAGTGCATATAGCACATGATTGTAAAATAAATAACAACAATATATTCGTAAATCAGGTTACTTTAGGAGGACACGTAAATATTCAAAATAATGTTGTTATTGGTGGTTTATCAGCAGTTATACAGTTTGTAACAATAGGTTCTTATTCTATGATTGGTGGAATGAGTGGAATAGATAAAAACGTATTACCTTTCAGTTTAGCTATTGGCAATCGAGCTAAACTAAGAGGTTTAAATTTAGTAGGTATAAGAAGAAATAACTTTAATAAAGAGGACATCAATAAAATTAATACTTTGCATGAAAGTTTTATTGGCGAAGATATTAATCTTTCAACTAAAGATAAAGTAGAGAATATATTTTACGAGTATAAATCAATCTTGAATGAGAAACTTGGCCATATACAAAAATGATATTTGCTTAATAGCTGGATCAGGATTATTTGTAAATGAAGTAGCTAATTATTTAAATTTTAAAAATTTATTAGGTCAAATTATTATCATTAACAATAATAAATCTCTTAAAAAAAATTTTAAAAATAATTATGAACAATTTAATATAAAAAATTTAGAAAAAATTATTTCATTTATTAAATCTAGAAATTTACAAAAAATAATTATAATAGGATATGTAGATCTTCCACCTCTAGAGAAATTTAATTTATCATTAAAGTCAAAGCTTCTAATTTCTAAGGATATATTCATTAATAATATTAATGACCAATCTAAAATTTTGAAGAAATATTTATTGAATAATAAATTAACTCTACTTTCACAAAAAAAATTATTAAAAGAAATGCTAGTCAATAAAAATGATGAATATGTTCATAGAGAAAATAAAAAAGTTGTAAATCAATTAACAAAAAAAAAAGTTTTTATTAGAAAATTATATTCAATGAATATTGGACAATCATTTATTTTTAATGGCGATAGGTTAATAGCCATGGAAGATATTTTTGGAACTAATGATATGATTACCAGGATAGGTAAAGTTAGTTCTAAATTCAATAATTTGATTTTTGTAAAGTCTAAGAAATATGATCAAATAGATGAAATTGATTTTCCTGTGATAGGCACGCATACATTAAATTTATTAATTAAGTATAAATTTCAAGTTATTTGTTTATTTAATAATGATATTTTAATCTCAGAAAAAGAAAAATTTTTAAATCAAATTAAAACTAATAAAATTTCACTAATTGTCTTGTAATGAAGGTCTTATTTATCACTCTTTAACAATCTGGTAAACAAATTCTTAAATCGATACTTGATGAAAAATTTTTTAATATCAATAAAAGCAAAATATATACTTTTGGTATGGATAATAATTACAAAGATTTTATCGATATCACTAATATTAAAATAAGTTCTATTATGGGCATTGTAAATATAATATTGAATTTAAAATATCTTTTTAAATTGAGACGCAAAATTAACGAAGCTATAATAAATCATTCATTTACACACATTTTTTTTATTGATTCATTTGATTTCTCAAAATTTTATGTAAAAAAATTTAAATCAAATAAAATTAAATATTGTCAAATTGTAGGTCCATCAGTTTTTATATGGAAATCTAAAAAAGCTAATTTTATAAATAACAATTATGATAGAATTTTTTCAATATTTAAGATTGAACAATCATACTATAAACCAAATCTATATCGATATATTGGACATCCTTTAATGAACAAAACTTATTTTTCAAATAGTAATGACATGTCTCTAAAAAATATTGGTTTTTTTTTAGGTAGTAGACGTCAAGAAATACATAAAAATATATATATTATTAATAAACTTCTTAATAGCCTTAAAGATCAAAAAGACCTTATTTTTAATTTTTTCATTACAGATGAATTTAAAGAATTTATTAAAAATACTTTAAAAGGGAATTCTAATCTAATTTTTCATATTAATGATGATACCTACTATCAAAAAATCTCTAAATTAGACTTTGCTTTTGCATGTTCAGGTACTGTGCATTTAGAATTATGTTTTTCAAATATTCCTCATATAATTTTTTATAAAGCAAATTACATAAATTATTTTATTTTTAAATTCTTTGTTAGATCTAATTTTTTATCATTAGTAAACATTTTTAATAAAAAAGAAATTATAAAAGAATATATTCAAAGTGATTTTAATGTAAAAAACTTATTATTTTTTTTTAAAAATATAAGATCTAATAAAAAATCTTTAATTAATTACAGAAACGATATGTTAAGTGGTCTTGCAAATAGTAATCTTACTAGTTTTCGTCCAAATATGATTATTGATTATTTAGAAAAGTTTTCTTAAGCCATAGTAAATTAAATATTGATTTTTTCTCTCTATCAGGAACTTTTTTGTAGATTCTATTTTTATTACCTGTAAATAGTTGTCTTGGCCTCGTAATTTTAAATTCATTATCTTCAATCATTTCTTTCCATTGTGATAACCATCCTACTGTCCTTCCAACTGCAAAAATAGGTGTAAACATTGATGTGGGTATATCTAGAGCTTTTAGGAGTATTCCTGAATAGAAATCTACATTTGGATAAAGATTTTTTTCTTTAAAATAGGAGTCATTCAATGCTAATTCCTCAATTTCTTTTGCTATTTCAAGATCTTTAGACTTTATTTTCAAATCTTTAAATAAATCTTCGGTGCTTTTCTTTAATACTTTTGCTCTAGGGTCATAGCTCTTATATACCCTATGCCCAAAACCCATCAACCTAATTTTATTTTTTTTATTTTTAACTTCTTCTATGAAATCTTTTGGCTGTAATTCATTTGAAACAATCTCATCAAGCATATCTATAACAGCTTCATTAGCTCCACCATGAGACTTACCCCAAAGTGAGGAAATACCCGCTGATAAACATGCATATGGGTTTGCTAATGAAGACCCTGCAGTTCGCACAGTAGATGTCGATGCATTTTGTTCATGATCAGCGTGAAGAATGAATATTTGATCCATTATTTTTGAAAAAAGTGGATTTATTTCATATTCTTTGGTTGGTGTTGCAAAGCACATATGTAAAAAATTATCTGCGTAATTAAGTTTGTTTACTGGATAAACAAAAGGCTGTCCTACAGAATATTTATATGCCATAGCAGCAATAGTAGGCATTTTTGCCAATATTCTGTGTGAAGCTATCATTCTGTGTTCTGGATCTTCAATATTTAGTGTGTCATGATAAAAAGATGATAGAGCACCTACAATCCCAATCATCATAGCCATTGGATGAGCATCTCTTCTAAAGCCTTTATAAAATTGAATTATTTGTTCATTAAGTAAAGTATGATTTTTAATTATTTCTTCAAATTCGTTTTTATCACTCTCTGAGGGTAGTTCACCATGCATAAGTAAGTAACAAACTTCTAAATGAGAGCTATTATTAGCAAGTTCCTCAATTGGGTAACCCCTGTATTGGAGGATACCTTTCTCACCATCAATATATGTAATTTTAGAATTACAAGCAGCAGTTGATGTAAAGCCAGGATCGTAAGTAAACAGACCTGTTTTTTTGTATAAGGATGATATATTAATTACATCAGGTCCAATAGAGCCATTAAGACCATCAAATTCATATTCCTTTCCAGTTTTAGTATCAACTAACTTAAATCTTTTTTCATCAATCATTTATGTATAATAATAGTCTTTCTTTTATATTTTCAATACCAAAGAATATAAAAATTTTTTCAATTGGTATCTTAGACTCAAAATTTACTGTAATTTTTCTTATTATTTTGCCAATATTCTTTAAAGGTAGGCCATTTTTTTCAAGTATTGATATAGTATTATCATTATCATGCAAATTATTAATAATTGTATGAATTTTTTTAATCAAATCTTTTTCATTATTATCAATCTCAAGGACTGAATTTTTTTTAAAAAAATCATAAAGTTTGACTACCTCTAAATTAATTTCTGTATATTTATGACATCTCTCTAAGATATCTTTATATATTGGCTCTAACTTAAAACTAGATATTTGTTTTTTTACATCTTTTTCTAAGTATTTATTAAATTCTGAAAAAGATAAATCTTTTAAATAATATTGATTAATAAAGTTTAGTTTTTCAATATCAAATTTTGCAGGTGATAAAACTGTTTTAGATAAATTAAAATTTTTAATGGCGTCATCAATATTTAGGTATTCAATATCATTAAAATTATTACCTAATTTGATAATAAAATTAAATATGGAAGCTGCTAAGTAACCATCATTTAAGTAATACTCAACATTAGTTATATTATCTCTTTTAGATAATTTTTTTCCTTGAATATCATGTATAAGTGGAATGTGAGCATAATGTATTTCTTTGAGGTTCAGAGCATTAGATAACATTTTTTGTTTAACCGTATTAATGGTATGATCATTTCCTCTAATTACATTGGTAACATTTACAAAATTATCATCTATTAAATTTGATAATATAAATGTGGGAGTTTTATCAGATCTAGCTATCGAGAAATCCTCTATTGTATTTGATGGTATTTTTACCTCTCCTAAAATTAAATCATTATATTTAAAAAATTCATTATCTCTTTTTACTCTAAACTTATAAGGTCCATCGTCTGACTGATAAGCTAAATCAGTAGATATCAGTTCATCTAAATACTCTTGATGAACACTTAAATTCTTTGATTGATAAATTAGATTGTCATATTGAAGATTAAAAATATCAAATATTTTTAAGATTTCATCTTCATAAATTTTATTTGATCTCTCTTTATCAGTGTCCTCAATTCTTAACAAAAATTTCCCTTTATTCTTTTTAGCGAATAAATAATTATAAATTGCGGTCCTTAAACTACCCATATGAAAATTTCCAGTAGGTGAGGGGGCAAACCTTGTTATTATCATTAATATTTTCTGACTAAATTAACCATTTTGCCTAATATTTTAACTCTATCTTTCTTATATCTGACTGAGGAAAAATTTTTATGATCGCCAAATATCTCAACTTCATCTTTGATTAGTTTAATCTTTTTAAGGGTTATCTCACTATCATCTATTTGAACAGCGTGTATATCATTTGAATTATAATTTGTAACTTTTTCTAATATAATTATATCATCTTCAAAAATACCATACGACTCCATTGAATTTCCATGTACCTTACAAGCAATACAGTTGGCTTTATCAGATTTTATAAAATTATTAATATCAATAAACTCTATTTGATCATTTAGAACATCTATTGGCTTACCAGCAGAGATTTCATTATAGAATGGTATTACACTATTTAATTCGATAGATCTTGATTTTAATTTGTCTTTTTTTATATGACCTAATTCCTCAAGATATTCTAAATATTGAAATATAGATGATTTTGATTTAAGACCCATATGCTCTTTCATTTCTTCATAGTTTGGAGATATCTTATTTTTTTCAATATATTTTCTCAAAAATTCTAATAGCTTTTTTGCGTTTTTAGTCATTAACCTGATACAATCTTAATTTATTAGTTCTATCATAATAAATTAGACAATTTGCCTTTAATATATTTTTTAAATTAGAACTCTCTTGATTATTGAATATTTTAATATTTTTATTATCCCTAAATCCAAATAAAAATGATTTTCTTTTATAGTTTTTGAAATTAAATTTAATTTTTTTAATATTAATTATCTCATGCTTAATAGTAGATTTGTTAAAGTTATAAATTTCTATTAATGATTTTATAATTATGTTGGTTAATACGAATGATGAGCAGGGGTTACCAGGGAAAAATAAATAAATCCTATTTTGTTTTATAAACAATTTAAATGGTCTCCCTGGTTTTAAGTCGAGACCATCTACAATTAAATTAAAATTATTAAAATCTATATCATCTTTACTTTTACCAGTTCCTCCAATAATAACTGTAATATCTGATTTTGAATCATTAATTTCTTTCTCTAGTAATTTTTGGTCATCTCTTAAATGAATATTCTTTTCAACTATTTGGTTATTTATTAATACAAAATTATTTAAATAAAAACCATTAGTGGGAAAAATAAAATGTTTTTTAGTAAATTCACTACCAGTAGATAATATTTTAAATTTTAAAGGCTTTAATATTTTAATTTTGGTTTCTTTAAGACTTTTTAAACTACTTAACTCTTTAAAAGATAAATATTTATTTTGAAGGTTAATTTTTTCACCCTTTTTAAAGATATGACCTCTTTTTCTAATAAATTTATTTTTTTTGTTAAAGTTAATTACAAAAGCATAACTCTTATTAATAAATATTTGTTCTTGAGGTATTATATATTTGATATTATTTGGTATTAATGAACCAGTTTTAACAATCAAACACTCATCTTTATTAACTTTAATATTATTAAAATTATTTAACTTTGATCTTCCAACTATTTTAAATTTTTCACTTATATTTGTTACAGCTATACCGTCCATTGATGATTGATTATATGGAGGTATATCATTTTTAATTTTTATATCAGATTGTATAAAATTATTTTTTTTTAAATTTTTTGTATAAATAGTTAATAATTTTTTTTTTGGAAGATAATTTGATATTAATTTTATTGTTTTAAAAATATCATCCAATATTATTTTTACCTCCCCTTTTTTTTACAATTTCTATTTTTTCAATAGTAATTTTTTTTTTATATGATTTGAGCATATCAAAAATTGTAATAGATGCACAAGAAACACTATTTAATGCTTCTATTTCTAATCCTGTAGAATATTTTGATTTAACTATACTCTTTAACAAAATGTATTCATTTTCCTTCAAATCAAATGTTAAAGACACATAGTCTATTGGTATATTATGCGTTAATGGAATTTGTTGGAATGTATTTTTAGCAGCATAAACACCTGCTATTTTAGCAGTATGATATAAGTTATTTTGCAATTCTCTATCATTTTTAAGAAGAAGAAAAAGTTTTCTATCGATTTTTAATTTAGATTTAGCTTCTGCATATCTTTTGGTTTTATTTTTTTTTGAAATATCAACCATTTCAATACTTTTATTTTTTTTATTAAAGTGCGATAAACTCATCAGGCTTTATATAATTTATTTATATATTTAACTTTATTTTCATTATTTAAAATACTTCCACCAATTAAAAAAGATGATATCCCGCTATTATTTTTTATTTTTTTAATATTTGAAACCGTAACTCCACTCTCGCTAATTATTATTTTATTATTCAATACTTTAGATAATCTAATTGATTTTTTAATATCAATCTTTTGTTCTTTTAAATTTCTATTATTTATTCCAATTAATTTAGCGTCAATATCTCTAATCTTTTTAGCCTCAAATATACTTTCAATTTCTATCAATACATCCAAACCAATTTTGTTTGCTAGTTTGTACAACTTTTTAATATCTGATTTTGATAAAATTTTTGCAATCAATAAAATTGCATCAGCGCCAAATTCTTTAGTTTCAAATACTTGTGCTTCATTAATTATAAAATCTTTCCTTATAATTGGTTTATTAGATATTTTTTTTGCAACATTTATATCATTTAAACTACCTCCAAAATTTTTGTCTGTTAAAATTGATATGCAGCAGCATTTTGATTTATGATATTGTTCAATAACATCTTGTAGATATCTAACTTTATTAAAGCTTTTAACAGATGGACTGTATCTCTTAAATTCTGAAATTAGTGCATTTTTGTTTTTACTTAAATTACTTTCTATAGCTTTCAAAAAAGAGTTTGAATTAGTAGGCTTTAAATTATATTTTTTATTTATCTTTTGGCTTAAATATTCTGAGTGATTTTTTTTTTCTAAAACTATTTGATCTAAAATATTCATTACTTCTTAATTTTATTTAAATGATTAAAAGCTATGGAATTATCTAAAGAATTACTTAAAATTTCAAAGCAACTATCAAACTTATAATGTGGTTTAATGGTTTGCATTGCATAAATAGAGTTAATTATTGTAATATCTCTGTAACTATCTTTTTTTCCTTGAAATAATTCAATCAATCTATTTGCATTGTAAGAGGGTAAACCACCTCTGATATCTTTAAAATTTAATTTTGAGGTGAGGTATTTTTTATAGGTCATGTGTGAAATTTTTCTTTTTGTAATACTTTTTTCTTTTTTAAAATAAAAAATTGCTGGTGCAAATATACTTATCTCATCTAAACCATCCTCTGAGAAAAAAATAGTAAATTTTTTATTTTTTATTCTTGACAATATTTTTGACATAATTTCTGCAGAACCTTTATCTATTGTGCCTAATATTTGAAATTTTGCGCCTAATGGATTCAGTGTAGGACCCATATAATTAAATATTGTTTTTATGCCAATTTTTTTCCTAACTTCTCCAACTCTTTTTAAGTTAGGATAAAAAAAAGGTGCATTTAAATATACAAATTTATCATTTGAAATTCTTTGTATAATATTTTTTGAATGCCTCTCATTTGGTATTTTTAATTCAGAGATAATATCTGAGGAGCCACTCAATGAACTAGCGGCCCGATTTCCATGTTTTGCTATGGGTATACCAACAGAAGATAATAAGATTGCAACTGAGGTAGATATATTAAGCGTTTTTAATCCGTCTCCACCTGTTCCACATGTATCTAAAGAATTTGGATATTGCTTAATTTTATTTGAATTTTTAAAAATGTAATCTCTTAATGACAAAAGTATATCACTATCATTAATTAATTTATTAAGTTGATGAATGATTATTGCCTGATGAGTTATATTATCTGTATTGAATAAATATTTAATTACATACTTTATATTTTTCTTAGTAACTATATCACCTATGTTATATTTCATACACACTCCATAAAATTATCTACAATTTTAGAACCAATAACAGTTTCAATACTTTCTGGATGATATTGAACTCCAAATATTGAAAATAATTCATGTCTAAAACTCATTATTTTTTTATCATCATCAGAAATACTAGTAATTTTTAAATTTTTAGGAAAATTATCTTTATTTAGATACAAAGAGTGATATCTCGTTGCTTGAAAATTCATATTAATATTTTTATAAATTTTACATTCATTAATTTTTTTAATATTAGATACTTTCCCATGCATGGGTATTTTTAAAGTATCTATTTTAGCTCCAAAATAGACACCCAGTATCTGATGACCTAAACACACTCCTAATATTGGCATAAACGAGTAAATTTGGTGAACTAAATCTAGACATTCTCCTGCATTAAATGGATTACTAGGTCCAGGAGAAATCACAACACCCTTACTATCAATTATTTTGTCAAAATTCTTCAGTATTAAGTCATTCTTAATAACTAAAACATCATCATGCTTACTCAGACAGTGATAAAGATTATAAGTAAAACTATCGTAATTATCTATTAATGTAATCATTATATTTGATGAGCCAATTTATAAGCTTCAAATAAAGCATTAGCTTTATTAATACACTCGCTGTGTTCGTTTTTAGCTATACTATCAAAAACTATACCTGCACCACTTTGAGCATATATCTTTTTATTTTTAATCATTGCTGTTCTTAGGTTGATACAACTGTCCATATCTCCATTAGCATCTATATAACAAACTGACCCAGAGTAAAATTCTCTATTTATAAGTTCATGTTTCTCTAATATTTCTAGAGCTCTTATTTTAGGTGCACCCGAAACTGTACCAGCAGGTAAACCGGCAAAAAGAACATCAATTGGTGTTAAATTTTTTTTTAATTCCCCTGTTACGTTGCTAACTATATGCATAACATGAGAGTAATACTCTATTATATTTTGTTCAGTTACTTTTACTGTATTATTTTTTGAAATTTGACCTACATCATTTCTACCTAAATCTACTAACATTAAATGCTCTGCTAACTCTTTTTTATCATTAAGTAATTCATTTTTTAAATTATTATCTTCTATTTCATTTTTTCCTCTTCTTCTAGTTCCAGCAATAGGCCTTAAGGTAATTTCTTTATTTTTTACCTTGATCATAGTTTCAGGACTTGAACAAATAATCTGATAGTTTTTTAAGTTTAAGAAAACAAGATAAGGAGAGGGATTAATTGATCTTAATGCTCTATAAAAATTGAAAGGATCTATTAAATATTCATTAGAAAATCTTTGTGATAAAACAGCCTGAAATATTTCACCCACCTTAATATCTGATTTGATTTCATCTACTCTTTTTAAAAAATCCTCCATATTTACATGATTTTTAAAATTCTTTAATTTATTAAAATTTAATTTATTAAAATTTAATTTGTTAAATTTATGAACAGGTGTTTTGAGTAAACTCACTAAAGTTTTTAAAGATTTAGTTGGAAATTTCTTATTATTTGAGACCTCAATTAAGTGAGTTTCGTTGAGAACATTATCAATTATTATTAAATTTGTTGGTTTAACAAAGTGCGCAAGTGGAATTCCGATTTCATTTTTACTTGGGTCATAACTTAATTTTGGAAGCGTAAATTTACATAAATCAAAACAAATATTACCAATAAAGACAGGGAGTGGTATATTTTGTTCATATAATGTTTTGATTTTTAAGTTTTTATAAATATTTTTTATGTAAATATCTGGTGATTTTATTATTTTCTTTCGATTATTAATTAACGCATAGTTATGAAAAATTTCTATATTTTGATTTACATTGAAGAGAATAATTGAATATCTTCCTTTATTATCACCTCCAATTACAGACTCTAAAATAGAGACGTCAGTAAATTTCTTAGCAAGCTTGTTGTAAATTGTAATTGTATTTTCAGTATCTAAGAAAACCTTTTTACCGTGTACGTACATATTAAAGCTTAATAAGTTGTTCGTTATCTACTTCTATGTCTATGTTATTTTTTATCTGTTTTATGATATTTGAGTAAATTAAATTGACAATATTTTGTTTAATATTTAAAGGGTCTATAGAGCCTATTGAATTTATATCTAAATATATAACCTCATTTGGTAATACCACTTTTAATTTTTCATCATTCTTAATAATGACAATTCTCTCCAAGTCCACTGCTTCAATAAAATTATTCTTAATAGTGAGTGAGTCAGTAAAATAATTTACTTTTACGGTACCAGTTTTATTTAATAATTCATCTCCATGAGAGGTATCTATATTTTTTTTATAATTACTAAATGAAATTAAAAATTTTTCTTTAATATTTATTGGTAAATCTTCTTTAAATAATTTTTTTACATTAAATTGAAATAAAAAATTATCTTTTTTTATTTCCCCAGATGATTGATTGAAATTAATAAAATTATATTGATCTGGTATATTTTCTAAGAAATTAAAAGAATTAGAGAAAAAAATTTGATTTGTACTATAACTATCAATATTTTTTATTTCATCAGTCATTTCAAAATTTTCAATCTCTAATTCTGTTAATGTGTTCATTATATCTTCATAAGCATCATTTAAATTCACTTGATATTCATCCTTGAATGATAAAAGTTTTACATAAAAGAATTTTTCACCAATCTTAATACTTTCACTTTCATCCCCAATATTAAGTTTTTTTAAATTATCAAGCACTTGAGGTAAAATTAATTTCTCATTAACTTCTTCAAATAATTTAAATTGAGAATTATTAATATTTTTTAGTTTTACAAAACTTTCATCCCTTTTATTTTCTAAAATTATTTGTTCATATGTATAACTTCTAGGCTCAAGAAAAGTAGTAATATTTTCATTATAATAATTCTCTATAATTGCATCGGTTATAATTTCTTCTAGTATATATTTTCTCAGACTTATTTCGTTTATTGTGATTTCATATAATTCATTATCAGCGTAAAACTCTTCTTCTAGCTGATAATTAATCAGACTATTATCTCTTTTAATTTCGTAAATATTCAACTCTTTTTCTATGAGAAGTTCTGGATTAATCTCATTACTTACTAAGCGCTGTGCATCAAGACTATTATTAAATAAATCTATATAGATGTTACCTTCAATTTCTTTTAGGTAGTTTTGAAGGGATGCTTCGTCTAAATTTCTGAACATTTCATCATTATTTAGTGATTTTTTTAAAACTACTTTTTTTGAATTATCACTAATACTAATTTTTTCGTCTAAGTAATTAATAAATACTAATTCATTTACATATTGATTTGTGAATTGAACTTTTGAGAATAACTCCTCTTGTTCTGATAGGTTAGAAAGGTTATTTTCAGATTTATAGTTCTCATATGCTCTAGAAAATTCAACAGATGATATCTTTTGATTTCCTACTTTAAGAACATATGTCTTACCAACATAAGATCCAAATCCAATAAACAAGAAACTTATTCCAAGTGCAGCACTAAATATAATGACAATTAATTTTTTAGTTTTCATTTATCTCAGTATTTTGATATCAGTTAATCCTATGAAATATATAATATTTAATTGGAAATCATATTTAAATATAGCCGAAAGTATGAACTTATCTAAAATTGTGTCAAAGCTTCCGTCTACAAAAAAGTACAAACTTATTTGTAGTCCAAATAACTTTTATAATCTCTATCTTAAATCTAAATATCCAAAGAATATATATGCCGCGCAAAATATAGATTTGCATGGTAAAGGTGCTAGTACTGGCTCTATAGATATTGAAGATTTAGTAAATAACAGGATTAAGTATTGTATTCTTGGACATTCTGAAGTTAGATCCAATTTTGGTGAAACGGATTTGATAGTACAAAAAAAAACAGATCTTTGTTTAATTAATAAAATAAAACCCATAGTTTGCATTGGAGAACCGTTAAAGATTTATAAATCAAAAAAAACGAAAGTTTTTTTAAAAAAACAAATCAACAAAATATTTAAAAAATCAAATAATTACGAAGAAGTCGTCTTAGCTTATGAGCCTTTATGGTCAATTGGCACTGGATTAACACCCAAATTTTCAGAAATTGATGATATTTTGGGATTTTTATCAAAAATATTGGAAAATTATTCTTTTAAAAAAATAAATATTTTATATGGTGGTTCGGTAAATTTATCAAATATCAGAGATATTTTATGTTTGCAAAATTTAAATGGAGTTTTAGTAGGCTCGGCTTCTACAAAATCTACATTTATTAAACATTTTAAATGACATTATGATAAACCTTTTTTTAATTATAAGCGCCGTTATTGGAGTAGTTTTAATTTTAATAATATTATTTCAAAAAACTGAAGGCGGGAGTCTCGGTTTGGGTACTCAAACTTCTCTGACTGGTGGTATGACTGCAAACAAATCTTCATTTTCAGGTATGACAAAAATTACTTATGTTTTAGGTTTTGGTTTTTTGTTTTGGTGTTTATTTATGGGTGCAATTATTACAAAACAATATTCTTCCTCAACTGATTTAGAAACTATTCAGGAAGAAATTATCTTAGATGAGTCCATAGAGGAAATGATTCCAGAAGTGCCTAATCAGTGAAATTAATTTTCGTTACCGGAGGTGTTGTATCATCGCTTGGTAAGGGAATAGTAACTGCATCATTAGCCTCTCTTCTCAGAGCTAGAGGTATCAAATTAAAAATTCGAAAATTAGATCCGTATCTAAATGTTGACCCTGGAACAATGAGTCCATATCAACACGGTGAAGTTTATGTAACAGACGATGGCTACGAGACTGATTTAGATTTAGGTCACTATGAGAGATTTACAGATATAAAATGTTCAAAAAACGACTCAATTTCCTCAGGTAAAATTTACTCAACTATTTTATCTAAAGAAAGAAAGGGTAAATATTTAGGTTCAACTGTTCAAGTAATACCTCATGTTACAGAAGAAATTAAAAATTCAATTAAAAAATCAACTAATATAGATGACGTAATTATCTGCGAAATAGGGGGTACTGTTGGTGATATTGAAAGCCTCCCTTTTTTAGAAGCTATAAGACAATTTAAAAATGAAAGACAGCTCGACACTCTTCTTATACACCTAACTTTACTTCCTTACATAGAAACATCAGGTGAAATTAAAACGAAACCTACTCAACATTCAGTAAAAGAGCTATTAAATGCAGGTATCCAGCCTGATATAATAGTATGTAGAAGTAATAAAAAAATTAAGTATGAAGAAATTCAAAAAATTAGTTTATTTTGTAACGTTCCTACAAATGCTGTGATACCTTCTTATGATGTAGGAAGTATTTACCAAGTTCCATCACTATTATCTAAATCTAAATTAGATGACCTAGTTATCAAAAGTTTAAATATAAAATCTACAAAAAAGAAAGACCTGTCAAATTGGACAAATTTCGAAGTGTTACAGTCAAGGGCAAAAGAGGAATTAAATATATTTATTATTGGAAAATATGTTCATTTAAAAGATAGTTATAAATCCCTATATGAGGCTATCTATCATGCTGGTGTTCATAACAAAGCAAATGTTAAAATAAAATGGATTGACTCTGAAACTATAAATAAAAAAAATGTTGGAGAGTTACTGAGTAAGGCTGCAGGTATTTTGATACCAGGAGGTTTTGGAAATAGAGGTATAAATGGAAAAATAGAAGCTATTAGGTATGCTAGAGAAAATCAAATTCCTTTCTTGGGTATTTGTTTAGGTATGCAATTATCTATAATTGAATTCACTAAAAATGTACTAAAAATGAAAAATTCTGGAAGTTCCGAATTTGGTAAGCATACAAATAATGTCATATCTTTAATGACAGAATGGAGTAAAAAAAATCAAAAGGTTAAAAGGACCAAAGAAAATGATTTAGGAGCTACAATGAGACTGGGTTCATATCCCTGTTATATAAAAGAGAAATCCTTAGCTTCCAAAGTTTATAAAAAAAAATTAATTCACGAAAGACATAGACATAGGTATGAAGTAAACCCTAAATATAAATCTTCTATTGAAAAAAAAGGTTTGGTTTTTTCAGGTTTTTCTAAAGATAAAAAATTACTGGAAATTATCGAAAATAAAAATCATAAATGGTTTTTAGGTGTTCAGTTTCATCCAGAGCTTAAATCAAAGCCATTTAAACCTCATCCTATTTTCTTCTCATTTATAAAAAATAGTTTAATTAATAAAAATGCCTAGATCAGTTTTTTTATCTAAACAGTTAATCAAAAATGATACTGACAGACTCACATTAATATCCGGGCCATGCCTATTAGAAAATGAAAATTTAGTTAGACAAGTTGCAAAGTCATTAATAAGATATTCAAAAAAAGAAAAGTTTAATTTAATATTTAAATGTAGTTTCGACAAAGCTAACAGAAGTTCTGACCAAACTATTAGAAATAAAATTTCTTTTGATAAATCAATAGATATATTAAAAAATCTAAAAAATGATTTAAAAATTTCTATAACATCAGATGTACACGAGACTTCCCAAGTAGATAAGTTAGCTGAACTTTTAGACGTAATACAGATCCCAGCTTTTTTATGTAGACAAACTGACTTGATAAAATCTGCTGCACAAACAAAAAAGATTGTAAATGTTAAGAAGGGACAATTCTTATCTCACCAAGAAGTTTCAAATATCATTAAAAAAATTGAAAACGAAAATAATAAAAAAATACTTATTACTGAAAGAGGAAATTCATTTGGTTACAATTACTTAATAAATGATTTTAAAGGTATTCATTTTATGAAAGAATTTGGATATCCAATTATTTTTGACTCAACTCATAGCGTGCAACTTCCAGGTGGATTGGGGAAAAAAAGTGGAGGTGCTAGAGAATCTGTGGTTCCTCTGTCTAAGGCTGCTTCTTCATTGAGAATAGCAGGTTTCTTTATTGAGACACACCCAAACCCAGAAAAAGCGCTAAGTGATGGCCCTAATATGATTTATTTACATAAAATGCCAAAACTTTTAAATATTATTAATAAAATAAATAAGGCGGCAAAATAAATGAAACTTAAAAACATAACAGCAAGAGAGATTTTTGATAGTCGGGGAAACCCAACTGTTGAATGTGAATTAATTTTTGAAAATATCCCGTATCCTTTTCGTGGAATGGTTCCATCAGGAGCATCGACAGGAAAATTTGAGGCTTTAGAGCTAAGAGATTTAGATTCTAATAGAATGAGTGGCAAAGGTGTACTTAAAGCTGTATCTAATGTTAATAAATTAATTAAACCAATAATTTTAGAAAAGTCTTTCAATGATTTTAAAGAGTTTGATAAATTTTTGATAGATTTAGACGGGACAGAAAATAAATCTAAATTTGGCGCAAATGCTATTTTGTCTTTAAGCCTTGCTTACTATAAGGCATGGACTTACTCAAATTTTGGTGCTGTATTTCTGTCACATGGTACTGAAAATCTAATTATCCCAGTACCAATGCTAAATGTAATTAATGGTGGTCAACATGCAGACAATGATGTTGATTTTCAAGAATTTATGATTTTACCAATAGGATTTAACTCATTAACTGAAGCTTTATCAGCTACACACTCTGTTATCTCAAATATTAAGAGAGAATTAAAATCTCGATATCTTAATACTAATCTTGGTGATGAAGGTGGATTTGCTCCTAATTTAAAATCTCACCTTGATGTATTAGACCTAATATGTGACTCAATTTTAAAAGCAGGTTATAAACTTAATAATCACTTTAAAATCTCTTTAGATGCAGCCTCTAGTGAATTTTATTCAAATGGTAAATATAACTTTGAGGGCAACTCTTATTCTACTGATGAAATGATCAGTGTTTATCAAAATATATGTGATAAATATCCTATATTTTCAATCGAAGACGCACTTAATGAAGAAGACTATGAAGGTTGGGTAAAAATTACAAGTAAACTTGGTTCTAAAATTCGTTTAGTTGGTGATGACCTTTTTGTCACAAATATACAAAAATTAAAAACAGGAATCGATGAGAAGCAAGCTAATAGTATCTTAATAAAATTAAATCAAATTGGTACTGTAACAGAAACTCTAGAGGCTATTAAATTAGCTACAGAAAATAATTTTGCTTCTATAATGTCTCATAGATCAGGTGAAACAGAAGATTCTTTTATATCAGATTTAGCTGTCGCATCACGTTGTCCATTAATAAAAACAGGTTCTTTGGCCAGATCGGATAGAGTTGCAAAATATAATCAGTTACTTAGAATATCAGAAAATGATAAAATTCAAGGATATGCTGGTAATTTAAGTGAAGTTTTTAAAAGCTAGTAGTTTAATTAATTTCTTTTTTGTTTTTGTATTGATTTACCTTATATATCATACAGTTTATGGAAAATTTAATATTGGAAACTACTTAATTTATAAATTTGAAGAAAAAATGTACAAAAAATTGCAATCTAATCTCGATCAAAAAATGTTAGATATTAATATAGATTTACACTCTTTCTATTCTAATAAAGATGATTACATTGATGAAATTACTAAACAGAATAACCCAAATATTCAAGATGGTGAGACAATCCTAAAACTAGATTAAAACATGAATAAAAAAATAAGTAATTCTTTCTCCGATGACCAGCTATTAAAGTTTTATGAAAAAATGTTTTTAATTAGGAAATTTGAAGAAAAGGCAGCACAATTATACGGTGCTGGAAAAATTGGAGGTTTTTGTCATCTGTATATTGGTCAAGAAGCGGTTGTAATAGGTATTCTTTCCTCTATCAATTCAGAAGACACTGTTATCACAGCATATAGAGATCATGGGCATATATTAGCTCGTGGTGTAGATCCTAAATCAGTTATGTCAGAATTAACTGGAAGAAAGGATGGGATTTCAAAAGGTAAGGGTGGTTCTATGCACATGTTTTCTAAAGCTAACAGGTTCTATGGTGGACATGGAATTGTTGGTGCTCAAGTACCGTTAGGTGTTGGTATTGGTTTTGCTCATAAATATAGAAATGAAAAAAAAATTTCTAGGGTCTATCTTGGTGACGGAGCAATGAGTAATGGCCAAGTATTTGAAGCTTTTAATTTAGCATCGCTATGGGAGCTACCTATATTGTTTATCATTGAAAATAATAAATATGGAATGGGAACATCTATAGGTAGATCAGCAGCAGGAAATGAGCTGTTTGAACGAGCTACTGTGTTCGGCATTAAAGGTGAAAAGGTAAATGGAATGAACTTCTTTACAGTAAGTGATGCTGCCATAAGAGCAAGAGATTACATTAATAAAAACTCCAAACCATATATTATTGAAATGGATACTTACAGATTCAGAGGCCACTCAATGTCTGATCCTGGTCTTTATAGGACAAAAGATGAAGTAAACAAAATGAAAGAAATAGACCCGGTGCTAATGATGAAAGAAAGTTTATTAAAAGAGTATAATTTTGAAGAAGATACTATTAAAGATATTGAAAGTGATATTAAAAAACAAATTAGAGATGTTGAAAAATTTTCATTAGACTCACCTCTCCCAGATATTAAAGAATTATTCACTGAGGTGTATTTATGAAAATATTACTTCCAGCATTATCTCCAACTATGGAAACAGGTAATTTAGTAAAATGGTTAGTTAAAGAGGGAGATGATGTACTTTCTGGTGATATTTTAGCAGAAATTGAAACTGATAAAGCAACTATGGAACTTGAGTCTCCAGATGATGGAAAAATTGAAAAAATATTAGTCAAAGAGGGCTCTGAAAATATTAGCGTCAACACAGAAATAGCATTACTGTCGGTCGAAGGCGAGGAAATTGAAGAAAAAATAGAAAAACCTATTGAAAGTTTACCACCTGTGATACCGAATGGTAACGATACGAAAATTAAAGAAAATAATATTTCTATGGGTTCTCTTTTAAAAGATCAATCAGATAGCTTGGAAACAAAGAATTGGTCTGAAAAAGAAATTACAATGAGAGAGGCTTTGAATCAAGCTATTGAAGAAGAAATGATTTTAGATAAAGATGTTTTTCTTTTAGGTGAAGAAGTAGCTGAGTATGATGGTGCATACAAAGTAACCCAGGGCCTTTTAGATAAGTTTGGATCAAAAAGAGTACTAGACACTCCTATTTCTGAGCACGGTTTTACTGGTCTTGCAATAGGTGCAGCTATGTCTGGACTCAAACCAATTTGTGAGTTTATGACCTTTAACTTTTCAATGCAGGCAATTGATCAGATTGTAAATTCAGCCGCTAAATCTTTGTACATGTCAGGTGGAGAGATTAATGTGCCTATAGTATTTCGTGGGCCAAATGGCGCTGCTGCAAGAGTAGGTGCTCAACATAGTCAATGTTTTATTTCTTGGTTTTCTCATATACCAGGTTTATTAGTTGTTACTCCATCAAATGCAAGGGATGCCAAAGGTTTATTAAAATCATCAATTCGAAATCCCAATCCTGTTGTTTTCTTAGAGCATGAATTACTTTACAAAGAAAAAACTAATGTCCCTGAAGAAAATGATTTCTTAATTCCAATTGGTAAAGCAAATCTTATAAAAGAAGGTAGCGACATAACTATTATTGGTTTTTCAATGTCAGTTCAACGAATATTAAATGCTCTTCCATCAATAGAAAAATTAGGAATTAAACCTGATATTATTGACCTTAGATCTATTAAACCTTTGGATGAAGATCTTGTTTATAAATCCGTTAAGAAAACAAATAGAGTTGTTATAGTTGAGGATGGATGGGGCAATACAAGTTTTGGTTCACACTTATCTTACCTTATCCAATCAAATTGCTTTGATTATCTTGACTCAGAAATAATTAAAGTTAGTGGAAAAGATGTTCCAATGCCTTACGCTGAAAACTTAGAAAAATTGGCACTACCTAATACTGATGAGATTATATCTGCTGTAAAAAAAGTTTCTTATACAAATTAATGTTATTTGAAGTTAATTTACCCTCCTTGTCTCCAACGATGGAGGATGGAAAAATTGTTAAATGGATAAAAAAGGAAAATGATCCAATATTAAGTGGAGAAGTTTTGTTTGAAGTAGAAACAGATAAAGCCACCATGGAGTACGAGTCACCAGAAGACGGATATGTTGCTAAAATAATATCTAAGGAGGGTGAGACAGCGGATGTTAATCAGTTAGTTGCTATAATTTCAGATGATTTATCTTTTACTCAAGAGGATATAAATAATTTTTTAAAAAGCAGAGATACAAATAATAAAATACAAACTCCAAAAATACCAGTCCTTGAAAATGATCAAAACTTATCACCTGATAATATTTTAATTACCCCTCTTGCTAAAAAATTAGTTTTAAAAAATAATATAGATATTACTAAAATAAAACCTAACTCAAGGAGAATACATACTGAAGATCTTGATATTACTGAAGATCAGGACAATGGTATTTTAAGATTATTTATATCTCCACTTGCAAAAAAAATATCTACTGATAAATCAATGAATTTATCAAATATAAATGGTTCAGGACCAAATAATAGAATTATTCTAAGAGATGTAATAGACGCTAATCAGTTGTCAGATAATTCAAATATAAATAAATTAAGGCAGGCTATAGCAAAAGCAACGCTTCATTCTAAAAATAATATTCCCCATTTCTATTTAAATACTAAAGTAAATATGTCTAATTTATTAAAATTTAGAAAAGATCAAAAATTAAAAGGTAATAAGTATTCTCTAAATGCAATCTTAATGCAGGCTATATCTAAAGCATTCAAAGCATTCCCAGACTCTAATTGTACATACAAAGATAATGGTGAATTTTTTATTAACGATCATCATAATATAGGCATAGCAGTTGACTCAAAATTTGGTTTAAAAATGCCTGTAATTAAAAAAATTAATGACCTTTCATTAAAACAAATTAATTCCAATCTTAATGATAAAATAAATTTAACTAGAGATAACAAACTTTCTCCTTCTGATCTGTCGGATGGTGTAATAAGTATATCTAATTTAGGATCATTTAATATCCGAAGTTTTGATGCTATTATTCTGCCTGGTCAAACATATATACTTGCAGTAGGACAAATATTCGAGGATGTTTTTGTTGATAAAGGAAAGATAGAAATTGGAAGTTTTATAAATTTGACATTATCTTGCGATCATAGAGCAGTAGATGGTGTCTTAGCTTCTCAATTTTTATCAAGTATAGTACAAAATATGGAAATTATATCAGATGACAAATAAATATGATTTATCAATCGTTGGTGGTGGCCCCGGTGGATACGTCGCAGCTATAAAAGCTGCTCAACTTGGAATGAAGGTAGCTTTGTTTGAAGAAGATAAGTTAGGAGGGGTGTGCCTTAATTGGGGATGTATTCCAACAAAATCTCTTCTTCACTCTGCAGAATTCATGGAAGAGGCTAATCACTTCGGACTAGATAAAAAAGACCTCACCAAAATAGCCCTGAATAAAGTCGTTGAGATGTCAAGAACCGCATCAGAAAATTTATCTAAAGGTGTTAGTTCATTAATGAAAAAAAATAAAATAGATATATATAAGCATCGCGCTTATCCAAAAAAATTAGATAATAAATTTTGTGTTAAAACATCCTCTGATGAAATCATTTCAAAAAATATGATTATTGCTACAGGCTGTAAACCTAGAACAATAGGTGATATTAAATTTTCCGACTTAATATGGAGTTCTAAAGAAGCAATGATACCTAAATTTATTCCAAAAAAACTATGTATAATAGGATCAGGTGCTATTGGTATAGAGTTTGCAAGTATTTATAATGCTTTGGGATCAGAGGTTATAGTCTTTGAATCTCAAGGTAAAATTTTACCTCAATTTGATAATGATATTTCTAATGAAGCAAAAAAAATTTTTGAGAAAAAGGGTATTAAATTTGAATTAAACGCAAAGATTGAGAATATAGTCGAAGAAAAAAAAACTATCTCATTCAAAAATAATAATAAAAATATAGTTTGTGATGCTCTGATACTCTCTGTAGGTGTCTTACCTAATTTAGATAAAGATTTTATAAGCAACCTTGATTTGAATTTAACAGATACAGGTTATATTGGTACTAACCATAACTATGAAACCAATGTAGATGGTTTGTTTGCAATTGGTGATATTATCGGCGCTCCTTGGTTAGCTCATAAGGCTATGCATGATGCCATAAACTGTGTTAGTTATATTTCATCTGGAAAAGACACACATAAGCCAAAAGAAAATCATATACCTGGCTGTATTTATAGCCTACCTCAAATAGCCACAGTTGGTTTTACGGAGCAACAACTTAAAGACAATAATACACCATACAAAACAGGTAACTTTCCTTTTTTAGCGAATGGTAAATCTCAAACAATGTCTAATTCTTATGGTTTTGTTAAAACACTTTTTAATTCTGAGACAGGAGAAGTTTTGGGTGCCCATCTTATCGGCCCAGATGTTACAGAATTGATAGCCACATTTGGTTTAGCAATTTCATCAGAATCAACCGAAGATGAATTTATTAACACTGTATTTGCCCATCCTACTTTATCAGAGTCTATTCATGAAAGTGTACTGTCTGCATTTGAAAAACCTCTTCATTTTTAATCATGATTAGACATCCAGAAAAAATCAAAAAATTTAATCCAACCACACTTAAGAAACCAAATTGGCTTAAAGTTAAAGCCCCAACTTCAAAAAAATATTTTGAAACACTCGATATAGTTAATTCTCATAATTTGGTTACCGTATGTCAAGAAGCTGCATGTCCAAATATAGGAGAATGCTGGGAAAAAAAGCATGCAACATTTATGATATTAGGCGATACTTGTACAAGAGCTTGTGCGTTTTGTAATGTAAAAACAGGTAAGCCCTCTGAGCCGCCTGACCCAATGGAACCATTAAATGTTGCCAAATCTGTTCTGAAATTAGGATTAAAGCATGTAGTGGTTACGAGCGTTGATAGAGATGATTTACCAGACGGTGGAGCTCAACATTTTATTGATACAATTAGATACATAAGGGAACTTTCAAATACTACAACTATAGAAATACTCACACCAGATTTTTTAAGAAAAAATAGAAATTATATTGATATAGCAAAAGTGAAACCTGATGTTTTTAACCATAATTTAGAAACTGTTCCTAGAATTTATAAAAAAATCAGACCTGGGTCTAATTACTTAGAGAGTTTAAAATTATTAAGAGAGGTAAAAGAATTTGATAAAACTATTTTTACTAAGTCTGGTATAATGATTGGATTGGGAGAAGATTACTCAGAAATAATTGAGGTGTTAAAGGATATGAAAAATTCTAATATAGATTTTGTTACCATTGGACAGTATCTTCAGCCCTCTATCCATCATGAAAAAGTACACAAGTTTTACTCTCCAGATGAATTCAAAAGTCTCTATAATTACTGTTTAAATATCGGTTTTAAAATGATTTCATCCTCACCAATGACTAGATCGAGTTATCATGCAGATGAAGATTTTGAAAAACTCAAAAAAGCTATTTAGTTTATTTAAGAGATACATTAGACCAACAAGCAATAAAATCTCCACTACCAATTAGTCCAGACTTTTCATTTGTTGTAGCTTTAATGGTAATATTAATTTTATCAGTTTTAAGTAATTTTGATAAACTACTTATAATTATCTCAAAATGAGGATTAATTTTAGGTTCCTCTGAAACTATCATTATATCAATATTATTAATTAGCATTTTCTTAAAAGTCATTTTTTTTAGAGCATAATTCAAAAAATCTATTGAATTTCTATTCAAATTTCTTTTGGAATTTGGAAAATAAGTACCTATGTCTCGTTGAGAAAGCGCACCCAGTATTGAGTCTGTTATTGCATGGAGTACCACATCTCCATCAGAGTGTGAAATGACTTTAATTTTTGATTTTATTTTAACTCCTCCTAGTTTGACAAAATTATTTTTTAAAGTTTTTTTTGTTTTATGAATATCATAACCAATCCCAACTAAAAAATTATTTTTTATTAATTTATTTAATGAACTTAACTCGTCTTTATAAGTTATTTTTAAATTTATTTCGTTTTGCAATAAATATTTTATTTTATACTTATTTTTTTCTTTTCTAAAGAGTTGACTATCATCGGTTAAATTATTTTTATTATTTCTTTTGTGCAAATAGATAATTTTATTTTTAACAAAACCTTGAGGAGTTTTTATAAGTTTAATTTTCTCTCTATCAAGGTATTCGTGATTTACTAATACCGTATCAGAACATTTACTAAATGGAACTACGCAGTCATATTGTTTTTCAATTAGATTTTTAATTATATTATTAATAATTTTTTGAGAATTTAAAGGTCTAGCTGCATCATGTATTAAAACATATTTAGATTTAAATTTAGATTTGTTTAAAGCATTTTTAACACTTTCTGATCTAGTTTTTCCTCCTTTTATTATTTCTAAATCATCAAAATTACTAATATTAGCCTTTTTTATAGTATTAATGACCACGGTTATTTTTTTAAATTTAAGTTCTTTAAGAAAATCAATATTATGAGTAAGTAAATTTTTGTTTTTAAATTTTGCTAAAAGCTTATTAGTATTGGATGAGAACCGTAAACTATTACCACCAGCTAGAAGAATGAAATGTATTTTAGAGTTAATTAATGTCAAATTATTTTAATAAATTTTCTGCTTTTATATTATTGACTATTTTTATAACTCTTTTTGCTCTAACTGTATATTCACTTATTTCATCAAATGAGATAGTTCGTAACGCAGAACTAATTCAATATGTTTTGATCGCAGATTTTGTTTTTCTTTTAATCCTTCTTTTGTATCTATCTTTATTTTTAATAAATTATTTAAAATATAAAAATAGAGAAGTAGTAGGGCTTAGACTTTTTAATAAGTTTTTCCTTTTTTTTGGTCTTTTTTCTGTTATTCCGAGTGGAATAATATTAATGGCATCCGCAATATTCTTTAATATAGAAGTGAGTACTTGGTTGGGTCCAGCTTTTAAATCTACAGTAAATAATTCTTACCAATTAGCTCAAAAATATATTGATCAAACTGAGAGAGACCTTATCACAGACTCAAAATTTATAAGAAATTATGTATTGGCTGAAAGACTAATAGATAGAGATATAATACAAAGATTTAATATAACTACTGTTTACAATTATAATAATGGTAATCAATTTATAGAGCATATATCTGACGAAAAAATATTTCTTTCTGATGACAATTTAAGAAATGCTAGTACAAATATTGAAAATGATATAACTATTTTTTTTTCTAACGATCAACTTTTTTCTAAAGTAAATCTAAATAGCACAAATTACTTGTTATTACTAAAGAATATTGATTTAGAAACATTAAATTACTATCAAAACATTATAAAGTCTTATGAAGCTATCAATTCATTTGATAATAACAAAAGAGATATTCAAATTACATTTTTTACTATCTACATAATTCTTTCAACGAGTTTAATATTTATATTTATAATTATTGGAACAAATTTTAGCTTCAGATTAGCTAAACCTATAAGGGATCTTAACAATTCTATCATAGACCTCCGTAAAGGAAAATATCAGCAATTAAATTTTGAAAAATTAGATAATAAAGACGACATTTCTGTTTTAACGAACTCGTTTCATGAAATGAGTAAAACTATAATTAGTCAAAAAAATAATTTAGAAAAAGTAAACTCTACCATTAATGACCAATTAAGTTTTATAAATAATATCATTGAAAATTCACCTTATGGAATATTTGTTTTAAATGATAAATCTATGATTTTTGAAAATTCTGCATCTTTTATATTTAGGACAGAAAAAAATACCTCATTTCAAAATTTTATTAATTTATTATCAAATCATTTTAAAAATCAAAATTTTTATAGAAAATCATATGAAATAAACTTACAGGTAAAATTAGAAAATATTCAAAAGTATTTTTTTGTTAAATCTATATTCATTGATAATAATTCTTTATTTGATCAGATAATTATTTTCAATGATTATACTGACTTAATATTTGCAGAAAAAAATAATGCAATAGCTGATTTAGCAAGAAAAATCTCTCACGAAATTAAAAATCCTTTAACACCTATGCTCTTATCTACTGAATTTATTGAAAGTCAACTCAAAGACGAAGAATTAATTAATTCAATTACTTCGATTAAAAGACAAATTTTTTTAATTCAAAATTTAGTTAATGAATTCTCTACATATGCCAGATTGCCAAAGGCAAATATTACTAAATTAAATTTATCTGAAATTTGTTTGGTTTATATTGATGAATATAAAAGAAACTATGATCAAATAAATATAAATCATAAAATTGAAAAAAACTTATATGTTCATTTTGACCATTCATATTTAGACATAATTTTTAACAATCTTTTTAAAAATTCTATTGAAGCACTTAATTCAACAAATAATCCTTCAATCGAAATTACACTGAAATTAATTAATAATAACTTAATTTTAACTTTTTTTGATAATGGTCCAGGTTATGATGGTAATATTGATGACTTAAAAAAACCATATTTTTCAACTAAAAAATCTACTGGTTTGGGTTTATCTTTAATCGATAAAATAATTACTGACAACTCTCATAAGATGAATATAACAACCAACAGTTATTCCGGATTTAAAATTGAAATAATTTTTAATGACAAAAATATTAGTAATTGACGATGAATTAGAAATTTGTAAACAAATTTCTCTTATACTATCAAAACAAGGCTATGAAGTTACATATGCTAACTCTCATAAAGAATTTGCTGAATTAGAACAAAGAAGCTTTGACTATGATGTAGTTTTAGTTGATCTATGGTTAAAAAATAGCACCAATCAAGGCATAGATATTATCGAATACTTAGAAAATAAATATAAAAATCTTGTAATTGTATCATTTAGCGGACATGCAAATATAGATAATGCAATTGAGTCTGTTAAGGCAGGAGCAAATGATTTCATTGAAAAACCATTTGAGACAAAAAAACTTATTCACATAATTCAGAAAAATCTTCTTGAGTTAAAACAACGTGTTACAATCAATAATTATAGAAATAAAATTTCATTTCATTCAAAAATTGATAGCATTGGACACGGACAATACATAGAGAATATTTTTAAAACACTAAATAAGATTAGAAATAATTCTTCAATTTTAATATCAGGTCCACATGGTATTGGTAAAAACTTTCTTGCTAATACTATCCATATGCGTTTATCATCAAATAATCCTGATACTTTTATCAATCTAAATGAAAATCTAATGAATGAGACTGATCTTTTAAAGTTAAGCTCTTTACATAATTATTTTACTATATACTTAAATGATTATGAAAACTTTAATCAAATTGAATTATTGAATTATTTAAATTTAGTAAAAAGTAAAAAAATTAATGCATCAATTATTTTTGACAGTAAAAAAATTGATTTGAAAGACCCATTTGTAAATAACATTGACTATAAAGTTTTATTAAACCCTTTAATATCTAGAAAAGATGAAATCTTCCCACTTTTTAAACATTATTTAAATATTTTTTCATTAAAGAAGTTTGAAAATAGAATTGATATAGATGATAATGTCCAACAATTATTATTAAACCATACCTGGCCTGGAAATATATTTGAGATAATGAATTTATCTGAAAATGTAATTACTCTATTGACTGACAATAATTTATTTGTTTCTAAAGTATTAATTGAGGATTTAATGAAAAATTCAACTAACAATGCTGATTTATATGACCTTAATTTTAAAGAGGCAAAGGATAAATTTGAAAAAGATTATTTAATTCAAAAATTAAAAATAAATAATTTTAATATGACTTTAACTGCAAAAATGCTTAAATTAGACAGAGTATCTTTGTATCGTAAAGTTAAATCACTCAACATTAAAATAGATTAATGAATATACTTATATTGGGTTCAGGAATAGTTGGTGCAAATCTTGCAAAAAAATTATCCGAACAAGGAAAAAATGTATTCCTTTTAGATGATGATGCCAATGAATTAAAAAATTTATCTGAAAGATTTGATATTAAAACAATATATGATGATCCTTTAAATCCTTCCTTTTATAAAAACTTTGACTCTAAAATTGATTATTTTATTGCTGTAACACGAAGTGATGAGAAAAATATTATTACAAGTAAATTTGCTAAAGAATTTTTAAATGTTGATAAATCTATAGCAAGGGTTAGAAACCAAAATTTGATACTAGATGAGAATAAATCATTATTAATTGAGACCAATAGTTTTCTTGATCATATAATTTCACCTGAGTGGGAAGTTTCTAATAATATTTTTGAAAAGATTCATTTACCTGGTGCTTTTTTTAGCGAGTCTCTTATTACACAAGACTATCTATTAATTGGAATGCAATCCTCTGACTTATTTAAAAATCATACTTTTGAGGAAATTAAAGTTTTCTTTAAAACTAATAACTTGTGTTATTTAGGTCATAGCAAAGAGGATAAAATAAATTTTGAATTTAAGAATATATCTATATCAGACCAACTTTATTTACTTATAAAGAAAAAATATTTGAATAAACTAATAAAGTTTTTTGGTTTTAAAGATTATGTTTTAGATGTTCTAATAGTTGGTGGCGGTAATATTGGTCAAAATTTAGCAACTTTAATAGAACAGGATGAACAAGAAATTAATTTAAAAATATTAGAATTAGATAAAGAACGATGTAATTTCTTAGCAGGTCTTCTTAAAAATACTACAATTTTCCATGGTGATGCACTTGATCAAACACTTTACGAAGAGATTAAATTAAATAATTCTGATCTTGTTATAACTGTTACAGATAATGATCAAATCAATACTATATTGTCAATTATAGCAAAAAAAAGAGGTTCAAAGTCTGTTATTTCAGTTATTAATAATGAGTCTTACTCTTCTTTTGCGAATGATTTAGGAATTGATGTTATAATAAATCCCCGAGAGTTAACAACGTCAAGAATTATTGAAAAAATTTCAAAAGGATCTCTTTTATCATATCATTCCATCTTGAAAGATGAATATGTAATATATGAAATTAAATATAAAAATGAAATTTATGAAAATATTAAAAAGTCAAAAGTAATTAAGCATGTGTGTACTTTAACTAATGAAGCATTAGAATTAAAAAATAACGATCATATTCCTTTAAATAATGATATTTTAATCTTAAGTGTTTCACAAAAAGACTCTCATGTTTTAGAAAAAATTATTAATGATTATTAATAATATTTTTTTTTTAGATACACACTCATATCTTAAGAAAATAGCAAGTGATATAATTATTCCTAAGATAGGTAAATTAAATGAAGATGAAGTATCAACTAAAATTGATAATTCTAAAGTTACTAGTTATGATGTTATTATAGAAAATGAATTAATTGAATATTTTAAAAAAATAGGTTTCAATAATATAATATCCGAAGAAGGTAATTCAGAATTAATTAAAGATGATGAATATTTAACTGTTGACCCAATAGATGGAACTAGAAACTTTATTAATGGAATTAATAAAGTAGCAATAATGGTATCTTTCATAAAAAATACTAAGTGTGAATTTGCAATCATTTATGATCCAATAGCTGATATTTTTTACCACACTTTTAATCAGACAATATTTAAAAACCATAAGCAAATAAAACCGCAAATTTATACTAATCAAATTGGCTTTTTGGGCGATCATGCTAAAGTTTACTTTAAAGATATTATTACTTCCTACACAGAAAAAATTAGATCAAGATCAATAGGCTATGATGTAATTGAGGCCATAGAGGGTAAAAGATCTTTTTTGACAGTCTATGGATCTAAAATATGGGACTTATTTCCAGCAATGAGTTTTTTAAAGTTATTAAATTTTGACACTAACTTACCTGATATGGAATTTGATTATTCCAAGTTAGAAAAAAAGATTATTTTCTATGCCAACTTATAGTGTTCTATTTGTAGGCCTCGGTAAAATGGGCTTCCATATGGCTGGTTTTTTATCTAAACAAAAAAATATAAATTTATATATTTATAATAGAACTAGTGCCATTGAGACTAAATGGAAAAAAAAATTTTCTGGTATTCAATATAATTTTACTAATAATATTGAATTTGATTTTGTAATCAGCTGTTTAAAAGATGACAACGCTGTTAACTCATTTTATAAGAAATTCATAAAAACTAATAATTATAAGAGAAATACAGCTATTATTGAACATTCTACAATATCTTTAAATCAAATAGAATTACTTACTAAATTATTATCCAAACCAAAATTAAAATTCATTGATGCTCCAATAACTGGTGGAGAGGAGGGAGCAAAAAAAGGCTCTCTATCAGTAATGGTTGGTGGTGATAAATTTAATTTTAATAAATCAAAAAAAATAATATCTGCTTACTCAAATAATTGCACATATATGGGAAAACTTGGATCAGGACAATTGGCTAAATTTACAAACCAAATTTTAATTTGTGGTATTCTTTACTCAATATCAGAAGCATTTCAATTTAGTAGTAAGAATAAACTTAATCAAAATAAATTATTCAATGCATTGAAAAACGGAGCAGCAAGTTCATGGCAATTTACAAATAGGTATCCTACAATAGTTATAAATAAATTCGACTTTGGTTTTTCAACAGAACTTATGACAAAAGACTTAAAATATGTTCTACAACACGCAAAAAAATTAGACTTAAATCTTAAACTTACTAAGAGTGTTTATGAAAAATATAAAAAATTACAAAGTACAGTATATAAAAAATATGATACCTCTAGTTTAGTTAAATCTTTTATTGATAAATGAATTACTGGGAAAAAGGTTGCAACCATTTACTGAAATGCGATCCGGTATTTAAAAAATATTATAATCCAAAGCATCAATTAAAAACAAATAAAAATAAATTTGATGTTTTATTTAAGTCTATTTGTTCCCAACAAATATCTGTTTCTGCAGCCATGTCAATCTATAAAAATTCTAAGCATATTATTGGTCCAGTAAATTTTACTAATTTTCGAAATAATAAAAATAAGATAAAAGAGCTACCTTTAAGTAATAATAAAAAAAAGTGTTTAATTTCTCTTTTAGAGAATTACCATTTAGTATCAAAAATTAAATTAGATAAAAATTCTTTTGATAAGGTAAATAAAGATCTCACACAAATCTTTGGAATAGGTAGATGGACCGCTGAAATGTTTTCTATTTTTTATTTAGGATTACCAAATATTATGCCCTTAGGTGATCTTGGCTTTATAAACGCTTATAAGAAATATTACAATGATATAAATTTAAAAAAATTTTCAAATAATTCAAAAAAATGGGGGAATTATTCGACAATTGTTACTTGGTATCTTTGGTCTTCTTATGACTCAGAACCTATTTATCTATAAATAAATTTTAGCCTAATGAAAAAAAAACAATTTAATCTTTAAAAAAAAGAATCTATTAATATTTATGCAACCAATAATCGAATTTCAGAACATTTATAAAGAGTATCCAGGAGTAGTTGCGAACAATAATGTCTCTTTTAAAATTATAAGACAATCTATACATGCAATTTTAGGTGAAAATGGTGCTGGTAAGTCAACTTTAGTAAAAATTTTGTACGGTCACGTTAAACCAGATAATGGTCAAATCATACTGAATTCTGACTTAGCAACAATTAATTCACCAACTATGGCACAAAGCTTAGGTATAAATATGGTGTTTCAACATTTTAGTTTATTTGAGTCACTGACAGTTGCAGAAAATCTAATACTAGGTATGAGTGAAAAAATATCGTTAAGTAAACTAAAATCAAAATCTGAAACTATATGCAATAAGTATGGTTTTAATTTAAATCTAAATTCACCTATAAGTTCACTTTCAGTGGGTCAAAGACAATCTGTAGAAATTGTTAGATCTCTTTTAAATAATCCAAAAATTTTAATAATGGACGAACCTACCTCTGTCTTAACTCCAGAGGAGATTAATAAATTATTTAAAATAATTAAAAAATTAGTAGCCGATGGTTTAACAGTAATTTTTATATCTCATAAATTAGATGAGATTATTAATTTATCAGATTATGTAACAATTATGAGAAATGGAAAAGTAATAAGTAATTTAACTACTAAGAATGAAGATCCTGAAAGTTTGGGTTATAAAATGCTAGGTTATAAAGTAACTAAAACTGAACAGATAAATAATATTAATTACTCAGAGAATGTATTAAGTTTAAGTAATTTATCTTCATATTCTCAAGATCCATTCATAACTAATTTAAATAAAATTAATTTCAATTTAAAAAAGGGACAAATTTTAGGTATTGCTGGAGTTGCAGGTAATGGCCAAAAAGAGTTAATGGAAATTTTACTAAATGAGAACGATTTTGAATTTAATGGAGATATTATTTTTAAAAATATTAACATCAATAAATTATCTACATTTCAAAGAAAATCTTTATCTATTTCTTATGTGACTGAACAGAGGTTAGGGCATAGCGCAGTTCCTGAAATGTCTTTAAGCGAAAATATTTTACTAAGTATGAATCATAAAAGTTATTTTAAAAAAGGTGATTTTATTAATTTTGATAGAATTAATTCCTACGCTAATAATGTCATCAAAAATTTCAATGTTGATACTCCGTCATTTAATGTCAAAGCTGGTAAGCTGTCAGGTGGCAATCTTCAAAAATTTATAATTGGAAGAGAAATCATGTCTGATCCTGAATTGTTAATCTTATCTCAACCAACATGGGGTATAGATGCAGGTTCTGAGGCTTTTATTAAAAAATCTTTAATAGAATTATCACAGAGAGGAGTTTCAATAATCATTATTTCCCATGATTTGGATGAACTTCTTGAAGTTTGTCATAATATTTCTGTTTTATATGAGGGTTCATTATCAAAATCTTTAAATGTTGAGAACATAGATATTACTACTTTAGGAAAGTATATGGGTGGTCTATTTGATTAACATTAAATTAAGAGAGGATTATTCTAATCTAATATTTTATTTATCCCCAATAGTAGCAGTTTTTCTAACACTATTTTTTGGCTCATTTATTTTTTTAATATTAGATTTAAGTCCAATCGAGTCTTTTAAAATCTTTTTTATTAGCCCCATTTCAAATTCTTACGGTATCTCAGAATTATTTGTTAAAGCTACTCCCTTAGCTATTATCGCACTTGGTTTATCATATTGCTTTAAAAATAATATATACAATATTGGAGCTGAAGGACAATTAACTATGGGTGCTATCTTTGGAGGAGGTATAGGTCTCTTATTTAATGACTCTACAAGTATTCTCTTACTTCCTTTGATGATTTTATTTGGAGCTATCGGAGGTGCCTTTTGGGCTACGATACCAGCTCTTTTAAAAACAAAATTCAATACTAATGAGATTTTAACTAGTTTGATGCTGACTTATGTTGCACTATTTATACTCGATTATCTTGTTGTAGGTCCTTGGAAAGACCCAGCTGGATATGGTCTCCCAAAATCAATGCCTTTCCCAGATGCTGGAAGACTACCAGTGTTAATTGATGGTCTTCGAATTCACATTGGTGTGTATTTTGCTATAATAATTTGTTTAATCTCTTATATTGTTTATAACAAAACTTTATTTGGCTTTAAATTAAAAGTCTCTGGCTTTAGTTCAAAAGCATCTCAATATGCAGGTTTTAAATATAAAAATTTAATTTTTTATACTTTCATAATTAGTGGTGCCTGTGCAGGATTAGCTGGGTTATTTGAAGTCTCTGGACCAATAGGATTGTTATACAGAGATATTTCTCCAAACTATGGTTTTACTGCAATTATTGTTGCTTTTTTGGGAAGATTAAATCCTCTTGGAATAATTTTATCATCATTATTGATCGCTTTAACTTATTTGGGTGCTGAAGATGCCCAACTATTTTTAAAAATACCCTCAGCCGTGGGATTTGTTTTTCAGGGCTTAGTTTTATTTTTTTTATTAGGCACAGACTTTCTTAACAAATATAAAGTTTCTATATCATGAATATAGATCTTGTTATTGGTATTTTGAATATAGTTTTAATATCAACTACACCTCTAGTATTTGCTGGTATTGGAGAATTAGTCACTGAAAAAAGTGGAGTTCTTAATCTCGGACTTGAAGGCTTAATGTTAGTAGGTGCTGTTACAGGTTTTATAACTTTAGTTTTAACGGGTAATTATTTTTATTCTTTATTTTTTTCTATTATTTCTGGAGTTATTCTTTCAGGTATGTTTGCCTTTCTAGTTCTAAATTTGATTACTAATCAAATAGCAACTGGTCTAGCCTTAACAATTTTTGGTATCGGTTTAAGTGCAATGCTTGGAAAAAAATTTAGTGGAACTCCTATTGAAGGATTAAACCCATATTATTTTATAGTTATTTCTTTCTTATTGGTATTTATGGTGAGTTATTTTTTATCTAATACAAAATCGGGTCTGATTGTCAGAGCGGTTGGAGAAGACCATAATTCTGCTTATGCTCTTGGTTATAACGTAATAAAAACTAGATACATGACTATAATATTTGGAGGAGTAATGAGCTCTCTTGCAGGCTTCTATATTTCTATTTGTTACGCACCTATGTGGCAAGAGGGAATGACAGCTGGAAGGGGATGGATAGCTTTAGCGCTAGTAGTTTTTGCTACCTGGAAACCCTGGAGGCTTTTAGTTGGTGCCTATATTTTTGGTGGAGTAGCTATAATGCAAATGAACCTTCAAGCTATTGGTGTCAAATTACCGGGACAATTTTTTAATATGATGCCATATTTAGCTACAATTATAGTATTAGTTTTTATCTCATCCAATAAATTAAGACTTAGGTTGAGTGCCCCAGCTTCTTTAAATATACCTTTTGAAAAAGATCAATAGGTTATCCACTAATTTTTTTTCATATTAAGGGCATCTATTTCTTTTTTGTTATAAATTTATTACATATTTATTATTAACTAGATTCATTATTTATTACTGAAAATAGTTTTATAATAAAATCATTAAATTTTAAAAAGATAGGATTTTAAATATGATAAGAAAAATACTAACGACTCTCTCATTTTTTACCATAATTTTTGTATCTGCTCTTCACGCTGATCAAAAGAAAATTGGTTTTATATACATAGGCCCTCCAGGAGATCATGGATGGACTTATATGCATGATCAAGGCAGAATTTATATGGAAAATGCTCTAGGAGACTCTATTTCAACAACTTATATAGAAAATGTTCCAGAAAATGCTGATGCTGTAAGAGCTATTAGAAAGCTAGCTGCTTCTGGTCATGACTTGATTTTTACTACATCATTTAACTACATGGACCAAACTCTTGAGGTAGCTAAAGAATTTCCAGACGTAAAATTTGAGCATGCTACAGGGTTTAAGAGAATGGATAATGTCTCAACATATTCTGCAAGATTTTATGAGGGTAGAACTATTATTGGTCATATCGCAGGTAAAATGACAAAGACAAATACAATAGGTTACATAGTGTCATTTCCTATACCAGAAGTAATAAGAGGTATTAATGCCTTTTACCTAGCTGCTGCAAAAGTAAATCCAGACGTTAAAATTAAAATTATATGGAATTACTCCTGGTATGATCCAGGAAAGGAAGCAGATGCTGCCAATACATTAATCAATCAGGGAGCAGATATAATTGTTCAACATACTGACTCGTACGCTCCTTGCCAAGCTGCTGAAAAGGCTGGAGTGCTTGCTTTCGGTCAAGCTTCAAATCAAGAAGCATTCTGTCCAAATGCCCACATGACTTCAATTGAAGATATTTGGGGTCCTTATTATGCTGCAAAGGCTCAAGCTGTTGTAGATGGTACTTGGGGTTCAGAGGACACATGGCAAGGTTTTAAGGATGGCATGGTAGAAATGTCACCATATAACACTAAACTTTTACCTTTAGATTTAATTTTAGAAGCAAAAAATATGGAGACTGCTATTGAGAATGGAACTCTTCATTCATTTGAAGGCCCAATATACAACCAAGCCGGAGAATTAGTTGTTAAAGAAGGCGAAGTTGCTGATGATGGGATGCTCGCTGGAATGATGTTCTATGTTCAGGGTATAGACGGAGAGGTACCTCAATAAGTTCAAAAGAAATATTTAATTAATCCTGTTCCCAAGGAAAAACAAGCCAGTCTTTATCCCTAAAATTATACAGATGAAGATCGGCTTGCTTTTTTCCCGAGGTTTTTGCATATAATACTACAAACTTTGAATTAGGCATCATTTCCTTTACTATTTTAGCTGTATCGCCGCTATCTACTAAGTCGTCAATAACAACTAATTTTTTTTCTGATTTTATTCTTTTAAAAATTTTTATATCTGGATTTTTTTTTCTATCTGCATAGGTTTTAAGAGCAATTACATCAATATCCTGTATACCTAAATAATTAGCTATTATAGAGCCCGGTATAAGTCCACCTCTAGAAATCAAAATAAGTTTTTGGGGTTTATATTTTTTTTTTATTAGTTTTGCTAATTTTATACAATCTGTGTGTATATCGTGATAGCTTAAAAAAACCTGTTTCATCCAAGGATTATAATAAAAAATAAATGAAAAGCAATTTAGCTATACTAAGTTCAGATCAAAAATCAATTGACTTTATAAAAAAAAATAAACTATCTAACATGCTTAACCTTTATGCAAATAGTTCAAGAAACACTGAGGCCGCTCAAGCATTTTGTAAGTCTAACAATTTTAATAAATATTATGGTTCGTATGAAGATCTAATTTACGACGAAGAAGTAGATTTTATTTTAAATTTTTTACCTTCGGGTATTAAGTTCGAGTATATTTATCTTTGTTTGAAAAATAATATCAAAGTTATAACTGATTACCCAATTATTAGTAGTTCAAATGAATTGGAGCATTTCAATGAATTAGTCAAGTCTAAATTAATAAATAATCTTTTTTTAATAAATGAATTTAATTTCAAAAAGCTTTATGAAGATTCTAGCAATCAAAATGTAATTACTTATGTAAAAAATTTCCAGTATTCTAATGATTTTAAAAATAGTTTAGATACTAAAGATGTTTTGTTTGATCTTTGCCCAGATCTCTTTTATTTAATTTATAGGTATCGTAATGAAAAAATTACAATTTTTATTAAAGATAAAAGTATCGATAAAATAACAAACAAAATAAACAGTTTAAAATGTGAGATTGAAATAAATGAACAATTAAAAATAAAAATTATCTTAAAAAGCAATGTTTTTAATACTGACTTAGCAATTAAATCAAAAGAGGGGTTATTTGATACAATTAAAACTCTTTATAACTCTGAAGATCTAAATTCTTTTGTAAATTCAAAGAATTCTTTTGAAAACTTATCTATTTTTACATATTATCCGTACAAATTATTCAAAGAGGTTCTTTATGAGTGAAAATATTACATTCTCAGTATCTGGTTCTGAGACTTACTACCACAAAGATTGGCTTAAATCAAAAGGCTTTAAATGGGTAGCATCATCAAAAAAATGGGAAAAATTAAATATATTAGAAATCGAAGCTGACCAGCTATCAGAGTACTGTAGAGAGTTTGGACTTTATTATGAAAGGTCTGATAAGGGCATGCCTAAATTTGATTATGAAAGTTATTTATGGGATGGAAACATTCCTGATAAATCAATTTGGTATGAAGAGAAGAGCCTCCCTAATTCAACAAATCAAGAAGATTAGTGTATTAAAACTGAAAATATTCCATAAAAAATGAATATCAACGCAATCATTAAAGCAAAATAGTAAGGTATTTTTTTCTTATTCATAAATGAAGCCATTATTACCAAATACTTATGTACTAAACAATAAATATCTACAATCTATTATATCTCCAAGTACAGATATAATTGATTACAATTTTACCTCTGAACAAGTACATAAACTTAATCTTTTACAAATATTAAGACCTGATATTTATTTTAACAAAAATCTTTCTGATGAAGAATTTTTTGACCTATCAAAGAAATACTATCAAAAACTTATTGATGAAGAAATTATTTACAAATCAGAAAAAGTATATTTTTTATATAGGATTGACTCAGAAAATCATTCTCAGACGGGGTTAATTTCATTATTAAATATACAAGATTATATTAATAGAAATATTAAGCCTCACGAAAAGATTTTAGTTAGTAAAGGAAAAGAAAGAGCTGATCAATTATCTAAGGTTAAATTCCAATTAAGTCCTATTTATCTTTTTTATGACGATGAAAATATTGATTTAAACCTTGATATTCACCATGATAAAAAACCAATTATAAAATTTAAATCAGGTAAGTATACTCACTCTATATATAAAACTAACACTGATTTTAGTGGAATAAATTTTAAGGAACTTTTTGTTGCAGATGGTCATCATAGGATTGAAGGTTTTGCACAATTAGATGTTGATAAAGATACCAAGTTTTTATCAATAGTTTTCCCAAAATCTAAGTGCTTAAACTTGTCTTATAATAGAAGCATTAAGTTTCCTAAAGATTATAAAAAAGATTCGTTTTTGACTGATTTAAAAAAATTTTTTCATATCAAGGAGCTAAATTATCATGAGAAGATAGATCGTTTTTTTGTAATCTACTTCGAAGGTAAATTTTTTAAAATCGATTTGAAAGATGACTATTCTACAAATGGTGCAGATTGCATTGATTTTGGAGAGTTTGTCCTAAAAGAAATATTAAATATTTACGATGAGACGAATGATGAAAGGGTAGAATTCGTCCCACCCACACTAGGGACTGATTATTTGATTAATCAAGTTGATACAGGTATAACAGATCTATCAACATTGATGAGACCAGTTAGTATGGATTTAGTTATAGATTATTCAAAAAATTTGAAATTTATGCCACCCAAAGCTACTTGGTTTGAACCAAAGCCTCTTGATGGGCTATTTTTTTATAAAATTATTGAATAAATCTTAAAAACTGAGGAGTAATATAAACAATGCAAAAACCCACTATTAAACCAAATCATCCATTTTTTTCATCAGGACCTTGCTCTAAAAGACCTGGTTGGAAATTAGATGCATTAAGTGATGCGGTATTAGGAAGATCCCATAGAGCGAAAAGTGGTAAAGCAAAATTAAACGAAGTTATAGTTAAATCAAAAGAGGTACTCGAATTACCTGATGATTATTTAGTAGGTATTGTCCCTGCATCAGATACTGGGGCTATAGAAATGGCTATGTGGAGTCTTTTAGGATTAAAAGGTGTTGAGGTTTGTGGTTGGGAAACCTTTGGATTGACTTGGGTAAAAGATATTACAAAACAGTTAAAACTAGAGAATGTCAATGTTCATAAAACTGATAACTATGGTGAGCTTCCAGATTTAACTAAAGTTAATTTTAATAACGATGTTGTTTTTACTTGGAATGGTACAACCTCAGGTGTCTGTATACCTAATGCCGACTGGATCCCAGACGACAGAGAAGGTCTGTCCATTTGTGATGCAACATCTGCTGTATTTGCAATGAATATGGATTTTAAAAAACTAGATGTTGTTACTTGGTCTTGGCAGAAAGTTTTAGGTGGAGAGGCTGCACATGGAATGATTGCTTTATCTCCAAAAGCTGTTGAAAGGTTAGAGACTTATGAACCTTCCTGGCCAATGCCAAAAATTTTTCAATTAGCTAAAAATAAAAAATTTGCTAAAGATATCTTTGAGGGTGCTACAATTAATACACCATCTTTACTTGCCGCTGAGGATGCTTTAGATGCTTTGAATTGGTGTATTGAAATAGGTGGTCTAAAAGAGCTAATATCAAGATCAAAAAAAAATCTTCAAGTCATAAGAGATTGGATTGAACAAAGGGATTGGGTAGAGTTTTTGGCTGTGGATCCAAATACCTATTCTTCAACTAGCATATGCTTTAAGTTTATACATCCTGATTTTGTAGCGTTAGACAATGATAACCAAAAAAAATTAGTAAAAGAGGTTTGTTCTACATTAGAGAGGGAGGATGCTGGTTATGATATTAATGCTTATAAAGATGCACCAGCTGGTATAAGGATTTGGGGAGGCGCAACCGTAGAAGCTTCTGATATTGAAAAAGTTTTACCATGGATTGAGTGGTCCTTTTTTGAAACAATGGAAAGGTATAAATAATGAAGATTTTAATTTCTGATAAAATGAGTAATAAAGTAGAAGACGTTCTTAAATCTAAACAAATTGATTACGATATCAAGACTGGAATGTCCCCAGAGGAACTCAAAGAAGTAATTGATCAATATGATGGCATTTTAATTAGATCTGCTACTAAACTAACGTCGAATATACTTGTAGACTGTAAAAACCTTAAAGTTATAGGAAGAGCAGGGGTAGGTGTTGATAATGTTGACCTTGATCAAGCAACAAAAAATAAAATTTTAGTAATGAACACTCCCTTAGGAAATCTTGAGGCAACTGCAGAGTTAAGTGTGGGGTTAATGTTTTCACTAATGAGAAATATACATTTAGCTAATGACTCGACTCATCAAGGAAAATGGGAAAAACCTAAGTTTATTGGGACTGAATTAAAAGGAAAAACACTTGGAATAGTTGGTTATGGTAATATTGGACAAAGAGTTGCTGAAATTTGCTCAACAATTGGAATGAACATTATTACTAACTCTAAATCAGCTAGCGATGAAGATCTATCTAGATTTAAAGCAAAAAAAGTTTCAACTGAGCAGTTAATAAAAGAAGCTGATATTGTTTCAATTCATACAAAATTAAATGATGAAACTAAATATATGTTTAATAAGGAAACCCTTTCTACCATGAAACCTACATCAGTTATTATAAATTGTGCAAGGGGTGGTTTAATCAATGAAGCAGATTTAAAAGACGCTTTAAACAATGGAGTCATAGCAGGGGCAGCTATCGACGTTTATGAAAATGAACCTGCAACAGATAACGTTATGTTTGGAGCTAAAAATTTACTTTTAACACCACATTTAGGTGCCTCTTCAAAGGAAGCTCAATCTAATGTTGCCATTGACGTAGCAAACCAAGTTGCTGATTTCTTAAAAGATAATAAAATAGTCAATAACGTTAACTCTTTTTAAATTTTTTTAAATATTCATATATCGAAATTTTTGTGAGCACGTTTTGAATTGATTTACTTTCATTAATTTTTTTTAATTGAGTAAGTGTTAGTTTAAAAATTTTTATTTCTTCATTTTCATTCTTATTGTAGAGCGATTTAAATTTAATTTTTTCTACCTCGGCATAGTAAACATGAACAATTTCATCAGAGTAACCTGGAACTGGGCAATATGTAGTTAGTTTAACTATTTTTTTTGTTTTAACTCCAATCTCTTCTTTAATTTCTCTTTTTAAGGCTGTTGTTAAATTTTCACCCTTATCAACCAGACCACCAACAATTTCATATTTTAAATTTTTACCTCTTACAAAGTAAAATGGCCTAAATTGTTTTATTAAGTAAAATTTTTTTTCCTCTTTGTTAAAACATAATGCAAATACAACATCACCAATATTCAAAATTTCTCTATTAATTTTATAGGGTTTTATTTTTTTATTACTCTTGATTAAAAACTGGTATTTCCAAAAGCTAAAAAAACTTTTTGATAAAAGGGTTTTTTTTATTTTACTTACTTTTTGCATGTAATTTAACTGTTTGACTATTTATAAGACAAAAGTATATATATTCAATACTCGGGGAGTAGCTCAGTCTGGTAGAGTGTCTGCTTTGGGAGCAGAAAGTCGCAGGTTCGAATCCTGTCTCCCCGACCAAGAAATAAATGATGAAAAAAGTTACAATCAAAAGACCTTCAAAAACTAATATGCAATCGGGTCTAAAAAAAACTAAATTATGGATTATTGAATTTGAATTTGATCCTAGTCTTCAAAAAGATGTTTTAATGGGATGGAATAGTTCCAAAAATACAACCAAACAACTAAAACTCAATTTTGATTCTCTGGATGATGCTATCTTATGGTGTCAAAAGAACTCATATGAATACAAGGTTGTGGATCAAACTTATAAACAAGTAAAACCAAAGAGTTATGCGAGTAATTTCTCAAATAATAGAAAAACTTCCTGGACCCATTAATAATTAAATATTCATTTTTCAAAATATAATACTATTATCACTGCATAATTATTAATTAATAAGGGGGAAAGAAATGATTAAGTTCATTACAACTCTGCTTGCTTTATTTATGTTTAGCACGTCATACGCTAAAGAAGTTAAAGTTGGCATTATTTTAGGTTTTACAGGACCTATTGAATCATTAACGCCAGGTATGGCTGCAGGCGCTGAGTTAGCTTTTAACGAAGCTTCAGACTCTGGTGCACTTCTAGGTGGTTCTACAGTTAGCTCAATTAGAGCTGACTCAACATGTATTGACTCAGCTGCAGCAGCATCTGCGGCTGAATTTTTAATATCACAAGGCGTTACAGCTATCATGGGAGCAGACTGTTCTGGTGTTACAGGTGCAGTTCTTTCAAACGTAGCTGTTCCAAATGGTGTACCCATGATTTCACCATCTGCGACTTCACCTGCTTTAACAACAGCAGAGGATAATGGTCTTTTTTTTAGAACAGCTCCTTCTGATGCTAGAGGCGGAGAAGTATTAGCAGACATTACCAATGACAGAGGTATTACAAGTGTTGCAATTACGTATGTTAACACTGACTATGGTGTCGGTTTAGCTGATGTATATGAAGCTGCCGCTAATGCTAGAGGTATCGAAGTTACAGCAAAAACTGCTCACGAAGGTGATAAAGCTGACTACAGTGCTGAGGTAGGTGTTCTTTCATCTGCTGGTGGCGATGCTTTAGTTGTTATTGGTTATTTAGATCAAGGTGGAAATCAGATTATACAGGGATCACTTGATAGTGGTGCTTTTGATACATTTGTGCTTTCTGATGGAATGATTGGTGCTTCATTAACAGATACTTTTGGTTCTGATCTTGATGGATCTTTTGGTTCTATGCCTGGTTCATTAGGCGCTGGTGCTATGAAGTTTAAAGCATACGCCGAAGCTAACGGTGTTGACCCTTCAGTTTATGTTGGCGAGTCATACGACGCCGCAGCATTAATAATGTTAGCTATGTGTAAAGGTGGCTCTGATGACAGTGCAACTGTAGCTGCAAATATTATGAGTGTAGCTAACGGTCCTGGTACGAAGATTTATGCTGGTGAATTAGCTAAAGGTCTTGAACTTGCATGTGCTGGTTTTGCAGTAGACTATGACGGAGCAACAGATGTTAATTTCACAGAAGTTGGTGAAGCATTTGGAGCATTCCTTGAAAAAGGAATTGAAGGCGGTCAATTCACAGACGTAGCTCAGAGATAATCATTAAAATTTAGCCTCACCTTTTAGAGGTGGGGCTAAATAATTTCTTTAATTTTTAATAACTTTTTCTGGAAGTAATCCTTTTGGTCTATATCTCATAACTAATAGTAGTCCTAACCCCATCATTAAATATCGAAAGTATGGAACACTATTTTGAAGATGATCTTTGATGTAACTAGTTTCATCTAAATGGCTAGTGAATATATTAATTACAACCATTGCAAATGGAGCTGATTGTATCCAAATAAACCAGACTACAAATCCTCCAAGAACTGCCCCATAATTATTTCCTGTACCCCCCAAGAGGACCATCACCCATATCAAAAAGGTATATCTTAGTGGTTGATAGCTTGATGGGGTAAAAAGACCATCATAAGTAACGAGCATTGCACCTGCAAATCCGATAATCGCTGACCCTAGCATAAAAATAAACAAATGTTGTTTGACAACATTCTTACCCATGGCCCTAGCCGCTTCTTCATTATCTCTTATAGCTCTCATCATCCTACCCCAGGGAGAATTTAAAGCCTTTTCTGAGAAATATAGAATTACAAATACAACGACTAAAAAAATCAAACTAAAACAAAGTTTCACAAAAACACTTGAAGAGGAGATTACTAATTGATTAAGTAAAGAAATTTTTACTTCAGGGTCTAAAACATTTGATAACTTTGATGAGTTAAAAAACTGAACTAAATTAATAAACCATTCTGACTCTTGTAAATTCACTTCATAAGGAACGGGTCTCTTAAGACCAATAACATTCTTAACACCTCTTGATAGCCACTCTTCATGTTTTACAATCGTAATTATAATTCCTGATACCAACAGAGTAGAAATAGCTAAATAGTCTGATCTTAATCCTAAACATACTTTGCCTACAACAAAAGCCACTAAGGCAGATAAAATTGCTCCTACAAACCAAGAGAAAATAATTGGTAAATTCGCACCCCCAAGGAAGCCAGAAGTAGCAGCATTTATAGACTCAATTTTACTGATTGATGGTCCTGCTATGAATTTAAGTAAAGGGATAGTTAAAATTATAATTAAGAATACAAAATAGTTTTTATATTTATGTTTCGATAATTTTTTATTAATTATAAATATGCTAATTACAACTGCTGCTAAAAATAGTCCTGATATTAAAATACCTATACCTCCAGCACTCCAAGCTTCATGCACAGGTGGTACAGAAACTAAAACAGTAGCAAGTCCTCCTATGGCTAAAAAACCCATTACACCAAAGTTTATTAACCCCGCAAATCCCCATTGTATATTTACCCCCATTGCCATAACTGCAGAGATCAAACAAAGATTTAACATTGATAGAGCTATGCCCCAGGACTGAAACATGCCAACTAAAAATGTTAATATAGTCATCACAGAAAAACAAATTCTAAAGTCTATATTTTTGATCATATGACTTTCCCTTTAAAAATTCCATTTGGCCTAAATATGAGAACAACTATCAATATTGCAAAAGAGATAGCAAATTTATAATCAGTTGAGATAAATTGTATAAGCGTACTCGGCTCTAAACTCTCTGGCATAATATATTTAAAGAATTTTTTATATGCATAGGTAAGACCTATTTCAGAGAATGCTATTAAAAAACCCCCATAGAACGCCCCTAAAGGATTACCTATCCCTCCGACTATTGTTGCTGCAAAGATAGGAAGAAGATTATTAAAATAGGTAAAGGGCTTAAAGCTTTTGTCTAATCCATATAATGTTCCTGCAACACTTGCTAAAATAGAAACTATTACCCATGTTATTAAAACTATTTTTTTTGGGTCAATGCCTGAGAGTAGGGCAAGGTCTTCATTATTTGAATATGCCCTCATCGATTTTCCAGTCTTTGTTTTATTTAAAAAATAAAACAGTATTGAGCAGGTGATTATAGTTGTTACCAATGTGATTACTTGTGTAGACTTTATTGCTAGACCTTCATTTAAACCTGTTAATTGTTTAAATTCTCTCGCTTTCATTATGAATTTATGTCCATCCATAAAATTTATATCATTTGGCCCAATGATAATTCTCACCACTGCATTTAAAACAAACATAATACCAAGACTCACAACTATAAAAGTTACAGGATTACTTTTTTTATTTCTGTAATATTCAAAAACTGTCTTGTCAAAGAATAAGCTCACAGCAATTGTTAATAAGATTCCAATGGGTAAAGCCAGAAGAGCCGTTGGAAGTAATCCAAATGAAATTCCCTTTGACTGTAAATACCATGTCATAAGAATTACAACCATAGTTCCAAAAGCCATTAAGTCTCCATAGGCAAAGTTAGCAAATCTTAACACTCCATAAATTAAAGTTACCCCAATAGCACCAAGCGCCAATTGAGATCCATAAGTGATACCAGGTACAATAATAAAGTTAGTTAGAAGTATGATAGAGTTTAAAAAATCCATTTATCCTCCCAAAAAAGCTTTTCTGATCTCTTTATCATTTAATAGGTAGTCACCTTTACCTTCGTATGCATTCCTTCCTGTCACCAATATATAACCCAGGTCAGATACTTCTAACGCTTGTCGTGCATTTTGCTCAACCATCAGGATAGCAATATTTTGTTTTTTAATATTCAGGATGTGTTGAAATAATTCAGTCATAATTACAGGTGAGACACCTGCTGTGGGCTCATCGAGCATTAAAACATCAGGATTAGTCATTAATGCCCTTGCTATTGCAACTTGTTGCCTTTGACCGCCAGATAACTCACCAGCAAACTGATCCTTCTTTTCTTTAATTATAGGGAATAGATCATACATTTCCTCTATTCTAGAGGATAAATTATCGTCATTGATAAACGCTCCCATCTCTAAATTTTCTTTTACTGTTAACTCTGTAAAGATATTTTTAATTTGAGGTACGAACGATAAGCCTAGCTTTATTCGGTCTTGTGTTTTTAGATTTGTAATATCTTTACCATCTAGCATTACATTACCATCTTTTAAGTCTAATATACCAAGCATGGCTCTCATTGCCGTTGATTTTCCAGCACCATTGGGGCCCAGAATAGACACAATCTCTCCACGATCTACATTGAAAGAGCAATCTTCAATAATGTTAACTCCACCGTACCCTCCAGTTAACTTTGTCGCTGAAAAAAACATTACTTTTTAAATCCCTTACCCAAATAGGACTCAATAACCTGTTCATTTGACTTAACTTCTTCAGCAGAACCTTTAAAGAGGACTGATCCTTCTGCTAAAACAATAACTGGGTCACATAACTCACTTATAAAATTAAAATCATGCTCAATCATACAAAATGTGTAACCTTTATCCTGATTAAGTTTTAAAATCGACTCACTGATATCTTTTAAAAGAGTTTTATTAACACCTGCTCCAACTTCATCTAAGAAAACTATTTTTGCATCAACCATCATAGTTCTCGCCAACTCTAATAATTTCTTTTGTCCTCCAGAGAGATTTCCTGCTTTTTCATTTTTTAAGTGTTCTATCTTAAGAAATTTTAGAACATCCATAGCCTTATCTTTGATAATTTCATCCTCTTTTTTTATTTGTCGATTATTCATAAGGGAGTAGAGAAGTTTTTCACCCTTTTGATTACCTGGAACTACCATTAAATTTTCAATAACTGTCATATTTGAAAATTCATGTGCAATTTGAAATGTTCTTAATACTCCTAAATGAAACAATTCGTGTGACTCTTCATTTGTGATTTCAACACCATTATAGAAAACTTTCCCTGTATCTGGTTTAAGATTACCAGTTATGACGTTAAATAATGTCGTTTTGCCTGAGCCATTAGGCCCAATAATACCAGTAATAGCTTTATCTTTTATTTCTAAGGAGCAGTCATTAAGCGCTACTAAACCACCAAAAGTTTTTACTAAATTTTCGACTTTTATTAATGTGTTGTTCATTTAAAAATTAATGCATATTAAAGTAGAAAATATAAAGTTGAAGTGGTAAATATTCCAATAAATGCGCTCTTAGCTCAGCTGGATAGAGCATCTGCCTTCTAAGCAGAGGGTCGCAGGTTCGAATCCTGCAGAGCGCGCCAATACATAATCATGTCTGATATTAAAAATAAGTTAGACTTCTTATTTAAATCTCACAAAGAGCTTACTGGATCTGATCTATCTAATAAAATAGCTAAACTATACGTAGACTTATTCAATCAAATAAAAAATGAAAAAACATTAATGATAGCTGGATCACAAGGTTCTGGTAAATCAACATTATCAATACAAATTAAAAAATTTTTTAAAAAATTTTATTTTAAGAGTGTTGTAATTCTTAGCATTGATGACTTTTATTTATCATCTTATCAAAGAAAACAGTTGGCAAAAAAATTGAAAACTAATTTATTTGATACCAGAGGTGTTCCTTATACACATAATTTAAAATTACTTATTGAGACAGTTGATAAATTAAAAAGAAATAATTTTCCAGTATATATTCCGATCTTTGACAAGGTAACTGATAATAAAAAAAAATATAATAGAAAAATTAATAAAGCAGATTTAATAATTTTAGAAGGGTGGTGCGTTGGCTCAAAACCAATAAATCCCGAATATTTAAAAAAAAATATCAATGACTTAGAAAAAATAAATGATCCCAATATGATATGGAGAACAGCTTACAATCAAGCCTTAATTGAATACCAAAAACTTTTTAATAAGTTTAACTATTATATTTTTATCAAATTACCCAACTGGCAATATGTTATTAACTGGAAATATAAACAAGAATTAGGTCTTCGTTCATTGAGAAGTGACAATAATCTTAAAAAGAAACTCTTTCTATTTATTCAATATTATGAAAAATTGTCAAAATGGATGTCTCTCACTTCTCCTGATATATGTAATGCTTTAATTAAATTAGACAAAAATCAAAAAACTAAAAAGATCTTATATAAATGAAAAAATATCTAATCTTCACTGATCTCGATGGAACTTTATTAGATCATGAAAATTACTCCTACGGTAATAATAAAAAAACTATTACTAGTATTATCAATAATGAAAATGATGTTATTTTTAATACAAGTAAGACATTTATTGAGTCTATAAATTTATTAAAAAAATTAAATTTAACAAATATGCCTTTTAGCACAGAGAATGGGGCACTTTTATATTTTCCAAAAAATCGTTTCAAGAAAATTAAGAACTCATTTGATTACGGAAAATTTTGGAAAATTAGAATTGCAAAATTATCCTCTAAGAATTGGCATCAATTTTTATTAAAAAAACAAAAAAAATTTAAATTTCTAATAGCCCAAGATCTTCCCTCTAAGATTTTAAAAAAATACACAAACTTAGATAATACTAGTAAGATGCTAAATAGAGAGGCTAGTCAAATTATTCTCTGGGAAGATAGCTTGTCATATTTAAGAAAATTTAAAAATGAGCTTAGATCTGAAAAACAGGGAGTGTTAATACAAGGTAGTAGATTCATGCAAGTTTCATCTGTATGCAACAAAAGAATAGCTAAAAAGTTAATATCTCATATATATGATAATCAATTTTATGGTACATACTCTAAAAATACTATAGCTCTTGGCGACAGTAAAAATGATATTGATATGTTAAATTCTGCTAGTTACCCATGTCTTATAAATAATCCATCTGGATCTTTCCCTAAGTTGCGTTCAAATAAAAAAAATATATTGAAGTCATCAAAGTTTGCACCTGACGGTTGGACTCAAGTCCTTTATAAATTAAATCAAACATTGGAGAACAAAATTTTTTAGACATGCCTGATTTTCATCAAAACGGTGTCATAGCAACGCTACATAATTTTAATACAAAAAAAATTGAACAGATTGAAAAAGATCTTTTATCTTTTTCAAAAACATCTCCTATGACTTTAATTTTACCCTCTCTTTATTCTGAATTAGAAAAACCAGCCCTAACTTATATTGTTAATACTTTAAAAAAAGTAAAATATATCAAAAATGTAGTTATTGGCCTTGATCAAGCAAATAAAAATGAATTTTTAAAAGCTAAAAAGTTTTTTTCAGTTCTGCCACAAAAAACTTTTATCCTTTGGAACGATGGTCCTAGATTAAAAAAAATAGATCAAGTCTTATCTAGTTTAGATTTATCTCCATTACAAAAAGGTAAGGGTAGAAACATATGGTACTGCATGGGTTTTGTAATTTCTTTAAAAGATTCCGGAACAGTAGCTATGCACGATTGTGACATTGTAACTTACGATAAAAATTTATTAGCAAAGTTATTTTACCCTGTTGCAAATCCAAAGTTTTCTTTTGATTTTTGCAAAGGTTTTTACCCCCGAGTAGCTCAAGGAAAAATGAATGGAAGGGTTACAAGATTACTAGTAACACCTTTAGTGAAATCTTTACAAAAAATGGTTGGTTATAACGAATATCTTAATTTTCTGGATATATTTAAATATCCTTTAGCTGGTGAATTCTCATTTAGGTATGATTTATTAAATGATATCAGAGTTCCTCACGATTGGGGTTTGGAGGTTGGTATACTGTCTGAAATGTATAGAAATTTTGCTAATAATCGTATTTGTCAAGTTGATTTAGCAGAGACCTATGAGCATAAACACCAGGAAGTTTCAAAAAATAATAGACAAAAAGGTTTATCTAAAATGACTATTGACATTTCCAAAGCTATTTTTAGAAAATTGGCGACACAAGGTCAGGTATTTTCTCATGAAAAATTTCGTTCATTAAAAGCTACATATTTTCGTATGGCTCTTGATATGGTTCAAATATACAAAACAGACGCTGAAATGAATGGCTTGGACTTTGACGTACATAAAGAAGAGGAAATGGTTGAATTGTTTGCACAAAATATTATTGAAGCAGGTAAGATTTTTTTAGAGTCTCCAAGTGAAAATCCCAACATTCCAACATGGAGAAGAATTGACAGTGCAGATCCAACAATTTTAGATAGCTTTAATAAAGCTGTAAAAGAAGATAACGCATAAGTTGAGAGAAGAATTAAAAAATAATTTAAATATCCACTTTCAAATTATTTATAAAGATATCTTAGATCAGAATGAGATTTTAAAATTAATTAATAAGGTTTTAGATTTATTTGAAAACAAAGATCAGGGTATTACTGAACCAAATTGGTCACAAAAAGATATTTTTTTAATATCATATGGTGACTCTATAGTTGAAACCTCTGATAATAAATTAAAAGCACTATCTAAATTTTTAAATAAATATTGTAAGGACCATTTCAATAATGTTCACATTTTGCCTTTTTTCCCATATAGCTCTGATGACGGATTTTCTATTACAGATTATGAAATTGTAAGACCTGATTTAGGTAACTGGCAAGATATGAAATTATTGTCAAAAGATTTTAGAGTTATGAGCGATATAGTTATAAATCATGCCTCTATAAAAAGTAAATATTTCAAAAACTTTATTGAAAATAAAGAAGATACACAAAATTTTTTTATCAAACTGAAAAATGTACAAGAGGGATATGAGAGTGTTGTACGTCCAAGAAGCTCAGATCTTTTTAAAAAGTATTCAATCAATGATGAGACTTTTTATTTGTGGTGCACATTTAGCCATGACCAGGTAGATTTTAATTTCAAAAACCCTAGGGTTCTTTTCTTCTTTATCAAATTAATCCATTTATATTTAAAAAATGGTATAAGAGTATTTCGATTAGATGCTATTGCTTTTCTGTGGAAAGAATATGGAACTAATTGTTTAAACTTACCTCAAACACATGAAGTTGTTAAACTCATTAGGACTCTTTTAAATGCATATAGTAAAAATACTCTTCTTATCACTGAAACGAATTTACCAAATTTAGAAAATCTTAGTTATTTTGGAGAAAATGATGAGGCTAATGCAATATATAACTTTGCTTTACCTCCTTTGTTGCTATGGACTTTGGTAATGGGTGACAGCACAGCTATTAGAAAGTGGTCAATGGGCATGCCCCCTGCAAAAGATAATACCTCTTATTTTAATTTTATAGCTTCTCATGATGGAATTGGTCTTAGACCTACAGAGGGTATTTTAACTGATAAAGAAAGAGACACATTAGTAGATATCATGACTGACTTTGGCGGTCAGACCACTAAAAGAAAAAAAGTTGATAACACAGAGTCTGTCTATGAAATAAATATTTCTCTACTCGATGCTCTTAAAGGTACTTTTTTTGGAACTGATCACATGCAGTTAGAAAGATTTATATGTTGTCATTCAATGATGTTAGGTATTGAGGGAATACCAGCTATTTATATACACAGTCTCGTTGGATCTACTAATGACTATAAACAAGTTGAGAAAACAAATAACAAGAGATCTATCAATAGAAGATCATGGAAGTTTGATGAAATTGATAAATTACTTAGTGACAAAGACTCCTTAAATAATCAGATCTACAGTGAGTTATCAAAATTAATCGATATTAGAAAAGATCAACCAGCTTTTCATCCAAACGCCACTCAATTTACATTTAATTTAGGAAAAAACTTTTTTGGCTTTTGGAGACAAAGTCACGATAAAAGGCAATCTATTTTTTGTGTTAGTAATGTTACTAATGTTTTTCAATATTTAGATTTATCAGAATTAAATTTAATTTCCTCTAATGAGTGGTGGGATTTAATTTCTAATGAAATTATTATTGATATTAAATCTACAATAACTCTTAAAGCTTACCAAACTATGTGGATTACAAACTATTAATTAAGACATGTAATTTACTCATAATTAAGTTATATGAGACTTTTTTTCCATTACTTTCACATATAAATATATGATATATTTAAATTACCATGACAGATCCTAAAACATACAAATTTAACACTAAGACATTACATAGTGGGCATCAGCCAGATAAAAATTTTGGCTCACGTGCTGTTCCAATTTATCAAACAACCTCTTATCTATTTCAAGACGCGGATCATGCCGCTGCATTGTTCAATCTTGAAGAGGGTGGACATATTTATAGTAGAATATCAAATCCTACTATCTCAGTTCTTGAAGAAAGAGTTGCTGCTCTTGAAGGTGGTTCAGCTGCTTTAGCTACTGCTTCAGGAATGAGTGCAATGACTCTTGCTATTTTAAATATTTGTAGTGCAGGTGATCATATAGTTTCCTCTTCACAGCTTTATGGAGGATCATTTAATTTATTAAGATTAACCTTAAAAAGATTTGGAATAGATACGACATTTGTAAAACCAAGAGATACTGAAGGTTTTAAAAATGCAATTCAACCAAACACTAAATGTATTTGGGGCGAACTTATAGGAAACCCCGGTATTGAAATTATGGACTTACCTGAAATTTCTAAAATCGCAAAGGAAGCAAATATACCTCTTATGGTTGACGGAACTTTTAACACCCCATACCTATGTAATTTATTTGATTTAGGAGCAGATATAATTACACACTCTCTTACTAAGTGGATGGCTGGTCATGGAACTTCAATGGGTGGTATTATTGTTGAAAAAGGTGATTTTGACTGGACTAAAGGAAATAAATTTCCAACAATGACTGAGCCATATGAAGGTTATCACGGTTTATCTTTTGCAGAAGAATTTGGACCCGCTGCTTTTACGATGAGAGCCAGAGCTGAAGGTATGAGAGATTTTGGGCCATGTATGAGTCCAACAAATGCTTTTAACATTTTAATAGGTATTGAAACTTTATCAGTCAGAATGGAAAAGCATCTATCTAATACTCAAATTATGCTTGATTACTTAACAAACAATGAGAGCGTATCATGGGTTAATCATCCAAGTTTACCTGATCATCCAGATCACAAAGTAGCTTCTAAGTTAATGCCAAAAGGTGCTGGTTCAATGATAGCATTTGGTATTAAGGGTGGAAAAGAGGCAGGTCATGCATTTATAAATGCCTTGAAGCTTACCTCTCACCTCGCCAATGTTGGTGATGCAAAATCTTTGGTTATTCATCCTGCATCCGCAACACACTCTCAAATGGATAAGAAATCTCTAGAGTTAGCTGGTTTAACTGAAGATATGATAAGATTTTCAGTGGGACTAGAAGACATGGAAGATATTATGACTGACTTCGATATGGGTTTTAAAGCATCTCAAAGACCAAGACTTGTTGCTTCTAAATGAAGATAAAGATAAATGGTAAAGATGCTTATTATACCTCCAGTGGAAGAGAAATAGATAAAAAACAACCAACTATTGTATTTGTTCATGGTAGTGGATTGACACATGTTACTTGGGTTCTTCAAACTCGGTATTTTGCTTTTCATGGATACAATACGATAGCTGTTGATTTACCAGGTCATGGTGAGTCAGAGGGTCCTGCTTTAAAAACAATTGAGGAAATGGCTGATTGGATTGCTGATTTGATAACTTCTTTAGGAATAGAGAAGACTTCTTATGTTGGTCATTCTCAAGGATGTTTAGTAGGTTTAGAATTCGCTCAAAGACACCCAGATAAATTAGAACTTCTGGCTTTAATAAATGGATCTATGTCAATGAAAATGAATACAGAGCTTTTAGATTTAGCATTAAATAAAGACCAAAAAGCTGTCGATTTAATGATGGATTGGGTACACGGACCTTTAGGACATAAAGGTGGCCATCCTGTTCCAGGTTTAAGCCATTTAGGAATGGGCGGTCAATTAGTGTCATCTAATAATAATGGAACATTAGGCACAGATTTTAATGCATGTGATATTTACACAAATGGATTGAAAGCTGCAGAAAGTGTAAAGCATCCTACTTTATGTATTGTTGGTAAACACGATAAAATGACACCTAAAAAAGTTGGATTAGAATTAGCGTCTAAAATAAAAGACTCAAAGACTATCGTTCTTGAAGAGTCTGGACATATGGCAATTTTAGAAACAGCAAGTGAAACAAAAAATTTATTAAAAAACTTTTTTAGGGAACATAGAAGTGCATCATAAGGGTTCTTGTCATTGTAAGGCAATTGAATTTGAAATTGAGTCAGATCTCGATAAAATTATGCAATGTAACTGCTCAATATGCATAAGAAAAAATGCAAAGATGATCATGGTATCTAAGGATAACTTTAAACTTTTAAAAGGAGAGAGCGATTTATCACTTTATAAGTTCAACTTAAACTTAGCTGAACATTTTTTTTGTAAACATTGCGGTATTTATACTCATCATAATCGAAGAACAGATCCAAATGGTATGGGTATAAATTTAGGATGTTTAGATGATGTCGATCCTTTAGATTACGAAGCTGGTCTTAATGACGGAAGAAAACTCTCTTAGTTCAGTCCTTGATTTTAATATAAAAAAATCTAGTATTGGCCATGGCCCAAGTAAAAGAATATTTAACGTTTGATGACGTTTTATTAAAACCCCAAGTATCTAATATCCTCCCTAATGACGTTGATATATCTACAAATCTTACAAAAGATATAGTCTTAAACACTCCTATTATTTCAGCTGCTATGGACACAGTTACAGAGTCAAAAATGGCTATTGCTATGTCTCAAAATGGTGGTTTAGGGGTTATTCATAAAAACTTTGATATTGAAACACAAAGTTATGAAGTGAAAAAAGTGAAAAGATATGAAGCAGGCATTGTTTATAACCCTATTACAATGAATCCAAATAATACAATCGAAGATGTTTTAAGTGTAATGAAAGAACAAAATATATCAGGATTTCCTGTAGTGGATAAAAACAATACACTTCAAGGTATAATAACTAATAGAGATGTGCGTTTTGTAATTAATAAGAAAACAAAAGTTAAAGATTTAATGACAAAAAAAGTAATCTCTATTACTCAAACTCAATCAAAAGGTATGTCTTCTTTTGGTTTAGCAAAAAAACTTTTACAAGAAAATAGAATAGAAAAGCTAATAGTCACTGATAATAATAAAAAATGTATTGGTTTAATAACTGTTAAAGATATTCAAAGAGGAGAGAAGTTTCCTTTTTCTGTCAAAGATAAAAATGGCCAATTATTAGTTGGTGCTGCTGTAGGAAGTAAGCCTAATGATTTATTGAGGGCCATAGAATTAGATAATGCAGGTGTTGACATTTTATTTATAGATACTGCACATGGACATTCCTCTGCTGTATTAGACTCTTTTAAAAAAATTCGAAAAAAAATCAAATTACCAATTGTAGTTGGAAATATTGCAACCCCTGAAGCTGCTAAAGATTTGATTAAACTAGGAGCAGATGCAATAAAGGTTGGTATTGGCCCTGGCTCTATTTGTACTACAAGAATTGTTGCAGGTGTGGGAGTTCCTCAATTCACTGCGATCAAAGACATAGCCTCTATTACCCATAAAAATAAAATTCCAATGATCTCAGATGGTGGAATTCGCTACTCTGGTGACATAGTTAAAGCTTTAGCAGCTGGTGCAAATTGTATTATGGCTGGTTCTTTATTTGCCGGTACTGATGAGTCACCGGGAGAGGTTTTTCTTTTTCAAGGTAGATCCTATAAATCGTATCGTGGTATGGGCTCGTTAGGGGCTATGGCTAGAGGGTCTGCTGATAGATATTTTCAAGACGAAATAAATGAGGCCATTAAACTAGTACCTGAAGGTATAGAGGGGAGAATTCCTTACAAAGGGCAGGTATCTAATGTATTATTTCAATTGACTGGAGGTTTAAGATCTGGGATGGGATATACGGGATCAAAAAACCTTACAACACTGAAAAAGAATGCAAAATTTGTTCGTTTGACTAATTCTGGTATTAACGAAAGCCATGTTCATGGTGTTCAAGTGACCAAAGAAGCTCCTAATTATCGTTCCAATTGAGTAAATCTGTTTTAATTATTGATTTTGGATCTCAGTACACGCATCTAATTGGAAGAAAAATTCGAGAGTTAGGTATTTATGCCGAGATTTATCCTCCAAAATATCTCAACAATGTCACTAATATTTTAAATCATTCAGTATTAATCTTATCAGGCGGCCCAGACTCTGTATTAAATAAAAATGCTCCCAAAATAGATATCCCTTTGGATCAGATACCTATCCCAATTCTTGGTATTTGTTATGGATTTCAATATATCTCCAAAGAATTTGATGGTGTGATTGAAAAAAGCAACCAAAGAGAATATGGAAAGACAATTATAAAAATATCAAAGAGTGACTTATTCAAAGATACTAATTCAGAGCAACAAGTGTGGATGTCTCATGGTGATAGTTTAACTAAAATACCAAAAGGATTTAAGATACTAGCAAAAACTAAAAATAAAATACCAGCAGCTATCTATAAAAAAAATATTTATGCCATTCAATTCCATTGTGAAGTAACGCATACAGAATTTGGAAATCAGATTTTAAAAAACTTTTTATTTGATATTTGTAAATTAAAAGAAAATTGGAGAAATAATGATTTACATCAAACTATAGGAAGATATTTTAGAATTAATGTAAAAGAAAAAAAACCTAATATTGTTTGTGCTGTTTCAGGGGGTGTTGACTCAACTGTTTTAGCATTTGCTTTATCAAAATATCTTAAGCTTGATAATGTCCACTTTATTTTTGTTAATAATGGATTGCTAAGAAAGTATGATGTGAAAAATATTAAAGCAGTATTTAAATCCTTTAATTTAAGACTGAATATAATCAATGCCGAACATCTCTTTTTAAAAAAACTTAAAAATGTTACTGAGCCAGAACTTAAAAGAAAAATTATTGGAGGTTTGTTTATACAGATCTTTTCTAACTACATTAGAAAGTTATCACAAAAAGATTTCTATTTAGCTCAAGGTACTCTTTATACAGATATAATAGAAAGTCGCTCATTTCATGGTGGAAAGAGCGTTACAATTAAATCCCATCATAACGTTGGTGGTTTACCAAAAGACCTTAAATTTGATGTTATAGAGCCTTTTAAAGAGCTTTTTAAGGATGAAGTAAGAAGATTAGGTTTGTTCTACAAACTTGATCATAAATTTGTAAATCGACATCCATTTCCGGGTCCCGGATTGGGCATACGTTGTATTGGTAAAGTAAACCGACAGAGATTAGATATATTGAGGGATATAGATGAAATTTTCATTAATTTTTTAATTGATAAAGATTTATATAATAAATCATGGCAAGCTTTTGCTGTTTTACTACCAGTTAAATCAGTTGGAGTTATGGGAGACGAAAGAACTTATGAAGAGACTTGTGTTCTTAGATGTATCAATTCAGTTGATGGAATGACTGCAGATGTAACTCAAATTGATATTAATACACTATCTGATGTAGCAACACTGATAATTAATAAAGTTCCCAGAGTGAACAAGGTTTTGTATGACATAACAAGTAAACCTCCATCTACAATTGAGTGGGAATAAAAAAATAAACATTGTAATCAAATATTTAATTTTTAGTATTATTAAAACTTATGATTACAGTTCTAGTTAAATTTAAGATATCTGATGATCTTAATTTAAAAACTCTTAAAGAAAAATTTATTGAAACTTCTGAAATATATATAGATGTAAAGGGGCTTCTGAGAAAAAATTATATAGCAGATATTGAAAATGGATTTGCTGGGGGAGTCTACACTTTTTTAACAATAGAAAATGCTAAAACATGGTTTAGTGAAGATAGAATTAAGTGGATTACAGAACGTTACTCGGAACCAGAAATCACATATTATGAAAGCCCAGTAATAGTGGATAATGAAAAAAATAAAATAATAACCTAATCAAATTTTTTAAATTAAAGGCTATGGTAACAATTTAATACTTTAGATATTTTTAAAAAAATCTATTTTAATTATTGTGAAACATGATTTTAACAGAATTGATCGTTTGCCTCCCTATATATTTGGAGAGATAAATAAACTTAAAGCAAAACTTAGAAAAAACGGCAAAGACATTATAGATTTTGGCATGGGTAATCCAGATATGCCAACACCTAAACATATAAGAGATAAATTAAAAGAAGTGACAGATAAACCAGGAACAGGTAGGTACTCAATTAGTAAGGGCGTACCTGGTTTAAGAAAAGCTCAAGCTAAATATTATCAAAAAAGATTTGGTGTTAAATTAAATCCTGATAGTGAAGTTATAGTAACCTTGGGTTCTAAAGAGGGTTTGGCTAACTTAGCCCAAGCAATTTCAACACCCGGAGATATTATTATTTCGCCTAATCCTTCATATCCGATACATCCATATGGTTTTATAATAGCGGGTGCTTCACTAAGACATCTACAAACAATGAAAGATGGTATTTTTGATCCTGAAACATACTTAGAAAGACTAGATCGCTCTATTAGAAATAGTTCACCTTCACCTGTGGCATTGATAGTTTCTTTCCCATCTAATCCAACAGCGCAAGTAGTCGACTTAGATTTTTATAAGGAAATTATTCAGATGGCATTAAAATATAATGTTTATGTTTTATCAGACCTTGCTTATGCAGAAATATACTTTGATAAGAAACCACCACCTTCAATTTTACAAGTTAATCGAGCCAAAGATATTGCTGTTGAGTTTACATCAATGTCAAAAACTTATGCTATGGCTGGTTGGAGAATTGGATTTGCTGTTGGAAATAAAAAACTAATTGAGGCTTTAACTAAAATTAAATCTTATTTAGATTATGGAGCATTTACTCCCGTCCAAGTTGCTGCAGCCACAGCTCTTAATGGATCTCAATCTTGTGTTTCTGAAATTAGGTCAATTTATGAAAGTAGAAGAAATGTCTTAGTTGAGTCTATGTCACGATCAGGTTGGAACATCCCTAGTCCTAAAGCTAGTATGTTCGCATGGGCACCTATACCCAAAAAGTATCAAAATAAGGGATCTTTAAAATTTGCTAAGGATTTAATGACAAAGGCTGATGTAGCTGTTTCACCAGGTATTGCTTTTGGTGAATATGGTGAGGGTTTTGTGAGAATAGGGCTAGTAGAAAATGAGCAAAGAATTCGCCAAGCGGCTAAAAATGTGCGAAATTTAAAGCTTTAGTCTAATTTTCTTATATATTATCTGTTAAATAAAATATTGCTTATATTCTTGATAATTATATAAAACCAACCTTAAGATGATTTATACTAAAAAAATAGGCTCTGTACTTAAAAACATCAATAATATTGATGAATTGAGTATCTCTGATTTGATTGATTGTAATCAAGGGCAACTAATTGCAGTAAAAGTAATTTCAGTTAATCCTAATTACAATAAGCTAGAGTTAATTTCTGGAAGAATTACTGAACTAACTGAAGGAGATATTATCTTTGGTGCTTTAGGTAATCGGATTGCATCCTCAGGAATGACAGGATCTGTGCCATCTGAATTAAATAAACACGATAAAATCCATATTTTAAACTTAGGAGGGGTCATTGGTATTTGTAAAGATTTCAATATTCTCTTAGGTCCTGCAACAGAGTGCGAGGTGCTTGGATCTATTATAAATAATAGTAATAAACAATTGAATTTAGTTAATTATTCAAAAATTAAAGAAAAGACGATAAAAAACAAAGTTCCATCTATTGCTGTCATAGGCACTGGTATAGACTCAGGAAAAACGACAGTAACTTCTTTTATAATTAAAACACTTAGTAATTATTATAAAAGAATTAATGCCTGTAAGTTAGCAGGTACTGCTTCCCAGAAAGATTTATACTCTTACGAAGATAATGGAGCTTATAAAACATCAGATTTTGTAGATTATGGTCTGCCTAGCACCTGTATGAATGATAAAGAAACTATACAAAATTGCTCAGCCTCTATTATTAGTGATATGTCAGAAGATGCAGAAATAATTTTAATGGAATTAGGGGACGGCTATCACGGAGATTATGGAACGAAGGAAATCATTCAAAATACTGAAATTACGGAGTCAATCGATGTAATTATTATTTGTGCTTATGATGTATCAGGGGCAGTTAATATAATTGAGAACCTAAAATCTAATAATCTAGATGATAAACTGTTGATCATAAGTGGACCTGTTACAAATAATGTCTCTGCTTACAAACAATCTATCGATAAATTTTCTATACCTAATTCAGACTTTTTAAATATTTATAATTCAACTAACCATGTCAATGTTTTTGCTAAGATAATCAATAGGATTAATAATGATTAAAGTAGGTATAATAGGAGCTAATGGTTATTTAGGTATAGAATTAATACGAATTCTCTCTATGCATCCAAATGTAAGGCTATCAAAAATATTTCAAAGAGAATTATCGATTGATGAGGAGTTTCCTCATTTACAATCATTAAATTTAAAAGACATACAAACAGATAATCTAGATGATTTTAAAAATTTAGATTGTGTTTTTTTAGCATTACCTCACGGCTCAGCTCATAGATATGTCAAAGAATTAATATCAAAAGTTAAAATTATAGATCTTAGTTCTGATTTTAGAATTTCTAATCATGAGGATTATAATAAATATTATAAATCTAATTTTGATGTTAATACTCAGAGTCAGTTTCAATATGGCTTTATTGAAAATTT